>CBFDDU010000084.1:0-15092 GCA_965603655.1 uncultured Candidatus Electrothrix sp. | reverse complement strand
GTTTAACAAATATAAGTTTAACAAATATAAAAATTGCTCTCATAGACTATGGTAGTTAATCTCGGCAGAGAAAAAAGTCAATATTAATAATAAAGGGTAACTGCCTGTTCTTTTCTTTTTTCTTGAGCTAACCTGCTTTTTTAAAAATGAATAACCAAAATACAGGTTAGCCCGAAGAAAGAAGCTACATCTATTTATGAAGTTACACTCTCATCTTTCACAGCATCGGAATAAAAACCTGAACAAGGAGTCCTATGAGCTCACAATCATTTGTTCTTGTTTCCGCTGCATCACAAAAAGGAGCCAACATGTCGGCAATTGAAGCAATTTGCATCAGCAAAAAAAAAGGTATCCCTAAAAGCCCCATTGAAGAAGCAACTTTCCAAGTCGGCTTCGGCATTCTCAAGGATGCGCATGGTGGAGACTGGCACCGGCAAGTATCTTTACTTGCAGGAGAAAGCATAGACAGGGTCAAAGAGAAACTCCCCCAACTCACCCAGGGAGCCTTTGCGGAAAATATTATTACCAGGGGCGTTGATCTCGGCGCGGTCGCTGTAGGCGACACCCTGCGGATCGGTTCAGAAATTCTCCTGGAGATCACCCAAATTGGCAAAAAATGTCACGATGATGGCTGCGCGATTAAAAAAGCCACAGGTGACTGCATCATGCCCCGCGAAGGCATTTTTGCCAAAGTTCTTCAGGGAGGCAAGGCCAAGGCCGGTGATGTTATAGAGTTGCAAACTCGAAACACGGACCCTTCCCAGCCGTGACAGAGCGGAAGCTCATGTCACATTAATTGCAACCATTATATATTGATTTTTCAAGGAGCTGTTTCAATATAATCGACACTTCATCTCGACCGAGAAACCGACCTTGTAGCACTCTAACAGTTTCAGAAGTGTCGATTGTTCACAGCGGAGTACTCATAATTTCGGCAGTAATTGCCATCCTGAACAGGCTACCAAAACAATCTGAAATGTTACCAAACAGTAACCCATAACCTTACAATTTAGAAGCATTTTTTCTCTTGACAATTTATCAAATTTGATCTTCATTAGAATGGCAGAAAAAAATATAAACCGGACTGAAAATTCCTACTGAAAGATGACCACACAATCCGCTGAAAAATACCGTCTTGACGGAGATACCCTGCCTGAGGGATTTAGGCTGCCGCAATCAAACGCTGAGGACGCTGATGAGTTTTTCGTCAATATCGGCCCCCAACATCCCAGCACCCACGGCGTGCTCAGGATCGTTGCCCGTTTGAGCGGCGAAACCATCGTGGAAGCGGTCCCCCATCTCGGCTATATCCATCGCGGGATTGAAAAGATGGCCGAGAACCAGACCTATATTCAGAATATCCACCTCACGGATCGACTGGACTATCTTTCCGCCTTTTTCAACAATCTCTGCTTCTGCATGGCTGTTGAACAGGCTCTGGATATCGGGGTACCCGAGCGCGGTGAATATCTCCGCATTATGGTCTGCGAGCTCCAGAGAATCCAGTCGCATCTGCTCTGGTGGGGCGTTATGGGCATGGACCTCGGCGGTTTTACGCCTTTCCTGTACGGCTTCAGAGAACGTGAAATGATCACGGATATCTTTGAAGAAATGTGCGGGGCCCGCCTGACCATGAATTTTTTCCGGCCCGGCGGCTCTTCCTTTGATGCCCCGGACACCTTTGTTCCCAGAATTGAAAAATTCATCAAAATTATGTACAAGGCCCTTGATGAATACAATACCCTGCTGAGCGGCAATATCATTTTTCAGGAAAGAACCCGAGGCGTGGGCATCCTGTCTAGAGAAGATGTCTTGGCCTACGGTTGCTCAGGCGCGGTCCTGCGAGCCTCCAATGTCTCTTATGATGTACGCAAAAACGATACCTACTCCATTTACGATCAGTTTGATTTTGATATTCCAACCGACACAGCAGGCGACAGTCTTGCTCGCTATCAGGTTAAAATGGAAGAAATTGTCCAGTCTTTGCGTATTTTAGAACAGGCAGTGGAAAAATTCCCGGAAGGACCGTATCGCAGTCAACCAAAGGCAGTATACAAACTCCCCAAAGGCAGCTACTATAGTCAGGTTGAAACGCCGAGAGGTATCTTGGGAACTTATATTGTCTCCGACGGCGGCCCGAAACCTTACCGGGTGAAATACCGCTCGCCGAATTTTTCCAATCTCAGCGCCCTCAACCATGCGGCACAAGGCCTTAAGCTTGCAGACTTGGTAACAATTATGTCCAGCATGGATTTTGTTATCCCGGATATGGACAAGTAGAGAGCAAAACAAAGAGAAATGAACATGTCAGCAGAAACACTGTATCCACTCCAAAACGGCATCGGCAATATGGTGCGCAGCCTTTTCCCGGAAAGCGCCTTTCTTATCAACCCGGCCCTGGGCCTGATCAGCGTGGTGATCCTGGTTTCCGTTCTGGCTGCTTTCCTTATCCTGTTGGAGCGTAAGGTCGTGGCCCATTTCCAGATCAGGCTCGGCCCCATGCGGGTAGGATATCACGGCATTCTTCAGCCCCTGGCTGACGGAATCAAACTCCTCTTCAAAGAAATTCTTAGACCGAAGGGCTCCGATTCCTTTACTTTTTTTCTCGCCCCCATACTTCCTTTGACGGCCACCTTCCTTATTATGGTGATCATGCCCTTTGATCACCACCTGCAACTGGCTGATCCGGCAGGCGGCGTGCTCTATGTCCTCGGCATTTCCGGCCTGACCGTACTGGGTATTCTTTTGGGAGGCTGGTCATCCAATAACAAACTTTCCCTGCTCGGCGCCATGCGTGCAGGTGCCCAGATGATCTCCTTCGAGATATCCCTCGCCCTGATCATGCTCCTTATTGTCATGCTTTCCGGGACAGCCTCATTACGAGGAATTGTCCTTTCTCAGCAGGGCCTGATTTTTGACTGGTGGATCTTTAAGCTGCCTTTTCTCGGCATCCTTTCCTTCATCATGTATCTGGTCGCCTCCACAGCTGAACTCAACCGAACCCCCTTTGACCTTGCCGAAGCTGAATCGGAACTAACAGCAGGATATCATACCGAATATTCCGGCATGGGTTTTGCTATGTTTTTCTTTGCCGAATTTGTCAATATGTTCATTTCGGCAGGACTGGCAACCACTTTTTTTCTCGGCGGTTTTCATCCCCCTCTCATCGGCATTCCCGCTGTTGACGGGCTGTTGAATATCCTGCCGGGTTTTCTCTGGTTCTTCGGGAAAACATTTTTTATTGTCTTCGTCTATATGTGGTTCCGCTGGACCTTTCCCCGGGTCAGAGTGGATCAGCTTATGTATCTGGAATGGAAGATGATGCTGCCCGCCAATCTGCTGCTGCTCATGCTGGGGGCTGTTTTCATGGTGCTGGGATGGGCTTGATAAGCTGCCGCACATCTCCATCAAATCAATGAGCCTGTAAACTGTATCTATCAATAACTATGAAAGAAACCGTCCCCAAAGAAAACCTGCTGGAATACAGCGGCCGCTACCTGCGTAAAGTTTTTACGGGATTCTCTTCTCTGATGCAGGGAATGGATATCACCATAAAATACTTTCTTAATCCTAAGACCGTCATCACCCAGCAGTACCCGGAAAATCGAGATACCCTGGAGATGTTCGAACGCTTTCGCGGGCCGCTGTCCATGCCGCACGATGAAAACGGTGAGAACGCCTGCACATCTTGTGGGATCTGTGAAAAGGCCTGTCCCAACGGTTCAATCTCGGTCCTGTCAACCAAGGATCTCAGCGGGCGCAAGGTGCTCGGTCAATATGTCTACCGCATTTCTCAATGCGCCTTTTGCGGACTCTGCGTGGAAGCCTGTCCCTTTGGTGCCATTGCCATGACAAGAGATTTTGAACTGACCGTGTATGACCGAAATGAACTGACCTGGGTGCTCAACAAGCCTCAAAATACAACACCGGGAGAATGCTGATGACTGATATTCTCTTTTATATACTGGCTGCAATCCTTGTCACGCTGTCATGCTGTGCAGTCAGCCTGCCCAATATTTTACACAGTGCTCTGGCACTGATCGGGTCCTTCCTTATCACTGCCGCACTGTATATCATGCTCCAGATCGAGCTGCTTGCCCTGGCGCAAATCATGCTGTACATCGGCGGAATAGTTGTTTTCATGCTGCTCATCATTCTCCTGACCACCGGGCTTGGAGTCGATAACAAACTGAGCAAAGTAAGCAGAGGCAAATGGCTCGGCAACGGTTTGATAACCGGAGCTTTGTTCACCGGCCTGCTGTATTTTTTCACAGAAAACAGCTCAAACCTCCCGGACGCCGCAACTTCAAAGACGGCATCAATCACCATTGATCAGGTCGGTATCCGCCTGCTATCCACAACAAACGGCTTTATCGTACCCTTTGAAGTGGTCTCGCTGCTACTGCTGACCGCACTGGTCGGTGCTGTGGTCATCGCCAGAAAAGATGCTGATAAGGAGGACCGATCATGACCCTTTCCCATTGCATTGCTCTTTCGTTAATCCTCTGCGGAATCGGAATATTCGGTATGCTGACCCGACGGAACCTGTTGGGCATTCTGCTTTCGGTGGAGGTTATTCTTAACGGGGCCAACATCAACTTTGCCGCATTTGCCCATTTCAAGGCGGCAGACCCGGTTGCAGGCGCTGTGTTCCCGATCTTTGTCATGGCTGTTTCCGCCTGTGAAATCGCTGTGGCTTTGGCAATTATCCTTTCCATGTACCGTCGTAAAAAACAGCTTGATGTGTATAGGCTGGAGGAACTCAATGGCTGATTGTATATTTTTCCACAGTTACCTGATTCTGTTCTGCCCGCTCCTCAGCTTTGTCCTGATCGGGCTGGGGCATCTCAATTCAGAAAATAAATTTGTCGGCAAGCTTGCCATCACCCTGTCCGGCATTTCGCTCGGTTATGCCCTGCTCACCGCCTTGACCTATCTCATTTCGGTCATGGGACACGGACTTCCGTACCCCGATAAGATGGCCCTTGACGGTGCCTGGCTCAATTTCTCGCCAACCCTGACCGCGAATATAGGCATCTACCTTGACCCCATCTCGGTAATGATGCTGGTGGTGGTCACGGTAATTTCGTTCCTGGTGAATATTTATTCTGTCGGCTACATGAAGGGTGATCCGAGCTTTAACCGCTTCTTTGCCCTGCTGGCCCTCTTCTCCTTTTCCATGCTCGGTCTGGTGGTTTCCAGCAATATCCTCCAGATGTTCGTTTTCTGGGAATTGGTCGGTGTGTCCTCCTACGCACTGATCGGATTCTGGTACGAAAAACCATCAGCTGTGGCGGCATCGAAAAAGGCCTTTATCATGACCCGCTTTGCCGATGCCTTTTTTTTGCTGGGTATTCTGCTGGTCAGCTTCCAGAGCGGGAGCTTCAGCTTTCAAACTCTGAACAGCCCTGAAACAGCAGCCCTGCTCAATAAGGACTTTCTTTTTGCAGGTATCTCCATCAACATGCTGACCTTGGGCACCCTGCTGATATTTTGCGGTGGTTGGGGAAAATCAGCCATGTTTCCGCTCCATGTCTGGTTGCCGGATGCTATGGAAGGACCGACCCCGGTTTCCTCCATCATCCACTCGGCAACCATGGTCGTGGCTGGTGTCTATCTTACAGCTCGGATGTTTCCCCTATTTGCTGCCTCTGAAAGCACCCTGTTCGTGATTCAATGTATCGGTGCCTTTACGGCCTTATTTGCAGCAGTCATTGCCATCACCCAGATGGATATCAAACGCATCCTAGCCTTTTCCACCCTGTCGCAGCTGGGCTATATGATCTTCTCGCTGGGTGCGGCCAAAATCTGTGCGGATGGTGGTCATCACGGCCCTGATGTCAATCCACTGGGCTACTCGGCAGCCATGTACCACGTTTTTACCCATGCCTTTTTCAAGTGCATGTTGTTCCTCGGTGCCGGTGCCATTATTCATGCTGTCCACAGTAACGATATCATGAAGATGGGCGGCCTAAAAGCTCTGATGCCCAGAACCTACTGGTCATTATTTGCGGCCTGTCTGGCCATTGCCGGTGTGTTTCCCTTCAGCGGTTTTTGGTCCAAGGATGCCATCCTGTTGGCCTCCCTCCAATCCGGTCATTATATTACCTTCCTCGTCGGCTTGGTGACCGGTGCTCTGACCGCCTTTTACATGTTTCGCTTCTTCTTCCTCATTTTTCATGGCGAGGCACGATCCAAGCTGCATGATGTCCATGAAGATCCTTGGATGACCTGGCCGATCATAGCCCTGACCGTACCGACCATTTTTGCCGGTTTGCTGGAACATTTCTTTATCGCCAATGTTGTTCCGCCCCATCTCGAAGAGGTCGGTCATTTTGCTCATCCTGGCTGGCTGCCGTGGCTCGCTACCTTAGCTGCCTTCCTGGGTATCGGTGGAGCATGGTTGCTCTACGGAAAAGGTAAGACAGAGGCTGCTGCACGCCTGAAAAATATATTCGGACCGGTATATACGCTAGTCTATAATAAATTTTACATGGATGAAGTATGGCTCTTCGTCACCCATAAAATCATCTTCAATCGGATCGCTGCGCCGATCAAGTGGTTTGACCGTAAAGTTGTTGACGGGAGCATGGATCTCACTGGATGGCTCCTGCAAGTCGGCGGCAAAGGAATACGGCTTGCGCAATCCGGGCAATTACAGTTTTATCTTGGTGCTACAGTTATCGGGTTTATAGTGCTGTTGTTCTTGGGGCAGTGAAGCTCGGCTACCAACTTAATTGCAAGCAACTCTTGTTTTAATTTTGTTGGATTAATGACCAAAGCTTCCGTTTTGCATGCCATACTCTATTTCGACTTGGTTTCATAAGGCTCGTCAATAAAACATAAGGCTCAACAATGTCGTATAGTGATTTCACTATCAAGCAGGTTCAAAATGATTTTGGCTTAGAAATTGTTGAAAGTTCAGGCATCTTTTCACAGATTAAACCTGTTGAAATAAGTGATTATCTTAAAATCACCTTAGAGGAAAATATTTCCTTAGCGGTCTCAATCAATACGGAAAAAGCAAAATCAGAACTGATTATCTCCAATATATTGGTTGAAATAAGGAAAATATTTGATCGAAAAATTAGTTTTTTTTCAGGGGTTGAATTCAATATTGACAAAGAAAAAGGATTGAATGGCTATTGCGATTTTCTTGTCAGTTTATCTCCTGAGCAATTGTTTGTGAAATCACCTGTTATCACACTTGTAGAAGCAAAAAATGAAAACATGATGGGTGGATTGGGACAATGTATTGCGGAAATGATAGCGGCAAGAATTTTCAATGAACAAGAAGGAAATGACACACCATCAATTTATGGCACTGTTACAACAGGTCTTTTCTGGAAATTTATCAAGTTAACCGGCAAGATCGTTCAGATTGATTTGAAAAATTATGGCATCGAAGATAACCCGGAACGAATTATTGGTATATTGTCAGCAATGATGGCACAGAAAGCCTGATCAATTATTCCGCCGGATGACTGCGCAATCGGTTCATTTTGTCATTAGCATGGCGCAACGAGATATATAGAACCGCTAAAAAAGAGATACCTATGGAATGGGCAAGCGTTATCAATAATCCTTTGCTGAAGGATCTTCCATTCAAGATTGAGCTGAACAAATGGGGCAAAATCCTCATGAGTCCGGCAAGCAACAATCACGGTCGTCTTCAGTACGAGGTCGGCAAACGGATTGACCGACATAAAGGTAGCGGTAAAGTCATTATGGAATGCTCCGTCCAGACCGGTGACGGCGTCAAGGTTGCCGATGTCGCCTGGGCTTCGGATACGTTTATTGAGGAATTCGGTTACAGCACACCGTACATCAAGGCCCCTGAAATCTGTGTTGAAATAACCTCCCCTTCCAACTCAAAGGGCGAAATAGAAGAAAAAGTGCAACTCTATCTGGCAAAGGGAGCTTATGAAGTCTGGGTGGTGAACCAAGACGGCGACACGACCTATTATACGCATGAAGGAAAACTCTCTGACAGCCGAGAAATTTAACAGCAGCCTGATTGCTGCTTCTCGTATTTCGGCTCGCAGCTAACTGAGATTGAGTAATTGAGTACAACTGGTCGGCAATATGGCATACGGAAATTTTAAAAACGTTGAAGAAGTTGCCCGAAAATTCGATATTGAAGTCGCCAGAAAATCAGTCTTTGTCCGGCAAAAAGAATTTGATGTGCAGAAAGCTCTTTTTTTACTGATAACAGAAAATATTCGCGACAATCTGAGTTTCATTAATGAGACAACCATCTGTGAAAAGATTATCAGCCCGATGCTCCATGTTGTTGCAAAAAATTATGCCCGGTTAAACGTATGGTCCCATGTTCCCTATAATATAGATGAACAGAAGGGCCTCGTCGGCGAACCTGATTATCTTATTGCTCCCAGAACAAAATACGGGGGCATGGGCCAGCCTTCGCTCTGCATTATTGAGGCAAAACAGGATAATTTTGATGAGGGCTGGACACAGGCTCTGGCGGAAATGGTGGCTTCATCCCTGGCAGGCGCATCGCTTTGTTACGGCGTAGTTACTACGGGGAAAACCTGGGAGTTTGGTAAGCTGGAACATGATATCTTTACAGTGGACCCAGTTTCCGTGTCTGCGGCGGACAATCTGCAAAAGACATTTAATAACCTCAATTGGATATTTGAGATAATTGCACAATTGGATTTGTAGCGGCCGAGAGATTGAGGCAAAATAGAAACCGACGACAATTTATTAAAACAGTATAAAAATATGCGAAAAAAAAATACCTTCCTGTTTGTTTTCCTCATCAGCAGTCTGACCCTTGCCAGCTGCAGTCCGCTGCATCCCCAGGGACAGAAAGCCGAGCCTGAAAGCGGCAGCAAAGTAAAAAATGTCATCATGGTAATCGGTGACGGCATGGGGCCTCAGCAGCTAGGCCTGTTGCTGGCCTATGCAAAGCAGGCACCGCATTCGGTCATTAAAAGCAGAACAACAGCATTTGACCGAATGATGCAGGAAGGAGCAGTTATGGGCCTTTCCATGACCCATGCGGCCAATGTGCTGGTAACAGACTCGGCCGCATCCGGAACCCAGTTAGCTTCCGGCACGGCTGCCGGTTCAGAAATGATCGGAGGCGACAAGGACGGCAATCCCACGGTCACCATCTTGGAGCAGGCGGAAAAACTGGGCAAATCCACAGGCCTTATTTCGGATACCCGTCTGACCCATGCGACCCCGGCCGCCTTTGCCGCCCATCAGCCGCACCGCAGCCTGGAAAACGCCATTGCTGTGGACATGCTGAACTCCGGAACGGATGTCATGCTGTCAGGAGGGCTCAGGAACTGGATACCGCAGGAGGCAAACGATTCGAATTCTGCGGTGCATAATGAACTGGTACGGATGACGGGGGGCGCGGTCAAAGTAACATCGAAACGAAAAGATAACCACAACCTCTTGCTGGACGCCCAGGAAAATGGCTATGCCTTGGCGTTCACCAAAACACAGCTGGCAAATGCTGACGGTAAGGTGCTCGGTTTATTTGCCTCATCCGCGATGGACAACGCCATCAAAGCCGCCCGGACACAGGATGATCCGGACAGAACCATGCCTGACCTGAAAGAAATGACAGCAAAGGGGATTGAGCTGCTGGCAAAAAATGAAAAAGGATTCTTCCTGATGATTGAGGCAGGGCAAATTGACTGGGCAAGCCATGGAAACGACACAGGAACCCTGCTCCATGAGCTGTTAAAGCTCAATGAAACCTTGGAGTATGTTCTGGACTGGGCCGCCGCTCGTGACGACACCTTGCTGATTGTGACGGCGGATCACGAAACCGGAGGATTCAGCTTCAGTTATTCGGCCAATGACCTTCCTGAACCGATTGATTTACCCGGAACGCTGTTCAAAGAAAGAAAGTATCAGCCCGGATTAAATTTTGGCAATCCAGAAGTTTTGGACAAACTGTACATGCAAAAATTGAGTTATGGGGAAATTTTTGGACAATTTGACGAATTATCTCAAAAGGAACAAACTCCTGCAAAGTTGGCGGAATTAGTCCGCAGAAATACGGCATTCCAGATCACCGAAGAGCAAGCTGCGCGGATTCTGGAAACCGAGGAAAACCCCTATTACGTGAAAGGACATAAAAAGATGGGGGTAAAAACTGTCCCTAAAATCGACGTTAATGACGCTTTTTTTGTTCCCAATAAAAACGGAGCCCGACAAAATCTTTTAGCAATAGAGGTCGCAACACAGCAACAAGTTGTCTGGGCCACAGGAACCCATACTGCCACGCCGGTAGTCGTCTTCGCTTTAGGGCCAGATAAGGAGTCCTTCAGAGGAATCATGCATCATACGGAACTCTGTCAATATGCAATCAATGCATTAATGCAATAACTGGAATCTCCTGTTTCATCTTTTTTTCGGCAACTTCTTTTCATCAAAAGAGCACGTAAGGATTAATCAAGAAAATGAACACACTCAGTCGCAACGGCGAAAACAGCAACGGAGTACATATATGAACGGACCATTTCTGCTTACTATGATCTGGGTCGTCCCTTTTATTACCGCCTTGGCCTGCCTGCCGATCCGGACTGATGACCATCGGAGCATTAAAGTCATTTCTCTGATCGGAACCCTGATCAACCTTTTGTTTGTCATCGTCCTGACCTTTAAGTTTATCGGTGTGTCAGCGGCCAACCCGGTTGCGGACGGCGCAGCAGCCAGCATGTTCCATTTTACCTACAAGGTCGGCTGGTTCAAGATGATGAATATCGAGTACAACATCGGGGTCGATGCTATCTCCGTCCTCATGATGCTGCTCACAGCCATTGTCATCTTCTGCGGGGTCTTGGCCAGCTGGAATGTCAACAAGCAGGCCAAGGAGTTTTTCATCCTCCTGAATGTCCTGGTGGCTGGCGTCTACGGGGTGTTTGTCTCTATTGATCTGTTTACCTTCTTTCTCTTCTACGAGATTGCCGTCCTACCCATGTACCTGCTCATCGGCCTCTGGGGGACAGGCAAAAAAGAATACGCATCCATGAAGCTGACCCTGATGCTGGTGGCGGGCTCTGCCTTTATCCTGGCCGGAATTCTGGCCCTGTACTTCGAGTCCGGCCTGAACAGCTTTGACCTGCAAGTACTTTCTCAGCACCATTTTCCTGCTGCCTTTCAGCATTGGGTCTTTCCTCTTATTTTTCTTGGCTTCGGAGTGTTGGGTGCGATTTTTCCCTTCCATACCTGGTCACCGGACGGCCATGCCTCTGCGCCCACAGCGGTCTCCATGCTCCATGCCGGAGTATTGATGAAACTGGGCGGCTACGGTTGCCTGCGGGTGGCAATGTATCTTCTGCCTGAAGGGGCGCAGATATGGATGGGCTTTTTCCTGATCCTGGTGACCATCAATGTGCTGTACGGTGCCTTTGGAGCCATCCGCCAGACCGACCTAAAATACATTACAGCCTACTCCTCAGTCTCTCATTGTGGATTGGTTCTGTTCGGCTTTACCGCTCTGACCTTTACCGGCATCAAGGGCGGCGTGCTCCAGATGATCTCCCACGGTCTGATGACCGCCCTGTTTTTCTGCCTCATCGGAATGATCTACGGCAGAACCCATACCCGGACGGTCAGCGAGATGGGCGGCCTGATGAAGGTGATGCCCTTTCTCTCGGTGGCCTATGTGATTGTTGGGCTGGCCGGACTGGGGCTGCCTGGACTGTCCGGTTTTGTGGCCGAGGCCAATGTCTTTGTCGGGGCCTTTGCCAACCCGAACACCATCAACCGAGTCTGCACGGTGCTGGCTGTCCTTTCTATCGTGGTGACAGCGGTATATGTTCTGCGGGCGGTTAACGGCTTGGTCAACGGGCCGATCAAAGAACAGTTTGCCACCCTAACCGATGCCTCCCTGTTGGAAAAAGTGCCAGTTACCATCCTTCTGTTTTGTCTCTTTGCTATGGGAATTCTGCCCGGCTGGATCGTTGAACTGGTCAATAATGCGGTTCATCCCATTTACAATAACCTGATGCGATAATAACTCCGATGACACTCCTGCTGCCTGATATTCTTCTTGTCGTCCTTGCGGCCCTGGTCATGGGCTATGACCTGTACAAGGGAAAAAATGATCTCGTTTCCACTGTGCCCTTTACTCTTTCTTGGGTCGGCTTATGCGGTATTTTCGTGCTGTTGCTCTGCCTGCCGTATGATCAGACCGTTCTCTATCCGGGCGGCTATCAGGTCACGGGTACCGCGCTCCTCTTTAAGCAGGTCTTTGTGCTGTCTGCACTTTTTGCCGTCCTGCTTTCCCGTCCTTACTTTACACCGGGGGGCAACAAGAGAGGGGTGATGAAATATCAAAGTGAATTTTTCTTTATTCTTCTGCTCTGTACCTTTGGTATGTTCACAGTGGTTTCATCCACCGACCTCCTCACCCTGTTCATCGGAATGGAGTTGGCCACCATTCCGCTGTACATCTTGAGTGGCTTTTATAAAAAGGATAGTCTATCCGTCGAGGCCTCCACCAAGTACATTATCATGGGATCCGCCTCAACCGGTCTACTCCTGTTTGGCTATTCCTTTTTCTACGGTGCTGCCGGTTCCCTGACCTTTGAGGCCCTGGCTCAGGCCTGTACGGCCAATCCCCAGGAACCACTGCTTCGTCTCGGCATGCTCTTTACCCTGGCTGCCATCGGTTTTAAGCTGACCCTCTTTCCGTTTCATATGTGGGCACCGGATGTCTACGACGGCGCACCCAGTCCGGTAACCGCATTTATTTCAGTTTCCTCCAAGGCTGTTGCCATCGCCTTTCTCCTGATTCTAGTATACGGCCCGCTGGCGGCCATGCACAGCTCTTTACAGCCGATTTTCCTGATCCTGGCAGCGACAACCATGACTGTCGGTAACCTCGGTGCTCTGAAGCAGACACGTCTGCGACGCTTCATGGCCTATTCTTCTATTGCCCAGGCTGGCTACATCATTATGGCGCTGCTTGGTGATGCCGGTGCGGCACGCTCCTCCATTATCTTCTACCTCTTTGTCTATGCGGCTGGAAACTATGCTGTCTTCTTTATTATCTCCATCATCGGACGCAACGGTGAAGAAAATCGCAGCGGGCTGCAAGGACTGGGAAAAAGCAATCCCATGTTGGCAGCTATCCTGATGCTGACTGCCTTTTCTCTGGCAGGTATTCCGCCGCTGGCCGGTTTTATGGGAAAATTCTTCCTGTTCGCCTCGGCGGCACAAAAGGGTTATTATTTCATGGTTGTTTTTGCTGCCCTGAATTCAACCATCTCGCTGTATTATTACCTCCTGCTGGTCAAAGAGGCCTATATTATCCAGCCTGCCGGCGAAACCGCGCCTATTATTATGGACGGAATGCAAAAGGCGAGTCTCTTTATTCTGACAGCAATTATGTTGGTGGCGGGACTTTTACCCTCATTCAGTAGTAGCGTTTTGGCAATAGCAGGATAAGAAAGTGTAATAACAACACTCCTGACTCATGGGGTATTATGGGCTAGGTTGTAATAAAAAAAGGGTGCGCATTGCGTACCCTTTTTTTGTAAGCTTGCTCTTCTTGTGAAAGGTATTCCATATCCCAGAGAGCTTCCTTATCGTTAGTTCGGATAATAATGAAACTGCCAGCACAATTTTTCATTCGTTCTCTTCTCATCTCAGTGCTTGGTATTGCCTTTGGAGTACTCACCATATACTTTGGTTTGCAGCCAAGCCATCGAACCTTTGTATTCAATACAGACTATACCACTCTCGGTTATTTTCTCCGGGGTACCTGCTTGCTTTGTGGCATTACATCGCTTTATTATGCTGTTCTGAGCATAATTCACAAAGAAAAATTACGTGGTGCCCTCATATCTCTGGGCTTATCTCTCAGCTGCATCCTATGGGAAGTAGCCGTTGTTATCTTTATTCTTAGCTTGGTCTTGTTTATTATCGTCGCATTAGCTGCTGGCACGTAATGGTAGCCAACGTAGTAAGTAGGGCCGGTAGGAAATAAGCCGTTATTCCCGATAGTACATCAGCCCTTCCCACCCTTCTGCATCTGAAAATAATACCTGCTGATTGGAAATGATAAAAAATCTTTCTGAAAAATATAGTGGCTTTGTTGGAGAATTTATCGGGACCTTCATACTGGTCTTCTTTGGCTGTGGATCTGTTGCCGTCTCAGTATTATTTTCATCACATTCCGGGCTTTTTCAAATAGCTGCGATATGGGGTATTGGTGTTGCTCTTGCCATTTATACAACTCGACATATATCATGTGCGCACTTAAATCCTGCTGTAAGCATTGCAATGGTTGTCGCACAACGAATGGAAAAGAGAAAATTACCCGCTTATCTGGCAGGTCAATTTATAGGCGCTTTTATAGCAGCAGCTGTCATATATCTCCTTTTTAGCAGTTCAATCCTTCACTTTGAATTGCTCAACGGCATTAAACGAGGCGCTGCTGAATCTCTCGCTACCGCCATGATATTCGGTGAATTTTACCCTAACCCAGGCGTTGCCCAACTCGCGCACGTTACCATGTTTAATGCCTTCTCAGCTGAAGCATTGGGGACATTTTCCTTGGTATTTTTTATATTTTCACTGACTGAAGGTTGTAATGTTGGTCGGCCTGACCACTCGCTGGCACCGCTTTTTATTGGGTCTGCTGTGGCTTTAATAATCTCCATAATAGCCCCACTTACTCAAGCCGGTTTAAATCCTGCAAGAGATTTCTCGCCAAGATTATTTGCATATCTTGCGGGCTGGCACCAAGCAGCTCTGCCGGATAAGGGGTTTGGATTCCTTATCGTCTATATGGCCGGACCAGTTTGCGGGGCAATATTCGCTGCTTTACTGTTCAGGAATATTATTGAGCCTATAATGATCAAAAAAAATAGCTCTACCAACTGTACTTGCCGATGAACCCTATGAAGTTGAGCAAGTAGACAAGTGCCATGACCTTGTTCAAAGCACTGCAAAAGGCAGCCCCGGCATTCCGGCCGGGCCACACGCTTCCTGAACGGCCAGAGAAGGCGATCTTGAGGATACCAGCGTTTTTTGCTATTCTTATTTGAGAGATGTGAACATCTATAGCGGAAGCTTACCTATCAAACTCTATGGGA
>CBFDDU010000083.1:0-15150 GCA_965603655.1 uncultured Candidatus Electrothrix sp. | reverse complement strand
CTTTCTCATGACGTACAACAAGAACGCCCTTATTATCGCCGGCACCCATTCCGGCTGCGGAAAAACCACAGTCACCCTCGGCCTCATGGCAGCCCTGAAGCAGCGAGGCATGCCTGTCCAGCCCTTTAAATGCGGCCCGGATTTTATCGATCCCAGCCTGCACCTCCTGATGACAGATCAGGTTTCACGCAACCTGGATGTACGGATGTGCGGCTCCGATTATGTCCGCCGCCTCTTCCATACCCATGCGCCTCCGACAGGAGATCCTCCTCATAAAGCGATATCAGTGATCGAAGGGGTGATGGGTCTGTTTGATGGCGGCCAAGGATCTGCCGCGACCTTGGCCCGGCTCCTTAACCTCCCAGTACTCTTGGTGATAGATGTGCGCTCCGCAGCAGAAAGTGTGGCTGCTATGGTCAAAGGTTTTGAGACTCTGGATCCGCAGGTGCAGGTAGTGGGTGTGATCTTCAATCGGGTGGGCAGCGAACGGCATATGCAGATGATCAGCGAAGCGGTCGGTCAACATTGTCGGGCCAAAATCATCGGGGCCTTACCCAGAGACAAGAAGGTTACCCTCCCCTCCCGTCATCTCGGGCTGCACATGGGCACCGAGGTTGAGCTCAATCGGCAACGCTTGATTGAGCTCATGGAAGAGCATCTTGATCTGGATTTACTTCTTGAAATAGCGCAACGAATCGAACCAGAGACCACGCTTCAGGAAGAGACTGAACTGCTTCCGGCATCATCAGCTACGGCCAAGGTACGCCTCGGTGTTGCCCGGGACGAGGCCTTTTGCTTTTATTATCAGGATAATTTTGACATGCTGGAAAAAGAAGGGGCAGAGCTCGTAACCTTCAGTCCTCTCTATGATGCCAGCCTGCCTGCTGGTCTTGATGGCCTCTACTTGGGTGGCGGCTATCCCGAACTCCATGCCGAAACCTTGGCAGCCAACACCTCCATGCGAGCCGAGATCCAGGCCTTTTCCCGCTCCGGCAAACCGGTCTATGCTGAATGCGGCGGTTTCATGTATCTGACCGAGGCAATCGTCACCGCAGAGGAGAAGCAATACCCTATGGTCGGGGTGTACCCGGTAACTTCAAGGATGCAGCAAGGCCTGCGCAGACTGGGGTATCGGCAGGTGGAGATACAGGATGCAACCATCCTCGGCACCGCAGGCAACCATTGTTACGGGCACGAGTTTCATTACTCAACCATCGACAAAATGCCCAGCGAGATCAAACGAGGCTATGTACTGGACGACGGTCGAGTAGAAGGCTACATCAGGGACAACACCCTGGCCGGTTATGTCCACCTCCATTGGGGCAGAACCCCGGATGCTGCTCGTCATTTTGTTCGAATGATGCGACGGATGCAGGAATAACAGGATATCAAAAACATACAGGACGCCTTCTTTACGGCTCCTGAATCTGGAGGGAAAAACAGAGGTGACCGAACTGCTGTTCAATATAATCAAGCAGGGTGTACATGAGCAGAACAATTCCGCTCATTTCCAAAAACTCTTCAATGGTATACAACACCGTATAGGTAATACTGTAATAGCCGTGCAGCTCTGCTTCTCTCCCGCCGAGCATATCAAAGGCAACAGCCCCGGTAAGAAAGACAATTGCAGAAAGAATCAAGAGAACGGTTGTTTTACGGGGAAGACGAAAAATGAAGCGAAAATACAACACACCCAAGAGCGTCGTCAAAATACCGTAAGGAATAATCCAGGGAAAATAGAGCAAACCACTGGCCTGCAGAATCCCTGTCGTGTTGATATATTCTTCTGTTAAATCACCAAGTCCCTCATGCAGAACCAAGGCCTCATCTAGGGAGAGAAAGAAAAAAACAGCAGCCAAACCGATCCAATAACACCGCCTTCTTCCTTGTTTTTTCTCAAGCGAGGAGATACAAAAAAAGAGAAGGGAACAAAGAAAGATCGCAAAAGCCGAATAAAAAGACGGGATATTCTTTTCAATATCCAAATCAACATACCCTGTGATCTCCAACAGATCCTGATTTCCAGTAGACAAAAAAACCGTCAGAGCAATACTGTGTAGTACTGTCAATGAGACAACAATTGTTAGAAAAAAAAGAGCTGTTTTTCGAGGATGAATTCTCAGCTGGAACATAGGCAAGAGACGCAAACCAAAAGTAATTGAAAGAAAAACAAGAACGGATTATGCTGGAGCGCTGGTTATTATACCGAACACGGCAATATATTGCTCCCCTGAAATACGCTCACCGCTACAGAATTTTTTATTGCACTGTCGGTAGAGCAATCACCTATTGCATGCACAAGAGATGACGGACAACAGGCTTGAAGACATTTCTATATGGGACGCCAAAAACCGGTTAGCCTATAATGAGCCGCTCCGGCCCGATGATGAACTGAGTCAACGCCTCTTTGTTGATACCAGCAGGGCACGGGGCGTTTTCAACCTCAAGCGGCTGCACCGGGAACTGAATGTGGACAATCAGGGTCTTGCCCATACAGCACCTACCGCGCCTCATAAACAGTACATCCTCTTTACCGGTCATCGCGGTTGCGGCAAGAGCACCGAGCTCCTCCGCACCTCTGCCTTTCTCCATCACCCTGATCGCTATTACGTCATCCATCTCGACGGTCTGGAAAAACTGGACATCAACAACTTGAAATACCCGGACGTGCTTCTGGCCTTGCTAGCGACTCTGCTAAAACGGCTGGAACAGGAAGAGAGTACCCTTATCGATCAGGTTTTTCTCACCCGTCTGGAAAACTGGTTTAAAGAACGGGTCGAGGCGCACATAGCCCTCCGTGATTTTGCTGCGGAAATCAAGGCCGGGTCAGCGATACAGACCGGCCTGCCTTGGTTAGTCAAGCTGTTCGGCGAACTGACCAATAAGATCAACATCGGGTCCAGCTATCGGGAAGAACTGCGCCTGGTGGTACGCAATCACTTCACTGAGTTTACCGAGGCCTTTAACCAACTCATCCGGGCCAGCGAAGAAAAAATCCGGGCCGGAGGCAAGGGGAAACGCATCCTCTTTATCGTGGACGGTACGGACCGCCTGGATCAGAAAAATGCGCTCAAGCTCTTTGTCGAAGATGTTCATCAGCTCACCCAGATCAATGGCCTGTTCATCTACTGTGCCCCCATTCATCTCCTCCATCAGGTCAACACCCTGAACGCCAATTTCAGTCAGCCCATTCGCCTGCCCATGCTCAAAATTCGCGATCGGGACGGTGAAGACCTACCTGAAAATATCGCGGTGATGCGAGAAATGGCCCTGCGTCGGGTACCGGAGCAGCTCTTTGACGAGCTCGACACCGTGGATTATCTGGTCCACTACAGCGGCGGGCATCCCCGAGACCTGTTACGTCTCCTCAATACGGCAATTAATTATGCTGAAGAGGAGCGCATTGATCGAGCTGCAGCGGAAAAAGCGGTGAAACAGGTGGCCAATGAGTACCGCCGGTTTATCAGTGACAGTGATTATACCCGGCTGGTGCAAATTGACTTACATCCGGATGCTCCGGACGATTTCACCGATAAACAAAGCAACGAGCTGCTCTACAACCTTACCCTGCTGGAATATAGTGATTATTTTTGGAAAAGCCACCCGTTGATCACCTGCCTGCCCGGATACGAAAAGGCCTTTCAGATAACCCGATAATTAGACTGTCCCGGAGCCCTTGACAAAGGACACAGAATTAGCTAGTTAAAGAAGCTACAAAAAGAGAGAACTCCTTTTAAACAGAAATAAGCACGTTGCTGTTACTGAATAGCGGGGATTCGGCAACAACAAATAAAGATGAAGAGAAAGAACACCTACCCCGTTACCAAAAAAAGAGGAGAAAAAATGAAAAAACTGCTGATGCTCTGCATCTGCCTGGTCACGTTTATCGCCTGCGCCCAAACCAAGCAGCCGGAAAATTTTCCCCAGACCGTGGAGCTGCAACCGCGTGCCTCTAAAAAAGTAAGCAGCGATCTCACCATCCGCTTGACCTCGGTTCTTGAGGACTCCCGCTGTCCCACTGACGTGCAATGCGCCTGGGAGGGCAATGCGGAGATCTTGCTGGAACTGAGCGGCGGAGATCTGGAAACCGTGCATCTGAACACCGGGCCTCAGTTCCCCAGCACAGAGGTCTATAACGGCTACACCATCACTCTGCAGGAGCTGAAGCCCCACCCTACTGAAGGCATGAACATTTCGGAGAGCGACTATACTGCTGTGCTCTCTATTGACCTGGAGACAGAGGAACCTGCCACGCCTTAAGCGTTTGTCCTCTTTCTCTTCAGACAAGGCCGGGTCCGCCCTCTGTGCAGCCCGGTCGAACGCTCCTCCTTCTCGTTTGTCCGCATTCAAGACCATGATAAAACGCGCCCCTCTTCTCTGCCTGCTTCTCCTCTGTTGCGCCGCACCCCTGCTCCCGGCCCATGAGCTGCACCTGAAAAACGGTCACATCATCACCACCGATAATGTCTGGCGGGAAGGAGGCACGGTTCATTACGAGCAGTACGGCGGCACCATTTCCGTCCCCTACAGCAGGGTCAAGGGCGTGGTCTACGATACTCCTGAAAAGGAGGAAGGCGAGGACATCAAGCAGCAGATGGAGGCGGAACAGGAATCCAAGGAACAGGTGCCCCCGGAGAAAGACCTCGCTGCAAAACTGAACAAGGCCCTCTCCCCGAAAAACTTTGTGGAACAGGCGTCTCTATGTACCCTTTCCGTCAAGACCGTTGCCGGGTTCGGATCCGGCTTTTTCATCACCGAGGACGGCTATATTATCACCAATAAACATGTGGTCCGGGGCAGCGAAAGGCAATTCCAGCAGGTTGAGGCAAAAATTGCGCAAAGCCGCCAAAACCTTCGCCAGTATAAACGTTCTCTGAACACGGCCTCGAAACGGCAAAAGAGCTATCGAGATGATTTGGAGGAAAAAGAGACTCTGTTGAAAAAGCTGAAAAAAGCCGGGCGCGCTGACAGGGCCTCTTTCGCAGCCAAGCAACAAGAACTGGGTACTGCGGAGCAGCTTCTCCGGCAGGAGGAAAAGCGCTTAGCCAAGGCAAAAAAGAAGTATCGGGCGGAGAAGCAGACCCTTGACAAGGAGGTAGAGAAATTTTATCGCAGCAAACGAAAATTAGCGGGACAGGACAGCTTTACGATCATCCTGGCCGATGAGACCGAATTGTACGCCAGCCTCTATAGAGTCAGCGATAAGCATGATTTGGCCCTGCTTAAGATCAGCGGCTACAAAACGCCATTCCTCCAACCTGTTCAAGAAAAAGATCTGGTCCAGGGCCAGCAGGTCTTTGCTGTGGGCAGCCCTGCTGATCTCAGCCTGAAAAACACCGTGACCTCTGGAATTTTGTCCGCTTTCCGCGATAATTTCATCCAGACCAATGCCCAGATCTACCCCGGCAATAGCGGCGGCCCCTTGATTGACAGCAAAGGTCGGGTGGTCGGAGTTAATACCCAAAAACTCCTCACCCGTAAATTTGAAGGACTGGGCTTTGCCATTCCTATCCGTCTTGTTTTTTCCGAGTTTGAGGATTATTTGAACCAGGAGTAAGGGTAACGAAAAATCATAAACGCGCCTCCATTAGGAAAAACGCTGCATTAGCCCCCCTCCACGCGACAGAAAGAGAGACTAACCCGCTGTCCAACCAACGTTTATCAACTTTTCCAAACTTATTCCTTGACACATTATCCGCCATCATGGAGAATCAATAAAAGAAAGATAATAGTTACTATTGGCAACATATTACATGATCAACAAGACTACGTAATTTGGAGGAGAATTATGCATGTGTTAAGTAAAGTCGGAGTTGCTTCCCTCGTGCTGGGGATGTCTTGCGGAATGAGTACCACAACCATGGCCGCGCATAGTCCAGGCGATATTTTGCTCCGCGTCGGTGCTGTAACGGTTATGCCCGACACTGAGAGCGGGGCGGTTTCCGGTCTACCCGACGGCGTGAACAACGCCCGGGTTGACGTAGAAGACAACACCCAGCTCAGTTTGACGGCAACCTATATGCTGACCAGCAACTTGGGTGTTGAGGTGCTGGCCGCAACACCTTTCACCCACGACATCGTCGGTCAGGGTGATATTGACGGCGTTGCAGTGGGGGAAACCCAGCATCTACCGCCCACGCTTTCTCTGCAATATCATTTCGGTAGTGAAAATGGAGTCTTTAATCCGTATATCGGCGTTGGTCTCAACGTCACAATGTTTTTCTCCGAAGAGGTAGATGGGCAGCTGGTTGATACCCTGAATACCCTCCCGACCATTGCGGGTCTGGGGGGAATTAATTCCGTTAATATGGAGCTGGACCCCTCAATTGGTCTTGCAGCTCAAGCCGGTGTTGATGTAAAGGTTGCGGAAAATTGGTATGTCAATGCAGCAGTATGGTATATTGACATCAGTACAACCGCCGAATTGACCACTGATCTCGGAACCACCCATGAGGTGGATGTGGATATTGATCCTTGGGTCTTCAACGTGGCTGTTGCATATAAATTCTAATGTAATCCTGATACCTCTCCCGCCCTCGGCTGGTTATTCTCAGTCGGGGGGGCTCCTTCTCCCTCAAAAAGAACTGCCGCAGTCCTCCTTCTACCTTGCTGAAAAGTCGGTCTGTCTCCTTCCGATCCAGCAGGGCAGAGGGACTGCCACCCCTTATCCGCCCAATTCGGCCTGGAACTTCCTCCATCCTTCTTGTTTTTCATAGAATGCATCGCGCTACATCTCCAGCTTGAGGATATCCACCAACCTGCCGCTGTCGGCATTGCGGATCATATCCCATAGTGCGGCATAATTATTGATATTGTCGGTAATTTTTCGGAAGACTGGGGGACTGCGGAGGGTGAGAGAGGAATTTTTTAGGATTCGAACCTATGACCCCAGCCTGTAACCCGCATCACTGCGCGGTTTGGTTTTGCTCTGTGATACCTGCGAGCACTTTGGACTTCCGGCGTGACAGGCTGGCACATACGCATTATCTAGCCGTTTTTCTATATGTTAGACTATTCTAATTTGATTGTATTTGACCCATTTGCAGAAAAAAGGCCCAACTGCGGCCCAACGTTTTTACCGTTCTTTTTCTTTGCCTTTTTTCCAGAATTCTAGCCTGCGAGCTCGGCCTGTAACTCCCGTGACTGCGGCCACTGATTTTGCTCTGTGATACCGCCATGAATACTTTTTATTGACTTTTTCAATTCAATATGTACTTTGGTCAATTGAAATCGTTATTGTTTAATCGGGGGTCTGTTTGAATGTATAAGTAGGGAGACCTCCTGTGGTAAAATACAGTAGGACGAAAGTGTATGAACGAGAAAGCTCCAAAGGCAACCGCAACAGGGCAACACTGGCCATTGGTTGCCCGCAAACTGGTCGCTTATATGATGGCGGTGGACAAAAATAAAACCCCTTTTGAATCAAAGGAGGAATTGCTGAAAGCAGCCTAAACAAATATTGACGTATGCGGCTTGGTTTTCCCGCTGGATCTTTCCAATTAGGGACTGTGCGAACTTTCGGGGGATGCACCATTGGGTCTGTTTAATAAAGACCAGCGGGTTTTGATCCAAACTCAATCTTCTGTGACGGCGAATAGCCTGATACTGCAAATAGATGTCTGGTCACAAGCCTATTGTTGATCCAAGGGATAGAAATAAAAAAACGTAAGCAGCTATCGTCATTTAAAAATATGGTTTGTAGAAACAAGCCCGTCCGGTCGTCGACAGCCCTGCGGCTACGAATATCCACAGGTTCTCCGCCGCAGAGGCTACCGACGATCGAACTCCGTGCTGAAAAAAAGCATTGAGGTGGTCAGGGACACAGGAAATCTCTGTTTTCCACTTGACTTTACTTATCATAGATGTCCTAATTTATGCCTCATTTATGTACTTAGCGGATAGAAAGGAGGTAAACTTAATTGGATTTATGTAAGGGGGTACTCTGTGAAACTTGCTATAACTTTATCAATTTTATTTAGTTGTATGCTCCACTCTATCATCGTTATTGCCGATGTAAATTATACTTGGGAAAGAGTAGTCATACGTAGTGAGCCAGATACTTACTACTATGGCGGAAGCTTTGTGGAACGTGCTGATGGAAAAATACTTGTCACCTATCTTGTTGGAAGCAAGGTAATGCTTTCGTATGTTGACACAGAAAAAGAATTTCTATCTATAAATAACGCAAGTGCCAAGAATGAATTGGAGTTTTATAGTCTTTATTCTTCTGGTGCCGAGTCTGATGCACGTCTTCAGAGGTTGAGTAATGGGAATATTCTCCTTTATATTATGGAGCACGGTGTCGTTGAAGATTCAAGCAAACCTTTTCGGTTGGTTCTTTATGAAAGTGTTAATGGGCTTGGAACTGATTTTACGTTAAAAAGTATAATTTACGAACTGGATATGCCCGCAATTTGCTTTGGTTCCCGTAAAATTGGCCAAGCAATTGAATTTGGAGGTCGTATATTTCTTCCTTTAGCTGCACCTGTAATGGTGCATGGTGGTGCCTATGACGGAACTGAAACATCTCGTTTATATTGCGCCATATCATCGGACGGAGGGTTAAGTTGGCAATTTAGTCAAATAGCAACAGATAACGGATATCGCGGTGCTAGCAGAGGTTTTGGCATTGCTGATAATCAAATTTTTTTGTTTGTTCATAATATGTATGCAGCAGGTGTAACTACTTTATTGTCCCATCAATTATCTAGTTTATTTGGTGGTGCCCTTATTATTGAAAATCAACCAAGCTGGGAATATGATGAAGGCTACTCACAGCAACATCTCGGAGATATGTTATTTTCACATATTTTCTGGCAGCCTGATGGCTATAACTATATGTTACGAGAAAGAGACAATCGTCTTTATGAAATTTATCGTCATTCAGACACGACCAGTCTTGATTTAACCGGGCAAGCTCCATATGAAACAGGCTCTATTGGTTCAGGGGCAACGTGGGAAGGGCCACTAAATGAGTCGTTCGGTGATGAAGGGAAAGAATTCTTCTCAGTTACTCCTTCCGGGCATCTTGCAGTATTTGGAACAAGCACTTTTGGTGGTTCAAGCGTGTCACACCTTTATGTGGGGAGGGTTTCAGTCGCAGCATCTTCATTAGCTGCCCAATCAGCAATTAGATTCTTGCTGCTTAACTCTAATTAGCTGCAAACTATACAAGGGGCACATGCTTCAAAGGAGGGTGTCCTTTTGTTTTAGCACTTTCTAATCAACTGTCTCATGTACCCTTCCACCGAGAAGTTCTTTCTTCTTTTCCTCCTCTCCATTTGTCCATTTTTTATAGAATAATAGGGAATGTATACCCTATTAAATTACGCCATTTTAACGTTGCAGCAGCACAAGTCGCATTATGTGAAATAAAAAAGGGCCGTCAGCTTACGCTTGCGGCCCTTTACCCTCTCCCGTCATCACGACAAGCCGAGATGCACAGTTCCACCTATTCTTCCCCGCAGACCTTACAGCAAGACCGTTAACGCAAAAACAGCCTGCCGAGGTCAGAATTCAAACCTGAGACACCGACCTCCTCAGCAAAGGCAAGCAGATCCTCGGTCGTGCAATTGACGGAACTCTCACGGCACCCTTCCTCCACATCAGCCGCCTCCTGCCGGATAAAACGTACCAGAGCTTGAGCGACACGCTCTTTGAACGCATCATCCTGCCGCTGATCAACCCGTTGGCAAAACCTGCAATACCTCTGCCAATTATAGATACTGCGCTGTGGACCACGATAAAACCCGAGGTCTCGATTATCCGGCACTAAATCACGCAAAACAATCTGTTGACAACGCTCCAGCGCAGCCTCCTGCAAAAGCCGCTGTTCGCTTTCGGTCAAGAACAGACCGGGGCCGTCCTGGTCTTCGGTTAAATAGTAAAGCGAGGAATGATAGGCTATCTCAGGCAGTTCTCCCGAGTCTCTGAGGAGGAAAAGCTCGTCTTCTACAATACTGCGTCGGTCCTGCTCAGTCATAAATCAATCGTCAGCCTGTTCGCATTGTTCATTGAGTTGGAACAGGGTGCGGACCTGCATGATCCGTTCTGACTGATCAACACAACCGTGGTCGGCTTTCAAGTACTGCATAGGATGATGCAGCATTTTTCCGACAATGGAGGAGGCCATCCGCTCAATGCATTTCCGTTCCTTGGAGCTTATCCCATTGAGTCGAGGTAGGGTTTTGGCCAACTCGGCCTGGCAAATAGCTTCGGCAACAGCCCTGAGGTCGACAATGGTGGGCGTTACCTCCATCCCCTCAAGCCAACGCTGAAACTTCAGGGTTTCTTCTTCAACAATACGTCGAGCCTTGACGGCTTCTTTGTCTCGCTGCTCGCGATTCATCTCGACCACATTATTCAAATCATCAATATCATAAAGATAAACATTCTCCAAGGTATTGATTTTCGGATCCAGATCACGGGGCACCGCAATATCGATAAAGAAAAGCGGTCGGTTGCGTCGTCGGGGCATAAGGGTGGCAATATCCTTTTTAAACAGAACCAGCCCTTCAGCCCCGGTGGAACTGATAAGAATATCCACATCAAGAAGCTGCTCAACCACTTCATCCAGCCCAACAGCCCTGCCCTTGAAACGGGCAGCCAGCTTCATGGCTCGCGCCAGCGTACGATTGGCGACCACGACCTCCTGAATACCCTGTCCAACCAAGTGCTCAGCAGCGAGTTCGGCCATCTCGCCGGCTCCGACCAGCATAACTCGCTTGCCTCGCAGATCTCCGAAGATCTTGCGCCCTAACTCCACCGCAGCATAGGAAATGGAGACCGCATTGGCCCCGATCCGAGTTTCCGTTCGCACCCGCTTGGCCACGGAAAAGGACTTATGCAGCATTTTATTAAGAACCATGCCTGCTGTTTGCTTCTCCGCAGCATGCCGAAAGGCCTCTTTCAACTGACCAAGGATTTGCGACTCACCCACAATCATAGAGTCCAAGCTAGAGGAGACCATGAACAGATGCCGTACCGCCTCCTCGTTCTCATAGACATAGATGCAGCTGGCGACCTCTTCCCGGCTCACCTTACCAGCAAAGAGCAGGTCAAGCACCTCGCGGCGCATCTGTTCTGGATCTTGACAGGTAAACAGAACCTCCACCCGATTGCAGGTGGAAAGGAGATAATATTCCTTGAGCCCGTCCAGCTCGCGTAACTTCTCCAGCGGTCCTTCGTATCCTCCGGTGAGAGCCAATTTCTCACGTATTGCCAGAGGAGTTTTTTTATGATTTACTCCGAGGAGAATTATGGAATCCTGTCCCATACGTTACAGCCCTCCTCGTAACATAAACCAGAGTGTCAACAAAACAGCGAAAAAGGCGGTCACGGTTATCCAGGCGGCTCGACGCCCCCGCCAGCCCAGAGTAAAACGCTGATGCATCAGCCCGGCATAGAACAACCAGGTTATCATGGACATGATAATTTTAGGATTCCAATGCCAAGGGCGACCGCCCCATATCTGACGGGCCCAAATATATCCGGCAAACATGCCCAAGGTCATCAAGGGAAAACCAATACTGATACAGTGCTGATTTAATTTATCCAGGGTATCCAGCGAGGGAAGACGAGAAAAAAAGAAGCCAAAGCGTTTCTGCTTCAACTCCCGCTCCTGGAGCAGGTACATGATGCCGCCAATCGCGGCCAAAGTCAAAAAAGCGGCGGCTATAATAGAAATAGAGGCGTGAATAGGCAACAGCCACGACCGCATCTCAGGCGGCAGAGGAAATATCTCCCGGGAGGCTGATGAGGCTGTCAGCATCAGAAGGAAAACAATAACCACGGTAAAGATACCGGAGTTTTTTACTGTATAACGCCAACGAAAAGAAAGATGACACCAGGAAACAGACCAGGCAAAGAAGGAAATTGTCTCATGGATACTGGTAATAGGGGTATGCCCCGCCTCTATATAACGGAAAATAATATTAAGAGTATGCAGAGAAGCGGCAAGGATAAAGACGATACGTGCAACATCTCTTATCTGAATCTTCTGACTGAAAAAGAAGACCGTGTAAATGACAGCGGCCACAAGATAGGCGACAAAGGCGGCTTGAAAAAGCAGATAGCTCATTGGGATTTTATCTCTTCTTCTATGAGTTCACGGAGATCAAAATGTATATCAGGGCCGAGGACAGTATCGAGGTGCTGTGATAGGCGTTCCCATTGCTCACCTCGTATCCAATCAATTATATCCTCATGGAGAATATTTTGGAATACTATTTTCCGATCAGTACCGTCTGAAGAAGAATCGTTGCAAATTCTCATCCGGAGGCGAGACATTAAGCGCAGTAGGACCGCATACTCATAGCCGTATCTGTCCTCCAACTCCCGGCGTATTTTTGCTGCCAAGGCCGGACTTGTCCCGTTGGTGGAGACAGCGATATTTAAACTCTCTCTTCGGACAACAGCTGGCACCTGAAAATCGCAAAGATCCGGGGCATCGGCCACGTTGACCAGCAGCCCTGCCTTCTGCGCATCTCGGACAACAGCATCCTGAGCGTCCCGATTATCGGTAGCAGCGAACACCAGCAGAGCACCGTCAAGATCCCCGCGCTGATATCCCCTGTTTCGCCACTCAACAGAAGCATTCGCTGTCAGATCAGACAACACCTCAGTAAGCTGCGGACTGATAATCCGCACAGAAGCGCGGGCGTTGAGCAGAGAAAGCACTTTACGTTCCGCCACATTGCCGCCGCCCACAACAGCACAGAGCTTCCCCTCGATATTTAAGCTGACAGGGTACACTACAAAAGAAAAGAAGCGATCAACGGGGAGTCAAACGAGTCAGCAGAATCTCTTTCTCCTGGTCCAAACTTTTCAGGACTCGTTTTGAGGCGGAGATGACATACTCTTTTTCCGCCAGTTGCAGAAAAGGGCGAACAGATTTTCTCTGCATATCATGGGCAAAATAAACAACACCATCCGGCTTTAAGGCTCGGCGAAGAACAGCAAGCAGGGGCTGAAAAAACTCATCTCGAAACAGCACCTCTGCGCCAAGGATAATATCATAGCGTTCCATTTCCGGCGGATCCAGCCAGTCCAAAAGGGCGAACTGCATCTGGTCCAGTTTTGAGGCCGCTGCACTGACCCTGCCGAAATCAAGAATTATATTCTCATAATCACTCAAGGTAACAGCACAGCCCAAGGCTGCGGCGGTCAGACCGGGAGCACCGAGACCGGCACCGAGTTCAAGCACTGTTGTTCCTGGGGCAGGGCGTAAATTTACCATGAAACGAGAAAGCACAACAGCTGCTTCCCAGAGACGCACCCAAAAGGGAAATTCCGAAGGATTTTTCAGCGGGTCCTTGCCTTCCAGCAGCTGTTCAATATCAGTAATCTTCAAAAGGTGTAACTGAAGGTCATCTTCAAGCTTTAACGATTCAAAGCCGACACGATACTGCTGTTTAATTCTTTGGTAAAGCTCCTGGGCCTCAACGGGGAGCGTCTGCGGATCCATAGTATTCTCTTTTTTTTAACGATCACCCATAGCTATCTAGCTCTTCTTGCAAAAAAAAGACAGGTGTCGTGGTTTTTCCGATAAAAACAGAAAAGCCGACAGCGCATAGACGCTATCGGCTTTTTTCATGAAAAAGTCAAAGATCTTCCTACGTTCTCAAGAAAGACCTTTCGGTGGACTAGCAGCCTTCAACAACTTTTTTCTTCGCTACTTTAACCTTTACGTTGTCACCGTCTTTCAGCTCGGCATCTTTATCGCATTCCATGGTTACAGTGGCTTTTTCGCCTTCAACCGCAACTGTTTTCACTGTGCATTTCTCTGTTTTAGCGAAAGCGGTACCGATACAAAAAGCAAAGGCTGTTACCATCAGGGCTGCAACTACTTTTTTCATGATAATCTCCTGAAATATATTACTAAAAATAAATTAAAAATATTGATAATCTGTACTGTAAACCGTTCTTAACGTCTTGTCAATACGAAAAATCACTTGACAGATCTCTTTGTTTCTATGCCTTTTTCCCCTTCTTTGACCTTTCTTACCTCTGGCGGAATGATTTCTTCAATATCTTGCTTCAGCAGCTCGTGCGAAACATATCCGGCATAGGACCGTATCATCTTTCCATCATGACCGACTAAGAACGAAGTGGGAATCCCTGTCACTCCACCAAAGCCACTCACGACATCACTGTCCGCCATCAAGACCGGATAATTAATTTTGTCATGTTCGACAAGATCATTGACAACCCCCCCATCTCCCTCGTCAAGAGAAAGACCGAGGACAGAAAATCCTTTAGCAGACAAATCTTTCTGAAGCTGAATAAGAGAAGGAATTTCCTGACGACACGGGGGACACCAGGTTGCAAAAAAGGTCACCAATAACACCTTACCCTTAAAATCGTCACTACTGATATCTTTGCCGTCCACAGCGGAAGGCAGTGTAAAATCGGGCATAGGTGTAGCCGACACTCGACTGCTCAGAGCCAGCAACAAGACGGCACACATAACGAACGTCTTTTTCGTGATTATTAAATTCATGAACATCTCCTGCATGATATATATTTTGACGCGTAATGAGAATCAGCTCAACTTTTTTGTTTATATCAGTATTTATATCTATCCTCATGAATTTGTCAACAAAGAAGCATATCCGATTTACGCTCTCTTACAAAGAAAAATATTAACGGCCTAAAGCCGTATGCAAGTGCTTCGATTAAGCATCTCCCTTCCTCCTCCATATCCCGCTCCGCCTCCCCCTCTAAAAACCATTGCGTCTTTACAAAGTTTTGTGTAATGGTTACATGTTACGCAGCCCCTCAGAGTTCTCGGCTTTTTTATCGCCCTTTTGAAAACAACTTCAAATCCTATGAAAATACGCTGGTTATATATATTACTGACTTTTTTATCCGCCACACATGCACCTGTTGCCCAATCTGAGATTATCGATTCCAGCGTTGCGGTGGTTAACGAAGATGTTATTACGCTTTCTGATGTCAACACAATCGGCGAAGCGATTTTCCGACAAATCGCCGAGGAAGCTCCGCCGGAACAACGAGAGGAAGCGCTGAAACAGGCACGAAAAAAAATTACAACACAACTTATTGAAAATAAACTGCTCACACAACAAGCTACCGCACTCCATATTTCAGTTGCTGAAGCAGAAATTGATCGCGCACAGGAGCAGGTAC
>CBFDDU010000082.1:0-15311 GCA_965603655.1 uncultured Candidatus Electrothrix sp. | reverse complement strand
TGTTGCATTGCATACTTCCGCATCGCTTATTTCTTCCCTGATAATTGCTGAAAGCTTATCTTTCAGAGTTTTGACCGCTGAAAGATAGTATTTCGGCTCAACTCCGATCCGTTTATGAACCAGGCCGATCCGAAGCTTTTTGTTCGCATGTTCCAGGTCATAGGATCCGCTGAAAAGGCTCATGATATAAAGTTTTTGAGCTGATGTTAGCCGTTGCAAGGTGTCTGCATCGCCGATGATCAGTGCAACCTCGTCAAAAGCTATTTGATGCTCATAAAATTCTGTAACAAGTCCGTCAAGATGCTCTAATATGAACCCTTGACAGTTTCTCAGCAATTCCGCATCCTTCTCGGAAAAACCGATCAGCTCCTTACGGTGAAATATTTCCGCTTCATGCACTTTCATCTGCTCTGATAAGGTTTTATCTGTTGGTTTCATGCCCCTCCTGCTACTGTTTTTATATAACAAATCAAGTGGGTCCCGGCGATAAATCACCGGGCTATCAGCGAATGTCCCTTCGGGACAAGACGTCCCGGAGGGACGAACTGCTCACACAGCCCACCGTTTTAACGGTAGGTGGAAGATATCAGTGCATTTTTATTCTGTTTAGCGAAAAAAAGGCAGCTTAAGCCAACCCCCTTTCTGGCGCTTATTGATTCGCTTCAACTCAAGGGCGGCTCGTTCATGACTGATCCGTTGGGTCACCATATCCTTATAAATTTGCATGGCCTTTTTCTTGCGCCGCACTGCATCGCCTGCGTCAAGAAAGGCTTCAATCCAACCGGTGATGAGTGCTGCGTTGTTCGTTTCCCTGACCGCGCCGAGGTCTTTTTTCACCTGAGCCAAGGTCGTCTCCATCCTTGAGCGGATCAGCGAGAGCTGGACCTGAAAACGTTCGTTCCGCGCTGTTGGTTTGCTCCCGACCTCGTCCAAGGCTTGGAGAACCGCCTCCTCGCAGAGCAAACCGTATTCCTGAAAAACAGCCAGTTCACCAAGTCCCTGTTCGGCCACCCGGAGATCGTCATCTTTGAGTTTTTGTAAAGAAGTCCAACAGGTCTCCCAGGCCTGCCAGCGGTAGACAAAATCCAGCCCGGTTCCTTTGATATTCTGCATGCCCATAATTCTGTTCTGTACCCCCGGAGGCGTCACCTGAAAAATTCGATCGACGACCTGATTGCCGTTGGCGTGATAATCTTCAATAATCACTATCTTTTTCTCGAACCAGCTGTTCAGGAGCGACTGAAATTCCCGGTCAAGCGCACTTCGGGTCGCAGCATCAGAAGGAGGAGTATTCTGACGGATTTTTGTTGCAAAGGCAAGGAATTCCGCGCATTGATCTTTAACGGCCTTGATAAAAGGCAGAGCCTCGGCAGCTTCTGCCCCTTGTTGTTGGAGCATCGCTTCTAATTCTTCTGATGTTTTTATCTCCTCAGTTTCTTTGATTTCTTTTACTCCTTCCTGGTCCGCGTCCGTCATTGGCAAAACCGCCGCAAGCATAACCTGGATACGCTGTTTAGCAGCTTTTTTGCTTACCGGAATACGGAGGTATCGTGCCGCCTGAAGCAGTTTTTCTTCCGGGGATTGTGCTCCCTCCTGCCCCTCCGTGTCCCATAAGGTCATGGAGCTGGTTTTTTTTTGCCAGGAATCAAGGATATATCCGGAAAGGCCATTCAGGTTTCCGCCGATGAGTACGTAGAGGTCTGGATTGACGTCCTGGGCCAGAACCGTGGCGAACATCTGGGATCGGGAACCCCGATCGGCCCGGTTATTGACCAGGGCAGTGAGCATGATTTCGGGATTATCCGCTGCCGCATCCCGTTCAAAGCCCATGCGTTTCCAGTTGCCCAAGGTGGCAAAACGCTCGTTGGCTGACATGCCGTTGACAAATTCCAAACGACGTGTCCGAATCTCAGCCGGAGGAAAGGCCTTCAGCACCCCGAGATCGGGGATGACCCGGTCTGCCATTTCCTTGAGTGCAACATCTTTTTCAAGGCCGAGATATCGAGCCAAGGCAATTGTTAAGGCGATATTATAGGGATGTTCCTGGTACGGGAAACGGGCAAGCACATCGTCGGTGAGTAGACCCCCCTCAAGCCAGCCTGCCCGGTGCATGATGGTTCCTCGTCGGGCGGCACCGTCGGCAAGAATAGGGTGCATATGTTCTTCTGTGGTGAACAGGACCGCCTTATCCGGGATGAATTCCGTCATCACTTCAGGGATATCGTATCCGGCAGGCCCTTGAATATCCTCATGATCTGGATAGGTATTGGTGATAGTGGAGCAGTCATCCTGTGACCAGCAATGCTGGAGAATATCGACATAGGCCGGGGTCAGGCCCATGCATTCCCAGAGAAATATCTTGGAATGCATTTTCGAGGCTAGACGAATCAGCATGTGGTGCTCCCAGATGGTGGCTTTATCATAGGGCCGATAAAGAAACATTTCCTTGGCCTTACCGAAATTATCGCCGTGGATGAACATCGCTTCACAGCCCGTGCTCTTGGAAAGCTGACCATGGCCCATTGCCTCGAATAAGGCCCCCTTGAGTCGTTCCACTCCTGACTTTCCTCTGGTACCCCAGCCGCCTACCACAAGAGCCAGTTTCTTTCTGGAAGAGCGGACTCTTTTACTGAGAGAGAAACGGATGCTGACAAAGAGCAAAACCAGGACGGCTGTGAACAGGCCGAGTTCATAGAGTGTGTTTTCATAGACAGAAAAAAAATACTCTCTGAAAGCGGAATATCGCCCGATCTTTTCAAAAAAAGCGGAAAAGGAGAGCTGGGGGAGGGAGAAGGAAAGGGTCAAGGGAAGAACAAAAATCGGGAGGAAAAACCTGCGCACAGCCGGGTCTTCATCTTTCTCTTCGTCTTTTTTTTGTTCTTGTGCTTGTTCCGGGTCGAGCTGTTCGTTGCTCGTTACGGCTCCGTATCCATAATAGGATATGTAGGATATACTGATCCCGAGTTTTTTCAGGGCTTGGACATAGGCGTTCGGCTGAAATCCTGCTCCGTCCTTCCAGTTGCGGAGTCCGGCATAATGGGAAAAACGGAGCATCAGTATAAAGGCTGCCCACCATCGTCGGAGAACAAAGCGAGGCGGGGTAATGGTCGTGATGCCCTCTGCGCAGTAGCGGGTGATTTGCCGCCCGAACATGCTGAACACGCCGGATACACTGGCAGCCACTTCGTCCGGCAGGGGAAGATAATTGCGCCAGCCATCTTCAGAGGAGATAAGCAGGGGTTCGCCCGGAACCCTGGTCTTGGTCAGCTCACCCATGATTCCGCTGGGGATCAGGGTCTTTCCCGGATAGACCCGGCCGACAGTATGGTCGTGGGCCTGCCGCTTATCCGGCGAAGGATGCCGCAGTTCATACAGGAGGCGCCAAAATTTAAAGGCAGACACATCGCCGCGTGTGATATGGGTGCCGAAGATATTTTGTCTGAGCGTGAAACCGGCATCTTCTTGGGCCAGAACAGCTAATATCCTTCCTGCGTTTGAATTGCTTTTCGGGATCAGCGAACGGGGTAGTCGTCGTGTTTTACCGAGGCCCAATCCCTGGAGTTGCTGAGCGATTTCCTGATGCAGAGCAAAGCGTTCCTTATTTGCGTAGATGAATAATTTTTCCCGACACTGGGCAGCCCATCGTCGGACAGTGAGCGCGTTGTTCTGTTGATGTACTTGCTGAAGAATCGGGGAGAAGGCGGTAAGAAGGCTTCCTGCCGTCCTGAATTTTGCTGTAGCGGCTAAAGTATAGGTTGACTCTGCAAGAGCATGGAGCAGGACTCGCAGCACAAAATGGTCTTGTTCTTTTTCTATAAGCTCTCTGCATAGAGCCAATGCTGATGCAAAGAGATATGTATCATTCTCTTCTTGAAAGAAACGCTGGATAGTGAGGATTCCGGTACTTCGTACCTGGGGTGCATCGTCTTGCCGGATAAACCGGTGCAGGAGCCGGAACAGGTTCCTTCTGGTTTGAGGTGATTTTTCCTTGATCATCGCGGTTGCCAAGGCTTGGACTCCTGCCTGTCGGACAAAGGGGCTCGGGTCATGTTCGGTCAGGGCAAGGATGGAATCAATGATCGCCGGGGAGGGAAGCAGCCCCTCGGCAATTTGGACCGCCCGTGCCCGGACAAAGAAATCGTCCCCTGCCGGTGTTTCCGAAAGACGGACAGTCAGGGCCTCAAGGCAGGAAAAAAAAGAAATCTGGGCCAACAGGGCCAAGGCCTCGCACTGGATCCATATATCCTGCTGCGGATCCATAGCTGAACGGTAAATAGAGGAGATGATATGATTGCCGGTCATTGTTTCCCGAACAGATTCGCTGAGAGGCCGGACGGTCCGGGTAAGGCTGAGAAAGGCTGCTTTCTTGACCCTCGGGTCTCCCTGATAGCGGATCATCTGCTCAAAAAAAGAACCAAGGCCGAGACGCCGCCAGACCCTTTTTTCGTCCTCGGCTTTTTTGCCTGCTGCCAGGGCGGTCACCGTGACAGCGGCAATGCGGTTCAGGTGGAAGGCAAGCCGATATTCCGTATCTTTTATCTGCGAGCTGCATCGTTCCAACACAGCGTCAAAATCAAACCATCGTTTAAAGGCTTTTCGGTCTTTCCGGAGTTGGGCAGGAGAGGCTCCGAGCTGCTCGGCAAAATGCAGTATATGTTTTCTCTGCTCCTGTCCAGAAGAGGCGGTTTCATAGCGGTTGCTGAATGCATTCCTGGTTTCTTCTAACATATTGATCGCCTTGACCAGATCAAGGCTGCGGGCAATCAAGAGTTCTGCAAGGGTGAGCAACAGTTCCGTGTTTTCAGTGGTGAGCGTCAGCCCTGTGTGCCTGAAGGCATCTTCGAGCCAGTTCCAGCTTTTTTCAAGACCAGTGGCGCAGGCTGTGCTCATCTCCAGCAGCAGGTCCTGATACAGTTTTTCCTCTAATTCCGAGAGTCCTTGAGAGATGATATTTCGGACCTCGGAGCGGAGTTTCTTTTGTTTTCTAGTTTTCATAGGTTATGGCGTTGTTCTCCGCCTTGAACAGCTTACGTTCCCGAAGTTTTTTAAATGGCAACTCAATGGGCTGAAAATCCCGCACTCCTCTGCTCTTGCTGAAGATCCACGAGAAACGAAGAAAACCGGACTGTTCACCGGTGTCGAGATCTGTTCGGAGACGGAGACCGAGTCGCAGCCGACGTTGGTTTTGCTGCCAGTGATCTGCGGTCAGGTCCAGGCTGACCGAATTTTTCAAGATGGCGTCCTCGCGATCGGTATCATTGAAATAATAGATGCCTGTATAGGTGATGTCTGCTTGGAAGGGCCAGATCAGCTGGCGCAGCCCGCAACGGAATCTGAGATAATCAGGAGAAAAAATATTCTCATTGGTGGCCAGACGTAAACCGGTTGAGAATTGGCTGTCCAGCCAGGGACGGTAATGCAGGGTTTCGCTGAATGCCATTCCATAGCGATGATCCTCTTTGTATTGGGTGGAGATATCCTGGTCAATATTCCGGCTCATCCGGCTTGTCTGGCCCAAAGGGTCGTCCGAGCCATCAGGTGTCATCCAGCGGGCAAAGGCGGAAACGCTGGGGATATGCCATGTTTTTGGGTTAAGCTCATATTTTCCGGCCAGGGCGGTCCGGAGGTGGAGGCTCATTGCAGTGCCTCCCTGATCATTCGATTCAGGTACCTCCGATTCAGAAACCTCCGATTCAGAAACCTCCGATTCAGGAACCTGCATGAGGAAATCCGCAGCAGCTGTGAGACTGAAGGGCCTCCAATCCAAGAGTCGGCGGTAGCTCTGGCCGAGCCCGAACACTGTACCGCCTGCATCGAGAAAACGGATGAGCCCTTGAGTTTTGAAATATTCTTCATAGGCCTCCCTATAAAAGCGGTAGGTGCCGGTCAGCTGGAAAAAATCCTCTGTTGCTTCGTCAGCCGTATCCTCCTGAGCCTTTCTTCTATAGAGGCCTGCGCCCCATGCCCAACTTCCTTCCTCCTGCATTCCTAAAGGATAACCGTCTCGCAGGCTGACATAATCAGGGTGGACGCTGTCCAGGGAAAAAAGAGGGGCAGGGAAGCTGATCTGTTGCTCCTGTTCGGGAGCTGCCTTGAGATCGGTTCCGCCTTCCCATACCCGCTGAAAGACCCGAAAGAGAGAGCCACTGCCTGCTGACGGGGGCAAGACGATTTCCTGCCAGCCTTTTCGGACAAGATGGTAGGATTTTTTTTGCTGTTCTGATCCGTCTCCTGTTGCCTCAACCGCCCAAACAAGCCCTGGTCCCTGGATGCGGACCTGAACAGGATGTTTCCTGCTGGAGACATACCAGGATTTTTCTGAGGGAGCTGTCCAGCCTGCCTCCTGATGAACGCCCGGCTCATCCAGGTGAACCCGGAGGAACTGGTTTGCAGAGCGTTCAGCGAGTTGTATGCTCACCTGATGATGGCCCTTGCTCAGGCGCAGGGTTTTCTTCTGTACAGGCTGCTGCTGGCTGAGCAGAAGAGATTCCTTTTTTGCCCCATCAACCTGGATGTTCAGCCGCAGGGGCCGGGGGGGAGCATAGGGGATCTCGGCCAGGGTCAGGGTAACGGTCAGTTTTGTCCGATGGAGATTATCCATATCCAGGACCAGCGGCTTGGCATTAAACAGGATATGTTCCTCCTGATGCAGGCCCAAGAGGGCCTTGCGATGGGCAAGGGCCGGGCTGTCAGGTCGCCATTCCTGCGGTTCAGTAATAAAACGGATACCCTCCTCTGAGTTGACGAAATGGGCAGCCTGCCAGCTTCCCGGTGGCACTAGTCTACTTGCAGGGGCAACAAGCTCCGGCTGATCCGGAAAGGTTAATCGGAGCATTTCCGCCTGAACGGCGGCTAATTTTCTCTGCTCGGGAAAGCGTTCGCCAAGGCGGACAAGGGCGGTCATGCAGCGCAGGGAATTTTTATTCTGCTGCTCCTGCTGAGTACATTGTTTGGTCAGGGCGAGGAGATCCTTCTCTTCCCGATCAGCAGTAAGCAGCAGAGCAGAGGGAGGGAGGGGCGGCGAAGTTAGCCTCCTGTGTTTTTTTTTCGGGTGGGGAGAAAGCTCAGCCGTATCAAACCTGCGCATCTCTTCTGCCATAATATTGGTCAGGATATTACGAAGCCTGCTCGCTGACCAGGAGCGGAGAGACTCCTTGCTGTGGTTATGGAGGATCAGGCAATCCTCTCCCAAACAGTTGAGGCTGTCTTCCGTTTGTTTTTTTCGGGGTTGGGCATCGACAAAAGCCCTCTCAGGGCGCAAGGCGGCAATTTGCACCATGAGCTCTGTGGCTCGGCCTGCAATGCGTATTCTTTGCCTGCCCGGTCCGACAGCGTAACTGGTACGTACAGCCCGGCCCGGCAGACGATCCGATTTTTCACGGAAATTTTCTCGGAAAACCAGCCCGGAGGCAGGGCCGTTTTTATTGATCGGCAGGGCCTGGATGTTCTTTCCCTGTCTGATTTCCAACCAGTCATCCAGCCTGCTGTCCGAGGTGTGATGTACAGGACGGGCGGTCAGCTCTAACTGAACAGGACCTTGCACGTCGAGAATGATTGGCTCTTCCGGAGAGGCAAGGAAATACTGGGTGGTAAGATCACGGCTTGGATTATAGAGCAGGGCCTGTCCGGCATGGGAACAAATCAGCCAGGGTTCTGTCTGCGGTAACTCAGTCTGTGGTAATAAAGGGGTGGGCGCAGCCTGAAGCTGCTCTTCCTTCGTGTTTTTTGTAGGGTGAACAGGTTGGGTAACCTGTAGAGCTTGGGCGGATCCCGGTTCAAGGAGGGCCAGCCAATACCGTTGCTCCTCTTGATTTTCAGGGCGGCTGAGCATACTGATCTCCTGTCGGGCCACCTCTGACCAGCCCTTATGCAAGGCTGCCCGGATCAAGGTCCCATGATTGCGCTCCACCGGTTTGAGGATCAGCGAAGCGAACAGGGCAAGATCAAATTGTCCCCGCTGTAAGGCCTGATCGGCAAAATTTTGAAGTGCCTGTTGATCCGGCTTGTGCAAAAAACGGACGGCGTACAGCGAGAGCAGGGCCGGGCCGTCCTGTCTGTCTTGATACAAGGCTTCCAGCCTTTTAAAGGCGGCTTGGGACAGGGCCTCCTTATGCTGGCCCTGGGGATAAAGAAGCAAGCCCCGAAGCAGGGTGCGGGCCATGTTCAGCTCACCCAGTTGGATCAGGGTCTCAGCCTGACCCAAGCGGGCCTCATTCATTGAGTTATCTTCTGCCCTGTCGACCGCACTGCCGATTGCCCTTGACCAGAGATCAAGGGCAAGAAGCCAGTCGCCGGATTTTTGCGCAGCGCGGGCCGGGGAGAGTATCTTGTTTTGTTGTTTCTTTTTTTTCTGCTTGTTCGAGGAATCCTTGTGTTTTGTTGGCGATAAAGGAACAACAGAGGCCGGTATATGAGCAGATAGGCTCTTCATCGCCCGGACCAGAAAGATATACTGGCTCAGGCGATCGAATCGGAGTGATCGCATAAGGGAGTTTTTTTCGTTGTTTTCTTGAAGTTTGGGGAGGTCAGGCCAGGAGGCAATGAGCGCGTTCAGATCTGCAAAGGAGGTTTGGCTGCTGCCTGCTGCCAGATCCGCCGCAAGAAACTCTTCCTGGGAAAGGAGAAAAGGACGGGCCTTGCGTATTTTTAGAGCAAGAGACAGGGCGGTCTTATTGCCTTTTTTGGGGCGGAAGTATATTTCCTTAACCTGGGCCGGGAGAACCAGATCGTAAGAGGCCGCCTCAATCAGAGGATGTTGTGGTTCGGTCTTCCTTTTCCAGGGGAGATCAAGATATTCAGCCAAGGCGCCAGCCTCGGCACGGGTGATGCGATAGGCTGTGTCCGGGCGTTCTTGATGAGGCAGGAGAGTGAACTCCTGTTCAACCCCTGTATCTGTTATGAGGGAAAAAGAGAGCGGTTTGGCCGGAGAGCTGGGCTGATGTTGGGCAAGGATGCGCAGGCTGTATGGTGTGGGCTGGTCCGGGAGTTGGAAACGAAGTTCGTTGCTCGATTTCTCGGTCTGTTTCTCGGCCTGTGCCTTTTCATTTTGTGTATCAGGCAAAACAGCAGGGTGAGTATCCGGGGACGCCTCTGAAGGAGCGAGGTCGAAGAAATAGCCCCTGCCCAGGGCATTGCTCAGGGCCTCTCCGAATTGCTCAGCCAGAACCAATTGGCTCTCTCTTCTGCCTTTCAGTTTTGGCAAGAGGTAGCGTCTGCATTCCTGGTTGATCTGCCCCGGCGTCTGTTCGGCAGGAAAGAGATGCTGATAAAAGGAGGCCGCATGAATGAGCTGCTGGGCCTCCTCCCTATGCAGGCCGCTTTTGTCCTGCTCCTGCATATTGGTGAGCAGTTGGGCCGCCAGCAGGGGGCTGTCCGGGTGGCGATAATCGCGGATCAGGGCCTGGGCTATGGGGAAGACCTGTTCCGGTATGAGTTGCTCAGATTGGAGATGCCCAGATTGGAGAGGTTGAGGTCGGAGTTGTTCGGTAACCAAGGATTGTAACTGTTCTTCATCATAATTCCAGGATGAGTTCCAGGGTGGAAGAGGGTGCTTTGAGTCTTTATTCTCTGCCTGCTCATTGTTATCCTGTTTATCCTGTGGCTGGTCGTGCGCAACCCGGTTGCGACCGGGAAAAAGATAGGCATCTTCACTTAACCTGATGAGTCGGGCCAGGATATCCTGACTTGCTTGGAGGCGGAGCCTGTGACGGCCCTCGGGGATCTGAAGATAGCGTCTGCGCAGCTGCCCTAAGGCCATCGGGTCCTTCTCGGCGAGCAGGAGATGATCTTCGTCTGTTGTGGTCTGGATGAGAAAAAGGGAGGGCGCAATCTTTTCGCCGGATAATTCCACCTGATAGCTCTGGGATTGTTGCAGAAACCATGGCGGATAGACAAGCCGCGTTTCCAGGACAAGGCGGGCTGGCCCCTCTATCTCCTCTTCCAACCCAGCTTCTTGGTTGGCGGAAACAGGCCAAAAAGAATGCTGTGTCCCGCCGTCCTCTACAGAGAGCGAATCACCGGATAGTGGGAGAACCTCGGCTGTATCCAGGGTTGCGGGCAATGTCCTGGTTCTGGAGACAAAGACTGCAAAGGAGAGGTCTTCCTGTTTCCCCTTCTTTTTCTGCGGACTCCGCTGCGTAATTGCAGGCCGGGTCAGTTGGACAAGGAGCGGGCCCTCAGCCTTGATCAGCAGGTTCTTGTTATCCTTGGTCCGCAACGGGGAGACCTTTGTCTGAAGACCGGAACCATTGGAGAGCAGACAATGCAAGGTATCATCCGTCAGCTTTTTCTCTGCTGAGAAGACACGCAAAAAGCTGAAGGGCGGAAGCTGAAAACGGACGGATTCACCAGGGGCGAGCCGGAAAATATGCATCCCGAGTTCTCGGTCAGCATCTGGTTGTTTGTCGCTCAGGCAGGCAACCCGCTGATCCTGTTCATCTTGGCAGCTTTCCAGGTTGTCCCAGCGTAGTTCAGTGATGAGTTCAGTAATCAGATCCTGGCTAGCATGGACAGAGGGCTCCTCGGCCCGGCATGGGGGGGAGAAAAAAAAGAAGCTGAAGAGCAGGATGAAAAGCAGGAAGAAAAACAAAGCACAGCGTTGACAGCGTTGCATAATTTCTCCGAATGAGTTGAATTCAGTTACCTGGTGCAATGCATTGAAGAAGTTTTTTCCTGGCCTGGGCCTCGTTACGCAGTCGTTTCCGGATCGGGTGGCTCATTTCCAGGTGGAGGAAACCAGGATGGTGCATTGTCCGTAATATTTTTCCGCTGATATTTCTCGTGCCTCCCAGCTCATGCACCTGATCAGGGTAGGTCAGGGCGGTGAGGTCGAAGGCCCGGCCAAGGCAGTTGCTCAGCAGGCGAAGATCCTGTTGCGCATACCGGCTGCCGGAGCTGAGGATAAAGTCAGCTCTTCGCCCGGCTGCACTTTTTCTTTTTTTCTGCGCAAAGCCGTGGAGCTGAATCAGCCTCCCCTGTGGGGCAGAGCGGGCAAAGGCCCTGGTAAAGGCGGTAAAATAGCTTGAGGGCTCGCGGGCCAGATCCTGTTCAATTCGTTGGTCGTTCTTTTTTACCCATCTATGCACGGTGTTGAAGGCAGCACAGCGAAAATTTCCTTCTTCGAATAAGGCGGCACCGATGTCGTCAGTGAGCATATCCTTGAAGCCATGCGGCACTGTCAGGGCTTGTTGCGTGAAGGTCTGTTCCGAGCTGGGCTCGCCCCGGAGAAAGACAAAAAATCCCCGGCCCTTTTTTTGTTCTGCCGCTTCCCGGAGGATAATGGCCTGTCGTCTGCCAAGACGGTTGCTAAGTTCGATGGGCAGGTATTGCCAACCCAGTTTTTCCCAGGCTGATTTCTGCTGTTTTTTTGCTGTCAGCAGGTTGAAAAAGAGTTGTTCTGCCTGAGCAACCTCAGCAGCAGAGAGGAGCACATAGCCTGATGCAGCATCTCCTGAAGGGAAGATGCCGTCACTGTCGTAGTAGCCCCCTCGGCTGTGGAAAGAAAGAGCAGGAGGATGGTTAACACGATACAGGTACTATAGAAAAATGGTTTATTTCTTTTCAACTTTTCCTCCTTTTATATTCATCTACCCTCAATCTCCCCCTCTCCCGATCCTGCGTTGGCTATGGCGACCCGGAATAACCCTGTACAGTTGCAGATACCCCGGCTTTCTGTTGTTTTCCCATACCCTGAGTTGGTACGAACCAGCCGGGAGATCTGAGCCCAGCCGAAAAAAGAGCCGCTGGCCCTGAGCAACAGCATGCTCCTTCCGGTGCAGGACAAGCAGAGGAGATTCTTTTGCCGCGCGGACAAGGTAGACCCTGTGGTCGGCAGAAAGTTGTTCAAATGGCCCGGAGCTTGTTCTCCTGCTGAGCAGCTGGGCATGGATCTCGCTTGCATTCGCGTGTCCGGGATAGTAGCGCATGGACAGAAGTTCCTCGTCAGCCGTCTTTTTCTCATAAACAAAGGTCAACCCCTTGCCGGTCAGTTTATTGGCAAAGCGGAGGAGATGACTTGGCCGGTTGACGCAATTACTCAGCAGCAGCCTGACCGGTGTTGAGGATGTACAGCGGATAGTTCGTTTGCCCGCAGCAAGGGGGAGCAGGGGCAGGATGCCCTGTTTTCCCCAGAGGGGCAGCTCTATAGCCTTACCGCCATCAAGAGAGAGACGGAGCGTACCCGCGCCTCGGTCTTTTTTGCTGAAGATCAGGCGGGGGCGGATCTTTGCTGCGGGGAATTTCCCTTTGAGATTAATTTTGACGTTCCTATCCAGCGGCAGGACACGAAACAGCGCATCTGCTGCTTCCCGGCGAACAGGGCTGCCAGCCTCTCTCGGTTCCAGCAGATAATGACCGGCCCAGTCTTTTGCCGGTCGATAGGACTCCCAGAGATATTGCCCGGCCCGGACAGCCTCGTTATCCTCCGGAGGGCGGGCCTGCAAGGTGATGAGGAAGGACTCTGTCTCCTCGTTTTCGCGCTGTTCCGTCTCACCCCGCTCCGGCAGGACCGGAAACCAGGTCCACAGCCTTTTCCCTGGTTCTTCTTTTCGGAGATAATCATCCGGCACCCGAATTTGTTTTGGTATATCCGGGGGGCGGTTGGCCCCTGCAATGAGCAGCTCTTCTTGTGGGAAAAAGACCACCCGGTCAACCTCAGGAGGCAGGAGAAAGAACCGCCTCTGCGGTTCCGAGAGCAGCAGCTCCGGATATCGATCCCCGATCAGATCATAGACTGAACCGGTAAAATGAAGGGTAAGGGTGCCGGAGCTGAGTTCTCTGCTTTTTTTATCCAGCAGGCTGTAGGATATTTTTTGTTCTTTCTCTTGAGGGGCGTCATTTTCTTGGGAACCTCCCTGGGAAAAAATTCGGCGAAAGGTGCAGCGGAAGGGCGTTGCCTGCTTATCGAGATGCTGTATTTTAAAGATTGCAGGCTGCCCCTTGCCGTGGAGGAACATCCGGGAACGGAGCGGGGTCCAGGTATAGGGACTCTCATGGACAAGATCCTGCACTTCCGCCTGGATTGACAGGTCGGCAATGACTTCAAGGAGGCCGCTGGCAAAAAAATCCTCCAGTACGGCCTGCCCGTTCTGCCAGGGGAGAGACCATTGTCTTCGTTCATTGCTTTGCAGGCCGTACCAATTCACCTTGATTATACTGTTTTGGCGTTCATTTTGTTCGTCCGCAGGGGTGAAGAGGAGCTTGAGTCGGGCTCCCTGTTCCGGGAGCGGGCTAGTCAGGCGGAGCCGTTGATCCGCCCGGAGCAGATCATCCGAGGACAGCTCCGAATCAAGCTCAGGTATAGGTGCTGCCTCAGTATTTTCTTGGAGCAGATGGAGGCTTTGGACCGTGTAATCTCTTCCCGCAATCCCGTCCGGAGCCAAGGGGTCGAATTGGATCCGCAGGGCATTGGTCGATTCTTCCGGGGTGAGAAAATCCGCAGGGTAGACATTGCCACGGGCATATTTTTCCCGCTGTGATTGGTTCAACCGCTCCCAGAGAAAGGAGAGCTGCTGCTCTGATGCCTCGGTGCCTGCATAGATGCGGAGCACAGCCCCAGTGCAGGGTTCGTCCATGCTGTGGAGGCGGAACTGTATAGTTTCGGGAAAAGCCTCCCTGGGGAGGCCGTGCAGGTCAATATCAAGGATTCTGCTGTCCATAGGTAGGAGGCTCCTCTCGTCAAAAAAGGCCTGGGCACGGAGCGTGCCGTTGCTGTCCGGCGTTAGGATCAGCCTGGTCAGAAAATGGTAAACCCCGCTGCGGAGCACCTTGTCCTCTCTGGTCAGGGTATACTCCAGGGCATAGCCGCATTGCACCTCATCGCCCATCTCTTCGCGCATATCCTCCCGTACATCTTCGCTTTGAAGGGGCAGGGCGGTATGAGTGGGCATAGGCAGACTGGCATTGCTGATAATCTTGAGCTGTTCCGCACCCGGCGTGATAGGGAAGATGAGCTGCTTGTCCTGCTGGAGAAGGTAGGCTCGGCTGACGATCATGGGTTGGCTGGGGTTCCTGTCTTTGCTTATCTTGCTGAGCAGGGCGTCAATTCTGCGTTGCACGGGCTGGGGATGGACAAGGCCCAGGTAGGCTGTCGCGAGCAGGAGGAGGAAGAGGAACAGGGTTCTCATGAGAGGGTCTTCTTTTGTTCCGAATACAGACTGTCCTGCTGCCAGCTGGCCGGATTGGTGATGATGTATTGACGTAGGGTGTCCAATTCGGTTTCATGACGGGTGCAGGCCAACATGGGCGACCGCCGGTCGCCCCTACGGCATGAATTGCCCTGTCCCGGTCGGTTGTCCGATAATCTGCAAAGGAAAAACCTTTTCATTCCGAAGTGATCAGCAGCCAAGCAGCCTTGCCGCTCAGGTATTGCTCAATGTTGGCCCGATCCAGCTCGTTCTCGGACAGAGAAAAGATCTGCTCCAGGGAACGGGGAAAGAGGTTGGCCACCAGCATTGGGCGCGTCCCTGCTGCGGTCGCGACAAAGAGGAAGGCCTCGCCGCTGTTCCGCTCCAGAAAACGGCTGAAATGGAGGGCAGGCCATTGCCGGACAAGCCGTTGCAGGGCAATGATGTCCTCGAATTCGATATACTGCCTGATATCGTTCTGCAAGCCTGGTAGCTGATCCGGGGCAAGTGCTTTTCCCGGAGGTGAATTTGCCAACCGACTGAACAGATCGCCCACAACGCTTTTGATGCCTAAGACAATGAACTGCTGTGCCTGAACAGTATTTTCCAGCTGGTGTCGGTACTGGGATCGGGTTTTTGGACTGAGCCAGAGGGCGCAAAAATCCTTATTCGTGGTCTGGCGGAGATACAAGGACTGGGGGATTCCTCCGGCCCTGTAGCCGGTTTCAACAGGCTGGCCAGTAAGGAGCCGCCAGCTCATGCCGTCCTCTTGCAGCTGTTTCGTCAAGGTGTTTTTCAGGCTTGAGGACCTGTCGTCCAGGCGTAGACCGTCCTTGCAGGAGAGCAGGGCATCGGTGCCCAGATCCTTGCGTCCAGCGGCCCGGCATTGGATAATCAGCATATGGCGGTCGCTGTTTTCCCGCAGCAGGACCTGGCTGATAAGGTTAAAGAGGTTTCGCCGATTTGCAGGACGGAGCGGATCAGCTGCCGTGTTTATGCCTGCTTGGGTTCCGCCGAGGAGCAGGGCTGAGGCACCGAGTTTGTCGAACAGGGCGGCCCCGTATTCGGCAGTCTGCAGTTCAGACAGGGGGCGCGGCACCTGGATGATATGGTCGGAACCCGGCCCCAGCCGGAAAACAACGCTTCCCCAATGTCGTTTCTCCTGCCCGGCCGGTTCAGCGAGGAGAA
>CBFDDU010000081.1:0-15372 GCA_965603655.1 uncultured Candidatus Electrothrix sp. | reverse complement strand
ATTATTAGTTTCAAACAAAAAAAATTAATCCTTGCCGCCCAGCGATCACTGCATGTTTACTGAGGGCAAAGGGGCAAGACGAACTGCTGATGAAAATTGAAAGGAAAAAGACAAAAAGAGGCGATGTACTATGTATGATGGGCGGGGAAAAATTATTTCTTAGTAGGCAATGTCACCTGCTGATTGGGGTAAATAAGGTCTGGATTGGTAATCTTATTTTTTTTAGCAACATCAGGGTAATTAAAACCGCTGCCGGTATATTGTTCAGAAATCTCCCAGAGCGTATCCCCCTTGCTCACGGTATGATGAGTGGACGTGCCGTTTACGGGAGACATCAAGAGTATTTTTTGCTGATCAGCTAGGGTCGTTCTCTCTTTGCTCTGCTCAACATTGCTTGTTTTTTCCTGGTCAACACTTGTGCTGCCTGTCTCCGTTAAAGCCGCAGAAACGAGCTGCGTGCTCATAGAGGCTACCGCAGCTGACGATGATCGACCAGTCTGCTTGTTCTTTACTGACAACCTCTGTACCGTTGCCCTGTCCTCCACACTCGCTTTGCTCCGATCGCCAGCCGGATCTACAACGCCTACTTCGGGTATACCTTTGACCATAATCTCTTGAGTTCCTTGAGCTTTTTGACCGTCCCGGACGATATTTACTGAAATACCCTTTGATGAATGCGCAACCGAGGCAGGCAGTTGCTGCTCTACTCTTTTTTCATCCACCCTGGCTTGATGAGCTATACCAACCTCCTCGGTAACTTTTTCGGTCTTCCTGGATACCGCTGTAACACTCTTTGGAACGCTATCACCCTTGATCGCGTTTTCCACCTCATCAGAGGAAATGCCAATTGAGCCCTCAACAACCCCCTTCTTCACAGCCACGGCACTCTTTGGTACAACAGCATCAGCTGCACCATCACCTGAATTATCAGCTGCGCCACCTGAGGCCCGGGCCTCTGACCGCTCTTCATTCTCATAAACACTCTTGACGAGGCCTTCTTCGCCCTGTTCCTGTCCCAGTTCCTTATGATCCGTCGTTCTTTGCTGCTTCCTATCATTTTCTGGGAGAATCTCTGAACCATCCTCTATCTTCTCAGGGAATCCCTCAACCGAACTACCCGTTGATGTTCGCTCAGAAGTCGCTTGGGGAGGGGAATCAGCTGAAATAATGAGACGCTCCCGCTCAAGCGCTTCTTGACCTTCCAACGCCAATTTCGACTCCGACACATCCGGTGAGTGCGAAACAGACTGCGTCGGTATGCTTTCTTGATTATTCTTTCCTGCTCCTTCATCCTCCTTTCCCTTCTCAGGTACTACATCCTGAATCAAAGGAGGTGCTCCCCTGCTGATTTCAACGAGAGGGGCCTCAGGTTTTATATTTTTCCCACGAGATATTTCCTGGTCCCGAAAAACAAAAAGCCAGAGAAAAAACCCCAAAAAAAGGCCCAGCAAAAAAAGAAGCATCCACAACATTGTGCGATTACGCTTCTCATCTATCGGTTGAATATCAGGCCGTTCTTCCTGCTCACATCCTGCTTTCCCAAAAAGAATATCCCTTTCTTTTTGTCGCGCCTTATCGAGTTGCTCCTTAATTTTTCTAGGATCTGGTGAAGAAAGAGCGGGAAATTTAACCTGCTTCACAAAATCAGCAGGCGGTATGGTAAGAGGAGTCTCCGCCTGTTGCGTTCCAGAGACTTGGCGAGCAAAATCTTTAAGTTCAGGAAAGGCATCTTCATCTTCAAGGATATCCCAGGTACCGGCCACTAAAGGCGCTTCCTCGCCGTCCTTAAGCTGAGCAGAAACATCATGAGAGAGCTCTTTTTCCACTCCTCCACCAGCGGAATCAACATCTGGAACAACCTCCTTTCTTGTCGTCATTCCCGCCTGTTCATCGGCCCCGTCGACGGAATCAGCGTTTCTTTCTGTATTACTCTCAGCATTGCGTGCTGCTGAAGAAGAAAACTCGGCGGTTATAGCGCCTGCATTTTGCAGCCCTTCAATGCTGCCCTCATCCTTTTCTTGGAAATCCGAATCAGGGGCGTCCCCCCCAACTCCACGCGCCAGCTCATCAACGACAGCGTTCCCCACACGCTCTTTCGCGGGAGTCGACAGGTCTTTCTCTACTAACTCCTCGGCACGCCCTTCTCCATCCTCCTGCTGAGAAAACGCAGCTGCCAAGGAGGATCGTAGCAAGGCATCCTGCTCCTCAGTGAACATGGCCACAGGCACATCTACCTGCTCCCTGTCATCGCCTGTTTCTTTAAGGTGCTTAAAAGGCTCAGCATGTCCAGGCAGGACGTGGGTACCCTCTTCCTGGAGCAAGGAAAAATCTTCGTTTCCCTCCTGACTTTCAGTTCCTCGTTCTTCATCTTCCTGCAAGGAATTATGGGACGCCACCAAGAATTCTTCCGACGGAACAACAGGTACAACCTCATTCAGAGAAGATAAACAGGCCTTTTCCTGTTCCACTGTTCGCTCCAGCCTATCAGAGCTGTCAACGGAGATATCAAAATGCCCCTGCTCCTTCTTCTCCTCAGCACGACCCTCTTGTTCGTTTTCTTGACCTTCCTCCGGGTGAAACGCTGTAACCAAGGTGGATTGCAGCAGATCCTTCTGCTCTTGGGTCAGCATAACCGGCTCTGTAGACTCTGTATCTAACCCAGAGCCTACGTCGTTCGGTTCTTCAAGATCGACAAAGGGGGAAGGGGAACTCTCTCTTTCTTCCTTGGAATCAAACAAATCATCGTCTTGGTCTGATTGGGCAGCAGATGATTGCTCGTTCTCCTCTCTCAGCAGCATTGATGCCAAGGTGGACTTGATCAAATGATCCTGCTCATCTGTCAGCAGAACCGGCGATGCCTCCAAAGGCGTATCGGCTTCACTTGAGCTTGATGTTTTATTCTCGTACGTTTCATTTTCATAAGAAGAAAGAGCATCCTCTTCATGCGTATCAGCCTCTGCCCGGCATTCCTTCTCTTTTAAAAAACCTGCTGATTCAGAAGCTACCTCTCCACCTTGCCTTACCGTTCCTTCCTTACTCTCGAGATCAACCAGATTCTTTCCCTTCCCAGTGAGCATTGCTGCCACAACAGTGGGAAAAATATCATCCGAGTCCTCTCTGATATCATCAACTCTATCAACAACGTCTTCCGGTTCCTCTGTAAATCTTAAAAAACCGGAAGCGGCTTCATCATCCTGATTGTCCTTTTCCACAGAGTCGGTTGCCTCGTCTTTCCGACTCAGCATTGATGCCACGACAGACTGCACCAGGGTGTCCTGTTCTTCTGTGAGCAGAACCGAAGCATTTTTTTCCAATTCCCAATCATCAGCAGGGGCTTCCCTGCCGGATTCAAGAGATGAAAGAAAAGATTCATCTTCCTGTTCTTCAAAAAAGGGAAAAGGCTCCTCTGTGCCCCCCTCGTCGTCGCTCCCAGAGGATAACAGCTCTGCTTCTTCGGCATAGCCCCGGCCAAGGAGATCGTCCCGCAAAAGAGAATTTTCCTGCTCAGAGCTCTCCGAACTCAGCACTCCCTGCGTTCCCTGGTCAATATTCGATTCAATATCTGGCTTAATATTTAGCTCAATACTCCTCCCAACATCGTTTACCGGAGGAAGCAGATCGTCTGCAAAGAAAAACAAGTCACGTATCTGCTCATCATCAAAATAAGCGCTCAGGGCCATGATATTAAAGATCAAACCCACCCGGCTGGCCACCGGATAACAGCCATACACGGAAGAATGGGGAGCTGTAAAGGGCAGTGCGCGCTGTTCGCTGACATTGAGTGAGCGCTTGCCGAGGACGTCTTCAACCAGGACCAAGACACGCAGGTCACCATTACAAACTAGCAGCAGCTTCCAGGCCGGGCCAGGACTGGATTTCCGACCGAAACATCGTGCCGGATCCAAAACCGGCAATAACTCTTTTCTGTACAGGGTGACACCGGCAATAAGCCCTCTGGTCCCTACCAGGCGCTGACAGTGGCTGAAGGGAATAATATCCACCACTTCAAGATCAGGCAACGCATGGATCATCTTAAGGATGGAGAACTCCACGATCTCAAGCTGCTGCTTACCGAACACAGCCTCAAAACGTCCATCTGAGTGCACATCCTGAAGTAATGCCTGCGAGCATTCATCCAGCGGCTTGGCGAGCAGTTCTCTCAAATTAAGCACAGGAATGATCTTTCGAGCATGAAGCACCACGCTCTGCTGCCAGTCAGATCGGATCAATGAGGGTAATGCCGTCAGAGGAGCAGAATCTGCAGGCAGCAATCCTTGGTCAGCATCAACAATAAAGGCAAAGCCCTGCCCTTGGACTGCACCGATGAGCCATTTTTCCTCATCACCTTCTACTACTCCTGACGAAAGCTGTAAGTAGCTGCGGATATCAAGGACTGTGAGTACCCGGTTACTGTGCAGGGTGATGCCTCGCACAAATTCCGGCATGAGGGGGAGGTGCGTTAGAACACCAGGGGACTGCGCCTGTTCCGAAGAGAAATAATCTGCTGAAGCGGCAAAAGATTTCTTCTTGCAGATAAAAACTCTGAGAGCCTCAAGCGAGTGCGCTCTTTCTTCTGCAAGGACAGGGAGAGAAAACTGCGGAATCGGAGGTGTATAGTCACCAGCCGAAACCCGGCAATGGATTGCCCGGATATTGATCAACGGAACAAGCTTTCCGTCGAGCTGCACACAACTGTCTATAAAGGGCGTTTGCAGATAGGTGGAGAGAGAGAAAAGAGCAGAAGAAGGCATCTGAACCATGCCCACTTCCTGCTCCACAACAAAGCTGACAGAAAGATCATGATCAGCAGGAACAAGCACCGGATATCTTTTGGCTCTACGTGATACAGAACCCAGCCCGATACAATACGACAGGTCTGCTAGGCTGACCGGATGCGCACCCATCATAGCGATGGCGGTCACGGCTCCGTTATTATCCGTTAGCCAGTGGATGGCCTGTTCTTCATGAGAAAGAATATCCTTTTTCCAGACACCGCAACGAAACCCGGCAAGGTCAAGCAGCAGAAGCTCTCTCATAATCACTCCATCCAGCGTAACACAGGTTCTCCAGCTTTTTTATTCATTCCAGCCCGGCGCGAGCAAGAAGAACAGGGATAGCAAAATTGTTTTCAGATTATTTTTTGATTCTGTCTTTGGAAATGACCAGCAGCAGATCCTCTGCCGTCACAGGATAGTCGGCATCAGGATTGGGAAGAAAGGCTCCGGCCCTTCCCTTCTGAATACCAAACACCGTGATATTATATTCTGTCTTCATGGCAATAAAAATATCCAGATATTTCTTCCCGGCCATCTCTGCGGGGACCGGCATAGAGTAGAGCTCATTGCCATAGCGACTGCTCAATAATTCCGTGACAACCCTGCTGATACCGTGATCCGAGGCTGCACTTGCTATCAGGTGGCTGCTCAATTCACTGCCGATAATGATCTCGTCTGCATTGGCGCGAAGGCAATGCTGCTCATTCTGTTTATCCACCAGTTCAACCACGCTGTAAACATCAGGATTCATGCTTTCAATGGTCAGGGTGGCGAGCACGACCTTGGCATCGCGGGCCATGGCCTCTGCCGTATCATCGCCTAGCACGATAATCGTCTGTGCGTTTTCCAGGTTGGCTTTTTCCAGGGTTTCTTCACAAACCACCCCCCGAATAAAGAGCAGGTCGGGATCGTCAACCGGTATTTCTTCAATATCAGCGACAAGAACCACAGGGGTCTGCGCGGTCTGGGGGTCAGCTCGCAACTCCTTCAGGATAGCCTTTGCCCGATGATTCCACTCGCAAATAATAATATGATCTTCAACTGTAGAAGGGCACATTCCCCTGTTCTCCCTCATCTTCCTGCTGATTAACATCGTGGCAAGACCGGCACTGAGCATACCGAGCAGACCTATACCGAAAAACATAACAAGGACAGCCAGCACTCGTCCTGCCGGTGTTGCAGGAGAAATATCGCCGTATCCCACTGTGGTCAGGGTAACAATGCTCCACCATATCCCACTGGCAAAGGAGACATCCGGTTCAAACCAAGCTATCAGAACACTGCTCACCAGAATAATCGCAAAAATGACGGCGAAGAGATGCAGCAGATTCTCCCGCTGGAGAAAAAGATAGAACCGTTTTAAACGTTTTTTCATCGCCCCTACTTACTATTTTGCTTTGGCGGCTGGTTTCTTTTTAACCGTCTTGGTTTTCTTGTTAACCTTTTTCTTATCCCTATCATAGGGACTATCCACCTCATACAACTTGCCATCAATAGTCAGGTCAAGATCTCCATCGTCTTCAAAACGATAACTAAAGGGGACCGAAGCAGGAATACCGTAACGATCTAACGTGTATTGTTTCCCCTGATAGATAATGACGACCTGATTCGGCGAGGTGTATTCGGCTGAAAACGGGCGATCAGATCCACAGCCAGCAAGACAGATTCCTAAACCTATACCACCTATACCTAATGTCAGTATGTTCTTTACCTTCATTTCACTCCACGAAAATAATTAGTTGCAGTGTAATGCCATATACCCATAATATGGTCATGGAAACGTAACACCTGTAGGTTACCATTTCCGCCCGCCAAAATGAACTTTTTTCTCATCGCTCTATGAAAGAGGCTGAAAGAATGGGCCGAATAAGGTACAAGTGAACCTACGATTTTGAAAGGACTTAACCTGTTATGCTTCCCACCTGTTATTCATTATGAAAACCGAACAAGATATAGGCTCGCTGTACATTGTGGCAACACCCATCGGCAATTTGTCCGACATCAGCCAACGCATGCAGGAGACCCTTGCTTCAGTGGCTCTCCTTGCCTGCGAAGATACTCGCCACACTGGCAGGTTACTGGCGCATATGGGAATCAAATCCGACCTGATCAGCTATAATAAAGAGAGTGAGCAGAAAAAAACAGCCTACCTGCTTGATAAACTCTGTAACGGGACGGATGTGGCTTTAGTCTCTGATGCCGGGACTCCGGGCATCTCTGATCCGGGAGCAATCTTGGTTCAGGGAGCGCGTCAAAAAGGCATCCCTGTCATTCCCATTCCCGGCCCTTCAGCCTTGGCAACAGCCCTCTCTGTTTCCGGCATCCAGGGTTCTGGCTTTTATTTCGGCGGATTTCTGGCACCTAAAACAGGGGAGCGAACAAAACAGCTCCATACGCTTAAGGCCTTTAACTGCCCCTTGGTCTTTTACGAGGCCCCCCACCGCATTCACGCGACCCTGAAGGATTGTCTCAGTGTCTTCGGGGACCGACAGGCCCAGCTGTTTCGGGAGCTAACCAAGCTCCACGAAGAGCATCTCTCCGGCCCTCTTTCCACGCTCCTGGAACTGACCAGCGGTCGGGTACGGGGCGAACTGGTCCTGATCATCAATGGTCAGCCGGAATCCCATGAGGAGCGGCCGGAAAATATCAACGAGTTGATCCTCTGGTACCGAGATAAAGGGCAGACCTCACTCAAAGATGCGGTTCGGCTCATTTCCAGGGACTTGGATATTTCCCGATCACAGGTCTATCGCCAGGCATTATCTGTATGGAATGATTGATGACCGTCAAGCATAAGTTCAAGCACCTTAAAAGCCATACGAGAGTTTGGTCAAGGGCGTGCTCTCAGGATTTGATCGCATCGTTTTCAAAGGGTTAATTCTTCCCTTGATGTCAGCCTCCGAAGTAATGAGCTTTCTTTGCTCCAAAGGCGTACTCAACAAAGATTATAAAAACTGGATGGTTGCCCAAACAAAAGATCTAGTCAACACTGCTGATCAATATGCCCTTGATAACTGTGGACAATCCATTGTCCGTATTCCGACATGGCGTATTCGAAAAGAAGAACTTGCCCACGAACGCCAACAACAAGAACGGATTGAAACCGGACTGATCGGCGTATGGTCCTGCCTGGAAAGTGCCTCATCGTATCGGGCTGTGTATGGAATTAATAGGGGTCTAACCCTTATTAATTTGAAATCGAAAATCTTCTCAACCTTGAAGCATAAACAAAGCAATGCTGCCGCACAGCAGCAAAAAAAGAAGCAACTCTGGCCGGTTCACGCCATGATGCTGCTGACCGCCGCTCTGGTCTCCACCTCCTTCACGGTGAGCAAGGCCATTGCCGACGGCATGGACCCTGCGGTGCTCACCCTGCTCCGTTTCGCTATTGCATCCCTGCTCTTCCTGCCCTATATCCACTACAAATACGGGCTACATCTGCCAGAAAAAAAACGCCTCTTCGGTTACGCCTGCATCAGCTTCACCCTGACCGCTTTTTTCTGGCTCATGTTTCTCTCCATGCGGTCAACCACGGCCCTGAATACCGGGGTGATTTTCACTCTCGTGCCGGGTATCTCCGGCTTGTATAGCGCAGTACTCCTCAAGGAACGATTGGGAAAATACAGGCTCATCGCCATGATTCCGGCCACTCTCGGCGCGATATGGGTTCTATTTCGTGGCAGTCCTGCTGAGCTGCTCGCCTTTAACCTCAACTCCGGCGACCTGATTTTTTTCGGCAGCTGCCTGCTCATGGCCTTCTATACGCCCTTGGTCAAATTCTTCCATAAGGAAGAACCCATGTTGCTGATGACCTTCTGGATCCTGGTCACCGGCTGTGGCTGGCTTCTCCTCTTTTCTGGGTACCAGCTTCTGTCTGTGCCCTGGGGGAGCGTGCCGCTAAAAATCTGGAGCGGCATCATCTACCTCTCTATTTTCTCAACAATAATAACTTTTTTCCTCAGTCAGCTCTGCACCCTTTCTCTGGGACCGACACGGGTCATGGCCTATAGCTATCTCTATCCGCCATTCATCGTCCTGCTCGAATGGGGTCTTGGTCACCCCCTGCCTTCTGTGCAGATACTGCCGGGAGTCGGCCTGATTCTTGCGGCGATGTTTATTGTTCAGCAGGGAGCAGAGGATATTGCTGGACCGAATACAGCGGCTTCGGTAGAGAAAAAAGAAGGGGAACAGGAAAAAACATGAGTGAGATAATGTGCAACAGGGCGGACACAGATCTAACGTTCCGCCCCCTGTTTATCTGCAACCTCTCTCGTGGGAGAAAAAAAGGATACGCTATTTAATTCCCTTTTCGTTTAAAAAATTGCTGTACTTCTGATCAGTCCCCTTGATATGATTTTGCAACCATTTGCTGAGAAACTGCAAAATATTGACTGAGACGGTCGCCCTCCCATCGTCAAATTCCTTTTTAAAATCAGCCACTTTATCCACAAAAGCAACATGCTCTTTTTTATGCGCAGCAGCATCAGGATATTTCACCTGTTGGAAATATTTTTCCTCCAGTTGAAAATGGGAGGCCGTATAGCTGATCAGCCGATCCAGAATATTTCCGAGAACATCCTTGCCATGTCCAGCCTTCATGGCATCAGTGAGCTCGTTAACTATTTCAAACAATTTTTTATGCTCTTGGTCAATCTTCACCACATTAACACTGAAGCTGTCATTCCATTTGATTAAGCTCATTATCTCCACCTCCTCTTTTGGTTCTCAGGCCCCTCATGGACCACAACGTACTACTGATAGTATATAGTATTTGTAGTGAACAAACAGAAAAAAAGAAAAAAGAGCGGCCAGACTCCTTCAATTTACTCCTGTTTATCCCTCTCGTTGAGGAGCCCCAGCAGCTGCTCATGAATATTATCAAAGCCACCGTTGGAGAGAATTGCAACAACATCACCAGACCGAACCTGCTTCGCAAGAAAGGCGAGGATCGCAGCAGTATCAGAAAAATATTCAGCAGGGATTCCTTGATCATTCAAGGCAGCTGCCAATTGCCCGGAGGAAAACTGTTCATCAGCAGGCACATTGGCCAGCGGAACAATCTCCCGCACAATAACCTGATCAGCCCCGTTAAAGGCCTGCTCGTACTGCTGCTGAAATATCGCCCGCCGGCTGGAATTGGTTCGGGGCTCAAAAACAATGAGCAAACGCCGGTCCGGCCAGGCCAGACGCAGGGCCTGTACAGTTTCCCGGACCGCTGTGGGATGGTGAGCAAAATCATCAAGCACCGTAATACCGTCAACCTCTCCCCGGATCTGCTGCCGTCTCTTAATCCCCTCAAAGGAGGCCAACCCTTCTCTGATAGCATCCTGACTGATCCCGAGATGATCCATCAGGGCAATCACGGCCAAGGCATTGAGCCCGTTATGGCGACCGGGCATGGGTAGGGTAAATTCACCGAACAGGACATCGTCCTTGTACGCAGCAAAAGAGGAGCTCAGTCCGTTGACTGTCAGCTCACGTACTTGCCAAAAGCAGTCGTTGCCGGTCCCGTAGCTGATAACCGGGCCTGTGGATTGCGCTGCAATCTCTGCAACCACAGGATCATCCATGCAGGCAATCAAGGCCCCATCCTGGGGAATCAGGCTGACAAAACGGGCAAAGGACTCCTTGATCGCTTCAAGATCAGCAAAGATATCCGCGTGATCAAACTCAATGGAGGTGAGGATGGCGAAATGGGGACGGTAATGGAGAAACTTGGAGACCTTATTGAAAAAGGCCGTATCGTACTCATCCCCTTCCACGACAAAATACTCCCCTTCACCGAGGCGATAATTACGGCCAAAGGCTTCGACAATACCGCCGATAAGAAAACCAGGAGAACAGTCTGCCCGATGCAGGGCTGAAGCCAGCAGGGATGAAGTCGTGGTCTTGCCGTGGGTTCCGGCAACCACCAGCGATTTCTTCGGTTCTTCTCCGCTCAGGAAAAAATGGGCCAGGGCCTGGGGCATGGACAGGTACGGAATACCGAGCTCGGCAAGACGCTGCGCTTCCGGGAACACCGCCTGGATCACGTTGCCGACAATAACCAAATCTGGACGTGGCTCCAAATTCTCCGGCACATACCCCTGCATAACCTCGATTCCAGCTTGAGCAAGAAAATCGGACATGGGCGGATAGACATTCTGATCCGAACCAGTGACCCTGTAACCGCTCTCCTTCAGCATCCCGGCTATGGCAGCCATCCCGGTACCGCAGACCCCCATGATATGGATATGGCGAATATCATCCGGCGCAACATTGAGCTGCGGATCAAGCCGGGTTGTCATGACAACTCCTTTGCCGATTTCCTGACCGTATTGAAAATCCGCTCGTAATTTTCCTCGAAATTCCCAGGAGTCACCCGGCCAATTTCAATAAACTTGACCACTATTTCCTTGGTTACCTTAAAAATAGCCTCATCCGTGACAGGCCGATTATAGGACTGTTTTTTCTGCTGCTCGCTCATTGTATAAATAAAAGAAAGTTTTTCTTGTTCAGATAATCCGTCAAAGTTACAACAGGATAAAAAAAGCCCCTGTCACCCTAAGAAGAAGGCCAATTCCGGTCAGGGTAACAGGGGGCTTGCCTCACACAGAAAAAACCTCTTAGGCACTCCCCGGGAGGACTTTGTTTTTTTGAAGCAGCCAGACGCTGAGCCTCAACCTCAACCTGAGAGGTTCTGCCTAGTTCTTGGCCAAGGCATCAAAATCAACAGACTCAGCAAACTTCAGCAGGGTCTCCCGCTCAATCCCATGCCCTTTGACGGTAACCATAAAGCGACTGGCAACCACGATATCAACTTCCCCCTTACGATCCTTTTCATCGTATTTGATCATAGCACGCTGCCGTTTGATGGTCTTAATGATACCGCCAGCAGCTCCGGCAAACATAGGGTTGTTGAGCATGGTCATAATAGATTGAAGCACCGGCGAGTCAGAGACCATCTCAATGGAAAGGGATGCTCCTTTGTCAGTGTAATAATCGCGACTCACTGTCATCCCGCCCCCGAAGACTGCTATACCCAAGGCCTGGGCAGTGGCAGTCTTGGCCTGCCAGCCGCTCAATGGCTCAGGCAATAAGGCCTTCATGCGTTCGCTTCTTTTCTGGCGTATCAGCTGGGTGGCATAATCAAGGTTGGAGATTGCCCCGGCAAACTCACCGAGTTTATACTGCTTGAGCGCTTCAGTAACGGTTGCCAGCACATCATCAGGTTCTTCTTGGGCAAAAACAGGTTGTGAAAAAAAGCAGGTGAGAAAGATGGATAAAATTATGAAAGAATCAAGATAGATTGTTCGTTTTTTCTTCATTGTATTCTCTAGTTATTAAGGGCAGAGCGCCATTCTTTTCCTTATTATGTGATACCAATCCACAGAGCCCCTGTCAAGCTGGAACAGCAATTTGCACTCTCCACGCCTGACAGGCAGGTAGCCCTCCAGCAATCAGCCTCACAGGCTTCCTGCCAAGCAAATCAAGACATATCCTCATCCTCACAGGAAGACGGCAAGGCCTTGAATGCAAGAACAACTCGATTTCTCCCTTTATTTTTTGCCTCATACAAGGCACTATCAGCAGCCCTGATCACCTCTTTGCTGCTTGCTCCGTGTTCTGGAAAAATGGCAAGGCCCAAGGAGGCGGTTACGGTATGCTCCTCACCATACATTTCCACCACCAGCCCTTCGATACCAGCACGCAGCTGCTCTGCTCGCCGATGGGTATTTCGCAACGATGCTCCGGGCAGAATAATAATAATTTCTTCCCCGCCGTAACGGCAGGCGATGTCCTCGTCGCGAACATGCTCCTGGATAAACGCTCCGATTTCACTGAGTACCCTGTCGCCCAGATCATGGCCGTAGGTATCATTGAACACGTTAAAATGATCAATATCAATCATGATCACCCCAAGAGGCACATCATGGCGCTGGGCCCGACTGATCTCGCGATGAAACGAGGCCTCCATATGGCGACGATTATACAGACCGGTCAAGGGATCTCGAATGGCCTGGACCTTCAAGGTTTCGCGCAACCTTAAATCCGTCAAACTCATGGCGTAGCGATCTGCCATGTTCACAAACAAGCGTTGCTTTGCTTCAAATAACTGTTCCCGTTCCTTCTCTGTCTGTTTCGCTTTTCCCGAATGTATCAGCAGATGCATCATACCAAGCACCTGCCCATGCGCCGTCATGGGGACACAAAGAGAACTTTCGTCTGAGGGAATCCCTAAATGGGGACAGAGCGGGGTAATCTTCGGATCCCAAACAGCATGCGCCTTTCCCCGTCGGACAGCCCAGCACTGCTGCTGATCAAATTCAAGATTTTTGTACCTGCTGTCGCCCCAAAATCCGACAACTCTGAGCGATTTCAAGGAATCATCCAGCAGGCTGAGATAACCTGCATCTGAAGGAAACAGGCGCCGACAGGTGCTGATCAGGACATGAAAAGTTTCTCCTTCAGACTCGCAGGCCTGGAGAAATCCACCAAGCTGTTGCAGAGTCATGATCTCAAGATTACGCTGCGTCAGCTCATTGATGGTCCTCGTCAACCGGTTATTGGTCGTAACCAGCTCTTCTGTCCGTTGCTGGAGCTGCTTTCTCAGCTCTATATGTTCGGCTATTTCCAGCTCCAAGCGAGCATTTTTTCTTTCCAGCTCTTGCTGCTGCTCCTGTATCTTGAAATCTGCATTGAACAGCTTACGTTGCGTCGTATCGCTCAACGCAGCAAGCTGGACAAGTTGTTGCAAAATTGCCGTGTACTCCTCGGCCAAGGCGCAACCATTTTCCCGCAGTATATCCTGCGACAGGGAGGGATCAGAGAAAGACTCTTGTAACTTCTCCAGAAGACTGTATTTGCCTCTATACGGTGCTTCGGGTTTATCCGGTTTCATTATTTTTTCAGGGGTAACCTGCCCAAAGCTGTGGAGAGAGGATTCCTCTTCTTTTCCGTCACTCGCTCCTGTCCCGATAATTCTTCCCATTATTTTAATGTAAGCCTTCCAAAGTACCTAAAAAAATCTTAAAGACAAACCGCTACCGCCCCAACAAGATCAGCTGTAACCCATCATCTTCTCTGGCCACGCGTGAGCGCTGTAATCGGCAAGGCTCACCAATCTACCCGTAGGGCGTTCTCCAAGGCACTAACCTTGCTGATACGAACCTTGACCGTATCACCGGGGTCTACCGGAAAGGAAGGATTGGCAGGAAGATCAATATCAAAAAGGCAATCCATCAGAAGCAGGTTGACCCGCTTGGGACCATGACTGACCACCAAAGCAGAAACCCTTTTCCCGACCCAATCTTCCAAATAACGGAGAACCCAATAACGATGCCGGTGCTGGCGCACCTTATTGGCTCGGCCCAGTTTCTGCTGAATCGTGCCAGCAAAATTCTTACACATATCAGCGGAAAATAACATACCCCGCCCGTGAATCATGTGCGAAATCTGGAGTTGCATGGCGGTATCAAGAAAACGGCGAATGGGCGAGGTGATGGTGGTGTAACAGTTCAGGCCGAGACCGGAATGGGGTTTGGGGTGGACAGTCAGCTCTCCCCGTGCAAGAAAACGGCGCTGGCAGGCAATATCCTGAAGACTATTCTGGACTCCAGAAATTAGGCGTTTTCTGGGAGGCGGCTGGGAACGGAACAGGCCCGGTGCCTCCTGGGCAGCAAGATAGTCAGCAGCCACTCCGTTGGCCAGGATCATGCATTCCGAGACCAGATTCCGGGACGGGCTGTCAGAGGGGCTGAGATTAATGGAAACCTTGCCCTGATTATTGACATAGATATTGACATCTGGAAAGGAGAGGAGGAGGGCCCCGCGTTCAACTCGCTTCAGACGCAGCTGCTGTCGAACCCGATTGAGCAGGCTCAGATCCCGATCGGTTTCCATCATTTTATCCGTCTCAGTGTAGCTGAGCTGACGTTTCACCTGAATAACACTGGGGACAATTCGACTGTTCCTGATCTCGCCCTGCGGCGAAACCTTGACCAGAAAACTGATCGCTGGGCGCACCCTGTCCTTGATCAGGCTAAACACACCCTGAGACAGCTCCCTGGGCATCATAGGAATCTGCCCTTCTGGAAAATAGAGGGAGGTGGCCCGCTCCATGCCTTCGAGAAACAGGGGATCTTTGGGGGTGAGGAAATAACTGACATCCGAGATATGAATGCCAACGAGGACATCACCGTTCTCAAGCTCTTCCACATGGAGGGCATCGTCGTAATCACGGGTGGAAGCCCCGTCAATGGTCAGGGTATTCAGGCCCCGAAAGTCTTTCCTCTTGGGATCTGCCAAGAGTTCTTTCGCAGTGGGCTCTTTTAGACGTTCAGCATGAGCCAGCAACTCCAGGCTGAATTCCACAGGCTGTTCTGCTCGAAGCAGGGGGAGATTTTCATCTTTTCCCCAGACACCGGCCTGGACCAGCAGGTGATAAGCCCGGTTGGGTTGATGCAGCTCCGCCTTTTTCAGAAGCTGATTCACCACATCAGCCTGTTCTGCCTCACTACCAAACAGAACAAAATCAGCAATCCACCCGAGAATCTGCACCCGATCCGGCCACTGCTCCGCAGTCACCTGCTCGCCCCGCATGATGGTTTGCAAAAGA
>CBFDDU010000080.1:0-15422 GCA_965603655.1 uncultured Candidatus Electrothrix sp. | reverse complement strand
TGCTTGCATGCCTGATCAAATCCTGGCAAGCGTATGTTGGCTTTCAAGGGATGCAGACGGTAGCAAAGCCGAAACAGCAGACCGAGCAGGAGTCAGTTTTGGATGAGATAGCTGAAGGCGATTTGGATCTGGACAACCAGATTGCCGCCATCATCCACGCCATTTTAGAGGGAATAATCGAGGGCGGGTGCGGACCTGCGTGTCCGCCCTTGTATTGTGGGTAGACACACAGGTCTACCCCTACGAAAATATAATAAAAATACATCGCACAATCAAATGACGAACCAAGCACCCATAAGGAGCGTCTGATGCTCTCAAAGTTTTTTCTCGAACGACCCGTTTTTGCCTGGGTCATCGCTATCATCATCATGGCCTTGGGCGCACTGTCCATCTACCAGATGCCCATAGCCCAATATCCACCCATCGCGCCGCCAGCCATCGCCATTGATGCCTTTTTTCCAGGCGCATCCGCCGAGACCGTGGAGAATACCGTCACCCAGGTCATCGAGCAGAAGATGACCGGGCTGGACGATATGATCTACCTCTCCGGCACCAGTTCCTCAGCCGGTACAGCGCGAGTGGAGTTGACCTTTGCCGCCGGTGTTGACCCGGATTTGGCTTGGGCCAAGGTTCAGAATAAGCTCCAGTTGGCCCTGGCCAGTCTGCCGGACGTGGTTCAGCGTTCCGGGGTGAAGGTGAGCAAGTCCACCCGTAACTGGCTGTTGATTCCGGCCCTGATCTCGGAAGACGGGAGCATGAGCAGTAGCGATCTCCAGGATTATGCCCAGTCCAATCTGGAAAAAGTCCTGGCCCGTATCCCCGGTGTCGGCGAGGTCCAGCCCTTCGGGTCCCAGTACGCCATGCGGATTTGGATCAACCCGGATAAGCTGACCAGTTATAGCCTGACCTTTGCCGACGTGATGACGGCCCTGCGCTCCTATAATGTGGAGGTCTCTGCCGGGCAGCTGGGCGGGACGCCATCCGAAAAAGGACAGCGACTCAATGCGCCCATTGTTGTGCAGCATCTCTTGCAGACCCCGGAGGAATTTGCCGAGATCCCGATCCGGATCAACCAAGACGGTTCTGCGGTCCGGGTCAAGGATGTGGGCCGTACCGAATTGGCTATCGAGCGCAGCGACTCCGTGGTTCGGAGCAACGGTCGCCCTGCCGCCGGTATGGCAGTGCGCCAGGCTGCCGGGGCCAATGCCTTGGAGACAGCGGATGCGATCAAGCAGAAGCTGGCAGAGATGAGCAAGTTCTTCCCGCCGAGTGTGAAGGTGATTTATCCCTATGACACCACCCCCTTTACCAAGGTCTCCATCGATGAGGTGATCAAAACCTTGTTTGAAGCGATTATCTTGGTCTTTATCATTATGTACGTGTTCATGGGCAATATCCGGGCCACCATTATCCCGACCATTGCCGTGCCCGTGGTTCTGCTCGGTACCTTTGCGGTGCTCGGCTTTGCCGGGTATTCGGTCAATATGCTGACCATGTTCGCTATGGTGCTGGCCATCGGTCTGCTGGTGGATGATGCCATCGTGGTGGTGGAAAATGTGGAACGGATCATGAGCGAGGAGGGGCTCTCACCCAAGGAAGCCACAGCCAAGTCTATGGATGAGATCACCAGCGCCTTGATCGGTATCGGGCTGGTACTTTCAGCGGTTTTCGGACCTATGGCCTTTTTTCCCGGCTCCACCGGGGTGCTGTATCGCCAGTTTTCCGTCACCCTGATCGCGGCCATGTTGTTCTCCGTGGTCGTGGCCCTGATCCTGACCCCGGTGCTCTGCGCTTCTTTCCTACGCCCAGTAAAAGCCGGACACGAGCCCTCAGAAAACGCCATCTTCTTTATGCGCCCCTTTTTCAAGGTCTTTGAATGGTGCTTCGGTGGCATCCGTAATCTCTATGTCCGCTTTGTCGCCTTTTCTCTCCGGGCAAAGTTTATCTTTCTTGTTTTTTACCTGTTGATCCTGGCCCTGGTCGGTTTCCTCTTCCAGCAGATGCCCACCTCCTATATCCCGGACGAAGATCAGGGCATGGTTTTGGTCCAGATTATGCTGCCTTCCGGTTCCACTCTGGAGCAGACTGAGGCCGTGGTGACCAAGGTTCGGAATTATTTTTTGGAAAACGAGCCAGAGGCAGTGAAAAACGTCATGACCATCTCCGGGCGCAATTTTGGTGGTCAGGGCCAGAATCTGGCGATGAGCTTTGTTAAGCTCAAGGACTGGGAAAAACGGCAGCGCCCTGATCTCAAGGTCAAACCCATTGCCAGCCGGGCTATGGGGGCCCTGTCGCAGATTAAAGAGGCAAAGGTCTTTGCCTTTCCCCCCCCGCCAGTGCTGGAGCTGGGTATGGCCAACGGCTTTGACTTCCAGCTCCAGGATCGAGGTGGTCTGGGGCATGAGGCCCTGACAGCGGCCCGTAATCAGTTGCTCGGTATGGCGGCCCAGGATTCGCGCCTGATGGGCGTGCGCCCTAACGGCATGATGGATACGCCGGAGTATCGGGTGGATGTGAACTGGGATCGGGCCGGGGCCTTGGGCGTGCCGCTCGGTTCCATCCATAGCACTTTGGCTACGGCCTTTGGGAGTTCCTATGTGAACGATTTTATCCAGGCAGGTCGGGTCAAGAAGGTTTATGTCCAGGCTGATGCGCCGTATCGTAAACTGCCGCAAGACCTGGAGCGCTTGTATGTGCGCAACACTGCCGGGAAGATGGTCCCTTTTTCCGCCTTTGCCAGCGGTCGCTGGAGCAAGGGCGCACCTAAGCTGGAACGCTATAACGCCTTCCCTTCTATGAATATCCAGGGCCAGCCAGCGGCTGGTCATAGCACGGGTGAGGCCATGACGGCAATGGAAGAGCTGGTCGGCAAACTGCCCCTGGGGATCAGTTTTGACTGGAGCGGTCTGTCCTATCAGGAGAAGATGGCGACCAAGCAAGGGCCGTTACTGTACGCTTTTTCTATCTTTGTCATCTTTCTCTGCGTGGCAGCTCTGTATGAGAGCTGGACGATTCCCTTGGCGAACTTGCTCATGCTGCCCTTGGGAGTGTTCGGGGCCATTGTTGCTTCCTCGTTACGCGAAATGCCCAATGATGTGTATTTTCAGATCGGCTTTTTGACCACTATGGGTCTGTCCACCAAGAACGCTATCCTGATTATTCAGTTCATCAAGGAACGGATGGGAGCAGGGCAGGGCCTGATTGAGGCCACCTTGGATGCGGTTAAGACCCGGTTTCGCCCGGTTATGATGACCTCGTTGGCCTTTTTCTTCGGGGTACTGCCGCTGGCCCTTGCCGGAGGCGCAGGTGCAGGCGCGATGAATGCCTTGGGTACGGCGGTTTGCGGCGGTATGTTGTCTGCCACCTTTATTGATTTGATTTTTATTCCGCTTTTCTTTGTTCTGGTTTCCCAGATTTTTGGTAAGAAAGAGGATAAGCAGAAGCCATCTGAACAAGCAAAGCCGTTTGATGTTTCCCGCCCCACGGAGGTGCCGTCATCATGAGAAAAATACAGAGATTATCTTTAGCTGCCGTAGCTACTCTGCTGTTATCCAGCGGATGCACCTTGGCCCCGGAGTATCTTCGACCGAAAGATCCTGTACCGGTAGAATGGCCCCAAGGAGATGCCTATAAAGAGCTCCAGGAGGATGCGATGGAGCAGGCTGCAGGGATTCCCTGGCAGGAGTTTTTTACCGATGCCAAGCTGCGCAAGGTCATCAAGAGGGCCTTGGAGAATAACCGTGATTTGCGGATAGCGGCCCTGAATGTGGAACGGGCTCAGGCCATGTACGGGGTCCATCGCACCGGTATGTACCCGGCTGTTGACGGCAGCGGCAGTATGGACAGGCAGCGGTTTTCTGCTGATTTGGTGGAACCCGGCCAACCGCGAGCAACAGAGAGATATACCCTCAAGGCGGAGATCCCCTCTTGGGAGCTGGACTTTTTCGGTCGCATCCGCAATCTGACCGATCAGGCCTTGGAAGAATATCTGGCCACGGACGAGGCCCGCCGCAGCGTGGAACTGGCCCTGATCAGTCAGGTGGCCCGTGCCTACCTGACCCTGGCAGCAGACCAGGAAAATCTCAAATTAGCCAAGGCCACCCTGAAAAGCCAGCAGGACTCCTATGATCTGATCGACAAGAGCTATCAGAACGGGCTGGCTAACGAGCTTGATCTGCGCAGGGCCCAGACCGAGGTAGAGGCGGCCAAGCGGGATGTACCCCGTTTCACCCAGCGGGTGGCCCAGGACCGCAATGCCCTGAATCTGCTGGTCGGTAAGCCTGTGTCCAAAAAACTCCTGCCCAAGGAGCTGAGCTCTGTGGCTGCGCTCAAGGAGATTGACCCCGGCCTGCCCTCTGCTGTGTTGCTTAACCGGCCCGATATTAGAGCGGCGGAGCATAAGCTCAAGGGGGCCTATGCCTATATCGGCGCGGCCCGGGCCTCGGTTTTTCCCCGTATCTCCCTGACTGCCTCGGCAGGCACGGCCAGCGATGATCTGGGTAGGCTCTTTGGTTCCGGTAGTGGCATCTGGAGTTTTGTGCCGAAGCTTGAGATCCCCATTTTTGACAGCCGGGTCTGGTCTGCTTTGGAGACCAGCGAGACAGACCGGAAGATTCTGCTGGCTCAATATGAAAAGACCGTGCAGACCGCCTTTAAGGAAGTTGCTGATGCCTTGGCTGTGCAGGGAACAATCAGCGAGCAACTGGCGGCCCAGGAGGCCCTGGTGGCGTCAGCCGAGGCAACCTATGAACTTTCGGATAAACGTTACACTATGGGCCTAGACAGCTATCTCAGTGTGCTGGATGCCCACCGCTCCCTCTATGGCCAGCAGCAGGCGGTGATTTCCCTTCGGCTGGCCCGGTTGGCTAATCAGGTTGCCCTGTATACGGTTTTAGGGGGAGGGCAGGAAGAACAGGGTGGAAAGAAGCTGTAGGGGCAGGCCCCTGTGCCTGTCCGATATTCAAGGGCGAACACAGGGATTCGCCCCTACGACACCCGGTATAACGGGTAAGATATTTCTTGTTAAATTCCTCATCAGAACCGGAGAACCGAACAGGACGTCGGTTCTGCGGCAGAGGTGTTGGCAAGGTTACTCGCCAGATCTGTCCATAGGAGCTTCCTGCCTCGGCATCGGCACCAGTTTTCCTGCGATTTGATACGGATCCCAGTTTGTGGTTGAGGAGACAAAGGCATCAGGGATGACCTTTCTGACCACAGAAAGTAATCCTCGGGCCTTGGCGTAACTGGAGTTGCTCGCCAGCGTAATGGAATACATGCCGTTCTGCGCCACATAGACAACCGGCTTGTTCAGCTTCTGTTGATTTTCCTTGGAGGCCACAGCTTGAATTTTTTTCGTCAAACGACGGGTGAGAGTATCAAGCTGTTCTTTCTTTCTTGTGCTGTGGATCACCACAGCAAAGATGCCGGGCAGATCAGGATTCTGCTTTTCCTGGGTTTCGATCAGAGATCTTACCTCTTCGATGTTTTTGACAGCCTTGTAGCTGCCCAGCTCCCGAGCCTTGGCAAATTCATCTAAGGACTCTTCATAACGGTCTGCAAGCCTCAAGGCATACCCTGTATTATTATGGAGCTTCATCCTGGACGATTGGCTCAGGCGCTTGTATATTTCCGGGGCTGTTGCCATCTTGAAATATTCCAAGGCCCGATCAAAGTCTCCCAGCATCATATGAACATAGCCGATGGTGTTGTACAGCGATGGATCAGGAAGCTGGTCGCGACTCGTTCCGAGCTTCAGAGCTACTCCCAGAGCTTCTGCTGACGCCTGATATTCCTTCAGCTGGGCCAGGAGGCGACCGTCATCGTAAACAATGGAAAAACTGTTCGGATATTTTTTCCGCAGCTCGGTATATTCCTGCTGGCTTTGCTCCAGGAGATCGCGGTTCTTATATGATTCTGCTACGGCATGCTGGGCCTTTGCTTCCGAAGGAACATCGTTTTGCACTGCATCTTGGGCCACAGCTATCGGGACCAGGAGAACAAGAGCGAAAAGTTGTATAAGTAGTTTCATATCCCTGCCTCCTCTGTCTGGGGCGCATCATGGAGGAGTGCCTGTGCCTGCTGTATTTTCATAACCTTCAGGTAATTTTGAATTCCTGCTGCATCAGTCTCCAACCGAAATATTTTCCTATCCAATGCAGTCAGATCGATGGATACTTCATTTCTATTTTGCATCTGTACATCCTCTCCGTTGATATTCACCGGGGCGGCACTTACCCTTACCTCCATCTCTTTGGTGATCTCTTTTGGAGAGACATCAAACCTGACATTTACCTTCGGATCCAGCAGATCCCATGTCATGCCGACAAGAATAACGCCAAAGGACATGAGCATGAACAGTCTGATCTCGCGGCATCGAATTTTCAGATCTTCTCCCTCAAAGTCTTTTGATGCCATTACCTTCTGGAGGAGAAGGTAGGAAAGGATCAGGATCGCCGTCGCGAATCCGAGAAATCCCAGTTTGACGAGCTCTACAATCATAAGTATTCTCCTCTGTCAGAAATCCATGACCTTTGTGCGGTCCAAGGTAGCCCGCTGGTTCCGTTTAAGGCAAAACGCATCATTATGATGCTATATGAAAAAAAACCTTCGATCAAGTTTGCATTTACAGCGATTTCGACTTTCACAGCCAGAAGAATTTGGCTCAGGAGGGCCGAGTACGAATACCTGCTGAATTACATCTTGAGAGGTGATGCATTGAACGGGACCCGTGCCGAGCATGAAACATGCCGTTTTTTCTCGGCTTATTCGGCAACCTCACTCCGCCACTCGGCTACCCCGCGTTTGCGGCTGTCGAAGTTGACACCCACCAAGGTCACCGGTTTCCCCTTCAGGCTGTATTTCTGATAATACTCACGCGTTATAATCTGGCGCAGGGCCTCATCTACGCTGCCATCTAGCTTGAATTCAAAGAGAAAAATCGCTTCTTTCAACTCCACCACTGCATCAATCCGGCCCTTATTGGTCTCCACCTCGGCCTCAACCCGTAAGCCGAGCAGCAGGAAGATCAGGTAGAAAATGGTCTGGTAATATTTTTCATATTTCAGATGAAGCTGGTAGTCGATGTTGGCAAAGAAGATATCCAGGATGGTAAAAAATTGCTCCAGATCTTGATCCTGCAAAGCATCAATCAGTTTCCAGAGATAGGACTCGCCGAGCCCGTAGTTCACCGAGCTGAAGGCTCCCAGCAGATGCACAGAAAAAGCGTCTTTGACCTCATAATTGGGATGCCCCAAGGTGTATTTCCGATTCTCTGGGTCAAAATCTTTAATGGTCAGATAGCCGGTCTGGACCAGCAGCGGGATGACGGCCAAGTTTTCCAGGTCATAGGTACTGAAGGCGGTTTCTCGTAGTTCAAGCTGTTCGAGCTGGGTGACATCAAAATTCTGTTCTTTGATAAGCTTAATCAAAAAAGAGGGGGTACCGGTTTCAAACCAATAATTGGCAAAGCGTCGGTTATGAAAAAAATGCATGGTGGAAAAAGGATTGTAGAGCCGTTCGCTACCTTCGACAAAACGAAACCCGTCATACCATCGGCGCATCTTATCCAGCAAGGCATCCTCGAGAATATTTTTTTCTTTGGCAAATTTCGTCAGGTAGCCTTGAAAAGAATGCCTGATCTCCTCTTCGGTCAATCCCAGCAATCCGGCAAAGTCAGAATGCATTGTCAGATCAAGCAGGTTATTCATGGACGAGAAGACCCCGACCCGGCTGAACCTGCTGACACCCGTGATAAAGACAAAACGGATATACTGATCCATAGACTTTATAACCGTATAGAACTCCCTCATTACCTGTTGAATAGCTTGGGCATCTTCTAGTCTTTCCAAGTTGTCGATCAACGGTTTGTCGTACTCGTCAATAAGGATAACAACCTGTTTTTCCGCTCCCATTGATAAAATCAACTCTTCAAACTGGATGTCAAAAGGAGCGTCCGGCAGGTCTATGTTATATTGCCGGGCGATGAGACTCAGGTGGCGATGAATCCGTACTTCCAGGTCTGCTTCATTCCGAATGCGATGGCGGCTGAAATCAATCCGAATGACCGGATGCTGCTGCCATTGATAGGGACTGTCATAGAGCCACAACCCTTTGAACAGCTCTTTATTGCCCTGGAAAATCTCGTCCAGGGTGGAAATCAGCAGGCTTTTGCCGAAACGGCGCGGTCTGGCGAGGAAATAGACGCCCTTGGGGTCTCGGATCAGCTCGTAGAGATATTGCGTCTTATCAATGTAGAGGTATCCGCCGTTGATCAGGTCGCAGAATGTTTGGATGCTGGTTGGTAGGGGTTTGAGTTCCATTCTTTTTCTGGGAGATGTTTTCATGTTGTAATTCTTAGATATTCACAACCTTGCCGCCTGCTCCAGAAATTCCTCCATTCCGTGCAGGCCCATCCGTAAAAACTGATCCTGCAACCGTACAGCCCGATTGATCATTGCTTCATCCTCGCTTTCGTCAGCTTCCCGGAGAATACTGGTTAGCGCAGAAAGCAGGGCTTCTGTATCCCACAACTGATTGATGTTTGCATTGCTGCCCTCAATTTTTTTCAATAGACATTCACAGACTTCAATCGAAGCCTCCGCATCTTTCTGTGCAAGCCAGGCAATCCAATCGAAGAGTTGGGAGCAGTGAAATCTGTTGTCATCAATCTGCATTTTTTTGATAATCGAAGTAGCAAAGCCGGGTTCCAGTAGCTTCCCATTTTTCTCAAGATTAAAGGCATTGCTGACAGAACTCAAGGTATCTTTGTCGATCTCTTCCCGCTCAAGAATCCTGCGCAATCCTTTCATACAGTCGTCATTGTGCCGCTCAATATTGGCGGTAAAGACCTGAGCCACACCTTTCCATTGCTTCGGTTGGTCTGCTTGTTCGAGCTGGGCAAAAAGGCTGTCTTGCGGTAGATGCCCGTCCAAGGATGTAAGAGCGGTAATTCGTCCCCATGCCTCGCCAGCCTCAGCCGGGGTCTCTTGCTGTATGCGGTCAAGGCAGGGAGCGACTTTGTCAAAATGATCGTGATATTGATGGTAAAGATGGCGTTCTGCAAGGGGCCAGAGGAGTGCCGGACCATCTCGGAATATATCCTCAAAGAGCTGCCAGCCCCAGGAATGCCGTTTATAGGTCAGCATGGGCAGGTCGTCCAGCAGAGCGGCTCGAACGGACAAAACATGATCCAGCGCATAATGACGCAGCAGGGGGAAGAGCAGTTCCGGCGGTTCTATTTCTTTCTCCAGCAAGCGGTTGCATAAGGTCATTGCCGCGCCAGCCGCAACGCCACGGACGCGATTTATTGCGTCATGCTGAAGATCATAGGAGGTGATTTCCTTCTTATCTTGTCTCAAAATCCGCTGTTCTATTTTTTCCGGGTCTGGATGTTTGCGCAGACGGAAGAGGAGGAAAACAAGCCGTTCTGATGAAGCGGCATCTTCAACTATTTTACAGCAGGCTTCGATGATATGGCTTATGGCATAGCCGTCTTGCCAGACGGGATCAAATCGTTCAACAATATTAAGCAGGATTTCAGCAAGGATATCACCATCGGGAGCTGGCTCAACAGGTTGCCAATCTTTATCGGATGATCTCAGATTACCAAAGCGATAGCGCAGATGATTGGCAATTCCTTGTAGGATACCAATAGAATATCCTGCATTCAGATTCTGAATTTTAAACTCCTGTAGAAGAGCAAAATAGCGTAGCGGGTCATAGGCGGCAGCTTCGGAGAGCACCCTCTCAATCGCGTCCCATCGTCTCATCCTTCTGTACATGTCTTGTTTGTTGGTTTTTTTACCAACAAAAGAGCGAGCTTCGTTAGCAGAAAGAATGTCGAAGTCTGAAAGCAGTCGATAGAGTTGCGTGTCACTTAACTGGAGTAGCTGCTCCAAAGGAACAATTGGTCCGTTGTCTATTGATGAAAGATAAACTTGCGGCAGAGGAAGAGGAGAACCAAGAGGCTGAGCCAGCTGGTCAATAAGATGCTGCACCTCCGGCACGCGAAACATAGCCGGAATCCAGACCAAATAATCATATCTTTGTTGTTGAACCCATCGTTCATCACCCCAGTCTTCATCCTCATACAGACTGAGAATAGTTCGTTGCAATAGTTCCTGATCTGAATCATTGAGCAGGTGAAATGACATGCCCGCCAGTTTACTCAATTCATGCTCTATCCGTCCGTAGCGCAACAATTTTTTATCCGAAAGCAGGGTGACAATTCCAGCTATATTCGCTTCAGGGTTTTCCTGATAGGCCAGCAGAAGCAGATAGATAATAGACTCTTCCCAAGATTGCCTGAGCTGTGGTTCATGCTTCTGCCACCAAGCTATATTTTCTCTAGAATGATGTTTGAATACCTGCTCGATAATATAAAGGAGTATCGTGAAATCATCAGTATGGCGATGGTTAAGTTGATGATGTGTTTGGCTCCAGCTTGTGCTGTCAAGAAAGACAGAGTACGGTCGGCGGCCTCTCTCCCTGTCATAATCACTGATTCCAGCATCCGCCCATTTTTGCAGATCATTGAGAGCCAAGTCCAGCAGGTATTCCGAGGTAAGCATCCGCTGCTCAAGGAAATCTTTCTGGTGAAAGTCATGTTCATCACAGTGCAGCTTTTGACCGATATTCCATTTGGTCATATCCTCGCTGCTCAGGTCTTTGGTGATGAACCGCCACAGCAGATCATCGCCTTGTCCGGTGGCTGCAACATACTGGCTGATCGCCTTGCCGAGAAAATGCGTATCGTTGTTGCTTTCATCAAAAAGTAACTTCAATAAGGAATCAATTCCGCTAACCTGCCAATGCTGAAATTTATCAAGGCTGGAAACGGCCCTCCAGACAAGGTTGCTTTTTTCATCCCATTCTTCCGCAAAGGCCCGTTGCCAAAAGACCTGCACCTTTTTCGGGAAAGCGTTTTGCCATTGGCCCAGCTTTGAGGCAAAAAGAGCGTACCATTCTCTGTTCTTCTCAACAGAACCGAGATTCGGTAGCCAATGCTCTGTCAGCCAGCAAAACCATGCATCGCTGTTAAGCCGCCAGAAGAAACGCCGGAAGAGTTCAGGCTCCTGTTGCATCAGGCGGTTAATCAACGAGCTATCGTCAGCATCAGGAATAATTTCGATCAAAGATTCCGCCAGAAGACGTTTGAAATGATAAGCAACCTCCGGGTCGGTAATGGCAGACCATATCTGCTGCCTGAAAGATTTCGCTGAATACGATCTGAGGTGGAAGGCAAAAGAACGGACAGCTGGCCTGATGAAAGGAAACGGCGGATGCGACTTGATGAAATCGGCCAGTGTTTGTCCACGGGCAAAAGCGGACTTGGCTGCCAGATTGTCCAGCAAGGTTTGATGGCCGAAACCGATTTTTCCCTGTCCATCCTGATGAAGCACACCGCAGCTTGCAAGAGCGCGACGGACTTCTTCAGGAATGAGAAACGATGCCGGGGCGATCCATTGCGTCCGCTCCCGCAGCAGCTTGTCCGCCAAGTCGCGCAGTATCTGCATGGCGGCATCACCAAGCAGGGAGTTTTTCTGAACTGCTTCCTCAAGATAGGCATCATGCAGCTCATGCACTGAACGGATATTGTACGGCCCGCCACGACGGGCCACGGTCTCGAAAAGGCGTAGGTTTTGCGGCAGCCGAAGCAGCTCACGGAGCGGCGTATCCACATCATGTTCCGCAACGTTCCACTTGTTGAGCAACGGAGCAACGACCTTTTCATAATCAAAATCTGCAAGCGTGACCTCGCACTGCCATTTTCTATCCCGCAACAGGGGATCATATTTCAGATCAAAGGAACGGCAGGCTGCTATCACCGTCATGCGTGGGATATGCTGAAGCTGATCAATCAGCCGCAGAAATTTATCCAGCGCACCATGCTCACGATTCATGGACAGGACATCCAGCGAATCAAGGATCACGACCACACGGCGTTTTTCTGACAAGCGGGCGCAGAGACCGAGAATATCTTCGGGCAGATCAGCCGTGCTGCTCTCCGTGGTGAAGCGGTCGCCTTTGATGAAGAGCAGGCCATAACGGTCATCCGCATCAATATGATCAGCCAGATCAAGGAGCAGGCAGGTCTTGCCGCTACCGGGCCGGTCTTTCACAAGCACCGTAGCCGCCCCTTTTTCCATCTGTTCGACAACCTGATCGAATTCCGGGCGTTGGAATGGTTTCCCGTCGATGGTACGCTGCCAGTCGTTCCGCCCGATGGCCGATATTCTCTGGAATTGCTCAAGTATTTCCGTTTCCTCATATAAAGGCACCCGAAGGCAACCGTGTTCTCTCAGATGGTTAAGCACATCATCACGAGTGATAATGAATGAAGAGGCCCGCAGCTTGGATTGGTGGGTATTGAGAAAGGATTCAAGAACAGCAAGGGCTGTATCGGCACGGGAAACCAACCTTTTTAATTCTTCAAGATTGATACGGGGCCAATCCTCGAAGCTATGATGCGGGCCGATTTTGATCCTCCGCAGCATGGCAAAGGTGTCTGCTAAAGGTAGACCCCAACAGGTAGCAAGCGAAGCTAAGGCATCTTCGAGATTCTTGCCAGTCTCGTGCTTGAATGCGGCAAAATCTGGATATTCTCTGCCTGCTTCGACAAGACTTGCGAACTCGCCGAACGGAGTGCGGGAGTAAAATGCAACAATGGCTTGCGGAGAGTTCTCAAGCTGCGCCAGTATTTTGGGCAGCTCGTCTTGGAGATCGGTCAGATTCCAGCAACGATTTGCCGACTGATTTTTCTTGGCCTGAATATGTCGCCGCCGACCATTTTTATAGCAGACAACGATGTCATCGACTGTGATTTTTTCATCTATCTCTGGCAAGCCGGTGGACTGGGCCTGAATAAATTCAATCTTGTCATCGCTGATCAGACGAATCATCCAGTGCAGGGCTATGAATCGCTGGTAGTCATCTCCCTGATCTGATTTTGCGCCTTGTCTGCTCATGAAGGCCAACCCATCTCGCACACCCTCTTATATCTGTTTATTTTACTTTGCCGTTTTCCTTACAATATCACCGATACCATCCTGCAACAACCCAACTTTTTTGATATCAGCGTACCTACTTGTAAAGCAGCCATCTTTGACACCCTCCCCACCTCGCTGTCGCATTGAGTGCATCACACCTTATTAATAGCCTCAATAGGATTAGACTTCTTCAAGACACGCAAAGGAATCAGTACACTGAAAAAGGTGGCCAGCAGCACCGCAACAAAGGCGGTGACAAAATAGCTCGGGCGGATAACGGCATAGGTTATCGCATCCATACCAAATTCATCAAAGGCGTCGCTGAAGGCACTGAGATCAAGGCCGTAGACTTTGAAATAATAGAGATTTGCTCCTCCGATCAGGCTACCAAAGACAAAGCCGATCAGGCCGAGGAAAAAGGATTCAGCCAAGATAATATTGCGGATCAGGCCGAAGCGGGTCCCGATGGCCAGCATAATCCCGAATTCCCGGATGCGCTCCAGCACCGAGACCAGTATCACCCCGAAAATCCCCAGGGCTGCCACACAGAAAATCATCCCGCTGATCACCATATTAAAGCCGTCCATGATCACCTTGGATTGCATCAGGGCCGGGTACATCTCGTCCCAGCGCAGGATGTCCAGGCCAGGGAATCGTTTTTGCAGATCCTCCTGCACCTGGGCAAGCTGATCCTGCTCATGGACAATCACCGCAAGCTGACTCAGGCCCTCGGGTACGATCAGCATCTTCCGCATCTTGTGCAGGTCAATAAAGACCGCCCGTTCATCCAGGCCCATATTATTGGTCTTGAGGATGCCGGTCACCCGGAAGGCGGCAGACGCGACCTCCGCATGCATGTCCTGGGCCGAGAGAATAATCTTGCTGCCGATGCGCACCCGCAAGGTGTCAGCCAGCTTAAAGCCAAGGATGATCCCCTTGCCTTTCTTGCCGAAACTGAATTCCCCCTTCTGAAGATATTCCGCCAATCTGCCGTGCTGCTCTTCCTTTTCCAGATCCATGCCGATAATCGCAGCCCCCCGTGAGGCATGGGCGGTTGCTGCCAAACCGTCCTGTTTGATGCGCTCGGCAAAGCTCCGCACCCGCCTGTCCTGCTCCAGAGCAGCCTTGATGGCCGGGACCTCATGGACCTGCCGAGAAAGATCCGGGTCGGAGCGGTAATCCTTGGCAAAAAGGGAAAGATGACCGCTGTCGCTGCGAATGGCATTATTGATCATCTGTTCAATCATCCCCTCATAAACCCCCTCTATGAGCAGCAGGCCCCAGAGACTGACAGCAATCATCAGGATAACCAACAGCGAACGCAGGCCGCGACGGGCCAAGGAGGCACGGGCTATTTTTATAATCAGGCTAAACATGGCGCATGGCCTCCACAGGTTGCATCCGGTTGGCCTTGAGGATGGGATAGAGGGTGGACAGGACGGAGAGGATAAACATCACCGCCATATCCCGGAGGATGACCAGGGGCATAAAGGCGGTGGGGATTGCGGAAGCAGCCATGCCGTACTGTTTGAACTGTTCTTCAAAGCCGGTAAAGACAACCGGATTGACCTCGAAATACCAAGCAGCACTCCCCCCGATCAGGCCGCCGAGCAGCACGCTGACCAAGGCCAGCAGGCAAGACTCCAGGAGAAGCATTACGAGGATTTCACTGGGTTTGGTGCCAATGGCCCGCAGGATACCCAGTTCACGGATGCGGGCGAACACAGCCAGAAAGGTATAGATCATGATGACAAAGAAGATGACCGTAAAGATGATCCCCAAGGTGATATAACCGAACACCGAGTCCAGCTCCATGGCCTTGACCAAGGACGCCATGATCTGGTTCCAGCTTGCAGACTCATAGTCCGGCCCCAGATCAGCACCGATGCTGGCAGCCAGCGGTTCTGCCTGCTCCGTCTCCTCGGGCAGGACAATGAAATGGGTGGCATAGTTGTCCGAGGCCATGATCTGGTCAAAATAGCCCTTGTCCAGAAAGGCCGCAGCGGCATCGAATTCAAACAGGCCGGTCTGAAAGATCCCCTTGATTTTAAGGTTATCTGCGGCAAAGGACCAATCAGCCCCGCTCCCGATAAAGGTGACTATGTCACCTACATCCACCTTAAGGCGACGGGCCAGCTCATTGCCGATATAGACCTGATTGCCGTCTCCTGCCTGGAGATATTCTCCCTTGACTAGGGAATCCGCCAAGCGGGAGAGATGGGCCTCCTTTTCCGGTTCAATGGCGGTGAGCATACCTCCCACGGCCTTTTCGCCCACGGAATAGAGGACAAAGGACTCAAAGCGGGCACCAAAGGCGGCAATGCCTTGCTGGTCTGCAAGCTTATCATTGATAGCCTGTGCATCAAAAATCAGGTTATCAAAGCTGGGATTATCTCGGAACCCCTTGCCGGTTATCTGGATATAGCCCGAATAAAT
>CBFDDU010000079.1:0-15496 GCA_965603655.1 uncultured Candidatus Electrothrix sp. | reverse complement strand
CGATCGCTGATCGTATGTCGGTAGTGGACCAGTTCGTAGCCCAGCACCGCAGCAGCGTCCGTAATACTGTCCAGTGCATCCTTGTGTATGGCCAACCCGTCGTTCTCCGGCCAAGTGCGGACGAGGAGTACCAGTGGGGTCAGGACTTCTCGGTCAAAAAAGAGCAGCTCTTCCAGCAGAGGTCCGGGGGAGGGCTCTGTCTTTTTTGCTACTGGTTCCTGTTTGCTCTTGCGCAGCTGTTCCTGGAGATAGCCACGCAGAGCAAGCTCGCCTTCACGGCTGATGACTCCTTTCCCGAAAAACACCGATCCTGCCAGCAGGGCCCGCTGACCTCCCGCAGAGAGAACCAGTTCTGCAAAACGGGCCTCTGTATCCTCCCGGAGCAGGTTGCCCTGTGCTCGTGTTCCCCAGCGCAGGGTAAAGGGGCCTGTCAGGGTTCGCAGGGTTGTCAGATTCAATGCATCAGGAAGCTTGGATCGTACCCAGAGAAGGGTTTCCTGCCTTTGTTGCGTTTGCCCTTGAGGCGTTCCTCGGACCTGAAGGAGAGCCGACTTGCCAAAGGTCTTCTGGAAGATGTGGAGCATGCTTTGGTGGCTGTGCAGGACATCATTGTTCTTGGCGTTTTTACTGGTTCCGGCCACAGCCAGAGCAGCGGCGGAAAATTTCTCAAAGAGGACCGCACCTGCCCCTGCGGTTCCCGGTTCATCCAAGGGGGCAGGGACTTCGATCAATAAAGGCTGTGTTGGGTCGAGACGAAGGGCATAGAGCCCCCATCCTCTGCCGGGTGGCTGTTCCCGGAGATAGAGATATTGCTTTCCGACCCGTTCCAAACCGTAGTTCAGACCAGCCAGCAGCTGTCGGGCCTGTTGCAGAGCAGTTGCCTCTTTTGTTTGCCGGAAGGTTTTCAATGCTGCCAGGGCCTCACCGAACTGTTCCATCTCTGCGGGTAGAGGGGAGATTGCCCGGTGCAGATTTCTGTACAGGCTGACCTGGTCTGTCTGGATGACCTCTGTGATGGATTTTGCTCTTTGTCCCGAGGAAGAGGAGAGAGAGGGGAGGCCAGGAAGAGCAGGGGTGTTATGGGCAGAGACCGTAGCAAAGAAATTGGGCATCAGGGTCATGGAAAAGCCGATCAGGCTTGCCAGGGCAAGGGAGATAAAGGAGACCTGAAGGGTGACTCGGGTTGTGCGGATAAAGGTGCCCTTATCATACATCTTGATGGCCAGCAGGGTGGTGAGAAGATAGCCAAAGCCGTAGAGGTCTGTTACCCGTTGTTCCGGGAAATAATGGACAACGAGATGCCCGAGAATGAGTTTGTAGAGAAAGCAGATATTGAAAAAGAGCAGGATCTTTCTCGCCCCTTCCATGGTGATTTTTTTAAAAACAGGGAGGCGCAGGATTGCAGCGGCCAGCACCAGAATAATGCAGGTCTCCAGGACAGAGACAAGGATCTTGGCGGGGTGATACCAGACCAGGGCCAGCAGGGCCGGGATGACAATCCCGTTATATTCCCAGCCGTATTTTAGATTATAGTATGAGGCGATATAGGCGGTGGTCAGGAGGATGATATAGGCTTTTGGCCCGGCCTCCATGGAGGCGGCCAGATTTTCGTACATATAGGCGAGGCTGCCCACGCTGAAATTGGTGTATTCCATTAGGAGGAAGCGGACAACCAGCCAGGTCAGGCCCACGGTCACGACAATATTCATCATCCCGGTCCGCAGGCCGGGTTTCCAGAGCTGGTTGGCGATTAATGCGGTGATGATCAGGCCGAAGCTGTGAAAGTCATTGCGATAGTCGAAAAGAATCCCCCATTCGGTTCGGAGGTATTCGCCCAGCAGGGGGAGAAGAAAGGTGTCCACCCCTAGGCGGACCAACACACTAACTGCGAGCAGGGCAAAGAAGCGGTCGCGGCCAAAGAAATTGGTAAAACCAAAAACCTTGGATAAACGTTCTGAAAAAAACCAGACAAGCAGATAGGTAAGGACAGCCTCAATAAGGATGACGCAGACAGCCCAGGGTTTGATGAGCAGGAGCGGTACCAGATAGCCCGGCACCACAAGGCCGCTCAGAACCCAGCCCAGGCGCAGGTTGAACCAGGCCACGATGCAGACCCCTATCCATATAGGGGTGATGACCGAACCGGCCAGACTGCCTTGGGGAAAGATGTTCAGGATAAAGGGACCGGTCAATGAAATCTCCGCAGCATCAGCTCAAAACGGATGCCCTGCCCGATCCTGCTGGTTCCGCAGAGACAGGCCCCCCATCGTTCGAGCTCCGGCAGGATTCGGTGGATTTTGGCAAAGGCCTCGGAACGAGCAGCTTCCTGATCAAGCAGGTATTGTTGAAAAGTCGCATCCGGCATGCCGTAGCCTGTATTGCTCAAGGTACAGAGCACCTCGTTTTCGCGAAGAGAAAAATCAGCTACCATAACGGTTTTCGGGACAGCATCATCCAACAGCACCTTGGTCAGGGCGGCCAGCAGCTCTTTGAACATATCCGGCCTGGCATAAACAAGCTCGATATGGTCTTGCGCATTGATCGAATAGGTGACTCCGCCTTGTTCAGCCTTCTGTTGCAGTGCCTGCACTGCTTCCCGAAGAAGGGTTGCCGGATTAACAGGAAAGATATCAGGATGCTCGGTCAGCAGGTTATCGGTAACAAAGCTGTCAATATCCTCGACAAAGGTCTGCATATCCTGACGGCTTCTATGGAGCAGGGACAGGGCCTCGTCTTTGCGGGCTGTCTCCAGGTTGTCCTGCTTGAGCAGTTCCTCGGCAGCCAGCATCTGCTCCAGGTCCTGATGGAGATGAAAATTTGTTTGCTCAAAAAGCTCCTCTTTCATTTGCCATGCTTCTTGAATATCAGAAATATCAAGCAGCTCGAACAGTATGCCTAAAATTCGAAAAGGGGATGCGCCGGATTCCGTTTCCAAGGTCACGGGATGGATAACCAGTTTAAAAAATCCCGCACCCGTCCCCAGTTTTGCAGGCAGTCGAATGTTTTTTCTCTCGATAAGCACTCGGCTGAGCAAGCGGCGGACCTCCTCTATGCTCTTGCCGGTCAGGCACACGCCCAGGTCAAGGGAGGAGCAGTTGCCGCTGTTCACGCCTTCCATATCTTGCAACAGCTCAGACATTCTTGTGTTGATCTGGATTAAGCGGCCAAAGGAGTCGTAGAGCACGGTTGCCGTGCTCAAGGCATTGATCAGGGTCTCCAAAGCCTGCATTCTTCGTTTGGTGAGCAGGATCATCTGATCCAGCTGGGTGCTCACAGCATCAACGGCCTGTGAGCTGAAGAATCTGCCCATTCCACGATGCTGAACTCGATCCAGCTGAAGGAATTCTTTGTTTTCCAGCAGGGCTATGCTTATTTTTTCGGCAAAAATTCGTACCGTCTCCAGCAGGGTTTTCCGCTCAGCCTTGTCAAGGGAACAGACCCCAAAGGCCCAAAAGCCTAAGACTAGGTCAGCGGTTTTTAAAGGGATAAGAAACTGTTCCTCATCTTCCGGGCCTGCGGCCAGATAGCTGGATACGCTGACAGGACGGCCTTCGGCCAGGGCGGTGAGATACGGTGTGCGCTGATAGTCCCGTCTCTGTTCCGCAATGTCCTCGATGGAGCAATGTAAGGCAATGACCTCCCGGACCCGGTGATCCCCTTCAACCGCCTCAAGAAAGATGGAACGGTGAAGATGCAGGGTCTGATTGACCATATTAATAACATGGGACCAGTACTCATCAGTCCCTGTGAGACGCTCAGGGAAAAAGCGTTTTCGTAGGGCTGCCGAATGCTCTAAGAGGATGTTCTGGGTGAATTGCTCCCGTTCTTTGAGTCGGATAAGAGGAACCACGAGGAAGAGAGCTGTCTGAAGCAGGAGTAAGGCGGCCACAGGGAGCCACATCTGGAAAAAGCGCACTGCTATCCAGGAACAGAGCAGAAGAGCTGCCAGTATGGCGATGGTATACAGCAGGTGATACAAGGGCGGCAGGTATTGGAAAGCGAAAAAGGTGCAGAGGCCGGTCAGGCAGAGCAGGGCCAGGGTGAGCCAGGGCCCGGTGGGGATAGGTTCTTTGCCTTCAAGGAATGTTTCCAGGGCATAGCCGGTATATTCGACCAGCGACATACTTTCTTCGCCGAGATTGATCGGGGTCTGAAAACCGTGGCTGTGGAGAGGGAAGGAAAGGGAGATCAGAATAATTTTATTACGCAGGAGATCCGGGGTGATTTCTCCGGCCAGCAGTCGAGCAAAAGAAAGGTTGGGCAGGTTGGGGGAGCTGTGAAAAAAATTGATCAGAAAGGAAGCAGTGCTTTTCGGATCCGGCGGGCGATTACCGAGCCGTGCTGATAAGATGCTGACCAGGCTTGGTAGAGGACCTTCCTCGGTTGCATACCCGATTTCATATTGGCGATGCACACCATAGCTGGTCAACGGCATGGCCAGTAAGCCGATCTGTAGGTTGTGGTCAAGGGCCTGGGCAGGCAGGGGCTCCAGCTGGATTTTTTTCTTTTCTCGGGCCAGTTGCCGGGCAAAAAAAACGTTATCTGATTTCTCGGCGGTAGCATAAAAATTTTCAGAGCCGTGGGACGGGAGAAAGGGAAACACAACAGCACGGGGCTGCATCGACTTGAGGGTAGTGAGGAGATGCCAAAGCGCATCTCCTTCCCGGAGAGGCGCATCATCCACCTCCAGGATAATGATGTTCTCTGTAGCCTGCTGTTGCGCTGGCGTAACCTGGACAAGGAAATCATAGATCATTCCTTCGGGCAGATCAAAAAATCCGAAAAGTTGTCCTGCCCATATTACTAAGCAGAAGCAGAGGGTGGTAACAGCGCTGAAATAATTTTTGCTGACCATAACTTCTTACAAGCCTCCTGACAGTGTTTGAGGAACTCTGTATTGCGCAGGTTAGAAGTGCATAGATCAGAAAAGTACTATAAATTCATTTGCAACACAAAGGAATTTATATTCTTTTCGGAGGCCATTCTCGTGTCTTCGCAGGTTGCTTCCGATGTTGACGTGAGGTGCGTGATAGAAATTTTCTTGCAGCACAGAGAAAAACAGGGCGCGGGCAGGGGAGCGTAGGTCAGTCTTCCAGTGGCGTAGGTCTGATAGAGTGAAACGAAATCAGACAACTCTCAAGGAGCTGAAGACGTTCATGTCCGCTTTCGCTCCACTCAAGCTGACCCACGTTGATCCTACTATTATTCGTTGCAATACTCCGCAGCAGAACGGCCTGCCAACCAGCCCGTAGAAAAGGCCGCCTGAAGATTATAGCCCCCAGTATCCGCCTGAAGATCAAGCAGTTCGCCAGCCAGATAGAGGCCGGGGCAGCTTAATTAGGTTTTGTCCCTAATTTTTCTTGGGCTAATGGAAGCTTTATTTTATCCCAATCAAGGGTCTGTGGGTTTAACTCAAAAAGTTCAAGAGGACCATATTTGGAATTGATTGTTACTATTTTGGATTTTTCGTTGCTTGTTGCTATAGGGATGAAATCGCGAACAACAACATGAGTATCCTGCCTGCTCTTAATTTGCTGACACGCTTGGACAAGATCGTCTAAATTATGAATTACTTGTCCGTTGATTTCTGAAATGATCGCTTTAGAAGTAAAACTGTGGGGAGTATTGCGGCGAATCTTGGTTAATTGTGAAAAGCTACTCCCTTGATCTGCGTAGGGCATGTAAACACCGTTTTCGGCAAACCCAGTCATCCTTCTCAAGGAAGGAGTGATTTTGTGAAAAATAGCTCCAGCAAACCGAACAAATCGTCGAATTTTTTCTTTTTCTAGATCTTCTACAACTGTTTCAACTTGAAGTAACTTTCCATGCCTGTAAATGTTTAATTCTACGGTCTGTCCCACATGACTGTTAAGGATTGCATCGAAGGTGTAAAGATCATCCCGGAGGAGTTGTTCATTCAGACGATATATTATATCGCCTGGACGAAGCAATTTTTCAGCAGAGGTGTTTGGAATAATTGATTCAACTAACATAACCTTTGGTATCCCTATAAATGATGTATCATAATCAGATGTAATCATTTCAGGAACATTATAATGCCGAATAGCTTTACCAATGGAAACCAAATCGAGATCGACTCCAATATACCCTCGTTGAAGAGAGGTTCCATCTTGGATCTGCTTGAGTGCCTCGCGTACATATTCAATCGGTAATTCAAAACTTGAAACATCAGTACCCCTCGCATGGATACCCACGACTTCACCTTTTGTATTCCAAACCGGGCTACCGCTTGACCCTCCTGCCCGATCAAAGGTTGTATGAATATAACTTGAATGTGGTTGACCTTTGATGACATTCAAGTTGGCAACATAACCGAATTTAATCGAATATTCCTCACTATCATTATTACCAATCAATAACAGCTCGTCATCGTTTTTTAAATTACGTCCTGATCCTAAAGTAACTGCTTGCAGTTGAAATTGAAGACTTGAGGGGTCTATTTTATAGAAGCCAAAATCATGTGTCGGATCATAATACAAGACTTTTCCTTCCGTAAAACTACCATTGTAAAAGTTAATTTTCACATCAGAAGGACTGATGTTGGTAACGTGTTTATTAGTGGCGATTATACCCCTTTCGGCATCCACAATGAAACCTGTTGCTTTACCCCTTCCTTTACTTTCGGTACCGAATGGGATTTGCGTTGAGCTTTCTATATTAACCACCATTGGTTTGAACATTGCTATTTGCTTTGTCCAATTATGTTCAGCAAAACCCGGTGTAGTAAAAATGAGACCGATACTCAAGATAAGCCAAAAGAAATTATATTTCATAATAGATATCTCCATAATTGTTTGTTCCATTTGAATACAAGATCGATAATCTAATAACTCATTCTATAACGTCAATATCATCAGGGAACAATGCCATTTGTTTCCAGTCAAGGCCTTTTTCTTTACAGATTCTGATTGCTTTTTTTGGCATATTTTGCAACGTCAAGCTATCCCAGTCAATAATAATGAGCGTTGTTCCATCCTGTTGGGGTTGTATATCACGAACTTTCCCTTGCCAGCCTGCAAGAGAGAGCACCTCAGGAATATTATGATCAAGAAATCTTCCCCTATGGCCTTCATCGGAAACAAGCAATCCATCAGGATCAAGAACTCCTGGTTTGACTTTAACCAAATCGCCAACTTTTACTGAAGAGATCTTACTATTCATCAATAATTACCTTATGTTCGTTTTCGCTCCACTCAAGTATACCTATTTATTCGTTACAATATTCCGCTGCAGAACGCCCTGCCAGCCAGCCTGTGGAAAAGGCGGCCTGGAGATTATAGCCCCCGGTATCGGCCTGAAGATCAAGCAATTCTCCGGCCAGATAAAGACCGGGGCAGCATTTAGAGGCCATAGTCCGGGGATCGACCTCTTTCAGCGATATGCCGCCGCAGGTGATGATGGCCTCCTTGAAGCCGCGATATCCAGTGACCTGAAAGGGTATATTTTTTAGCCAAAAGCGTAAGCGTTTGCGTTCATCCGCTCGCACTTCTCCGGCAAGTCGGTCAGCGACAAGGCCGGTTTCAGCAAGACAGACCTGTACCAATTTTTCCGGCACCAGGCCCCGCAGCACCGATTGCATAGGTTCTTTATGTCGGTTTTGAAAATCGCGGAGCAGGCGGGCATCCAGTTTTTGGTCATCAAGGGCAGGCTTGAGATCCAGCACCAGGTTGACCTGTTTATCCGCCCGCAGGGCATCAACGATCTCGTTACTCAGGGTCAGGATAACCGGCCCGGACAGACCGTATTTCATGAACAGGAGTTCGCCAAAGGCATGGAGTTTTTTCTGTTTTTTCTGATTTTTTTTGCCGCCAGCAGGATCGGAGATAGTGAGCCGAACCCCGACATTGCGCAGATGGAGGCCGGTGAGCCTTTGGGCGAGATCACCCTGGGTTATAACAGGGACAAGGCCGGGCCGGATCGGCGCGATGCTATGGCCAACAGACTCGGCCAGTTTATAGCCGTCCCCGGTTGAACCGGTTGCCGGATAAGAGGTCCCTCCGGTGGCAAGAATAACCGCCTTGCCGTACACGGGATTGCCGTTACAGAGAACGCCCTCAATTTGTCCGTCTTTCAGCAGCAGCTTTTCCACTGCTGACTCAGGCCGGAGAGAAACCGAGAGGTCCTCCAGCCATTGCCGCAAGATCTTGACGACATCGGGTGCCCTGCCTTTTTCTGGAAAGATCCGTCCTCCGCGCTCGGTGATCAGCTCAAGGCCCTGTTCCTGAAAAAAATGGACAAGGTCCTGATTAAAGAAATGCTGAAAGGCCTGACGGAGAAAACGTCCGTTTCTGCCGAAATGATTGATGAACTCCGGGAGGTCTGCGCTATTGGTCAGATTACAGCGTCCCTTGCCGGAGATGGCAATTTTTCGTCCCGGTCGCTGCATCTTTTCCAGTACGACCACCTCTGCCCCGCTTGCTGCGGCCTGTCCTGCGGCGAGCATACCCGCAGCCCCGCCTCCGATAATAAGTATTCTGTTCATGAGCAAGCCTCGGTAGATTCTTTTGCCCTTCCGGGATAGACAACAAAGACCGGGTTCCTGCAATTTTCCACCACCACATTGGCTAAGGAACCGAAGATCCTCCGTTTCGTCCCCTTGAGTTGGGACGCCGTCATGATGATCAGGTCATGGTGGCGGGCTTCTCTGAGGATTGATTCCAGCCGGGATTCCGAGGCCTCGGCAAGACAGCGTATTGCGTCGGCATCATAGACCGTTGCATTGGCCCAGCTCTCCAGCTCTTTTTCCCGGGCCCGTCTTTCGTCCCGGGTACTGTCGGCAAAGAGGAGATGTTGGAAGGTCAGCCGAGGATGACAGGAGGTGATCATGGCTTCGATAATGGGCAGTAAGATATCCAGCTCTTCAGGTTGGATAAAGGGAATTAGGATGCGCTTCCAGGTCATTGTCCCGACAAAGCGAACAGCAATCACTGGGCAGCTGACAGTTGACGCCACCGGATCAAGTATTTTCTGGAACTTGAGCGGATCTCTGCTGATGGGATAGCCCAGGACCAAGGCTGTGGCCTTATGTTCTTCGGTTGCCGCAATCAGGGCCGAGGCCCGTTTATCATAAAGGATTTTTGTGCGCATGGGATAACCCAGGATCGCAGCCTCATCGGTTTCCGGGAGAAAGAGATCCTGACGTTCTTCCTCGCTCAGTGTATTTTCTTTTTTTTTGAGCACCCGCACGGACAAAGGAAGGGCATCAAAATGGTGGGCAAGGATTGTCGCCACTCTGGCCAAGGCTCTGGCCGTGGCAAAATGGTAGGTGCCCACTACCACCATCCCCACGGGCGTGGCAGGCGCTTGCATTTCGCCTAGAGCCCAAGGCTCTAAGGCAGGGCTCCTTCCACGAGAATTTTTAGAAGTGAAAAAGCGGGTGAGGGCAGACCCGGGCTGCTTGCGTACCGGCTCCTGGTTGATCTCCCCGGCCTTTTCCATGGTTATACGAACCAGCAGGGGGCCGCAGAGTTCGGAAAGAACAACTCCGGCCAGCACCACCGGCGTGATGGTGGTCGCCCAGTCGGCAAGTTTGGGGTCAGTGCTGACCATGAAGACAAAGCCGATGGCCACCCCGGCCTGGGGGATAAGAGCAAGCCCGAGATAATTGCGTACGGTTTTATCGGCACCGGAGAGAGAGGCCCCGATCCAGCTGCCGAAGTATTTTCCTATGATTCGGGCAAGAAAATAGGCAACACCAACCCAGCCAGCCAGTTTCAGCGCAGAAAAATCCAGATGGACGCCAGCCAGGGTAAAAAAGAGGACATAGATGGGTGGCTCAAAGCCGTTAATAACGCGAAAAAGGCGGGTATCCCTTTCTGCACGGTTGATCATCACAAAACCAGCAATCATTCCTGCCAGCAGTGAAGAGAGGTGGAGCTGACGAGTCAACTCTCCGCAGAGGAGCAGCAGAGCCAGACCAGCTGTCAACATTTCCCCGTTATTATGGAGTTTGTCCAGAACCTTGTCGATCAGCAGGCCAGTAAAAATGCCAACAAGCAGAGATCCACTGATTTCATATATGCAGACAAAAAGAGAGACCAGGGAGAGGCCATCCGTACTCACAAGGTTATGGGCAGTGGAAACCGCTATACCGAAGATCATAATGGCTATAGCATCAGTTGCTGCAACCACGGCCATGAGCGTAGAGGTTATAGGGCCTTTGGCCCCGAGTTCACGAACAACATGCAGCGTGGTGGCTGGAGCAGTGGCAACGGAGATAGCTCCTAACAGCAGAGCAAGAACGATCTGGTGCCGGGTGATTGTTGCTGCATTGGAAAAAAGCCAGGTCATATAGAGCGTGACCAGAAAAACCAGGGTAAAACCAATCAGGGCTTGAAACAGGGCAATATAGGTCACGTTTCGTTGCATACCGTCGAGACGGCGCACCTCCACATGTTCACCGATACCAAAGGCGATGAGCATCAGGGCGATACTGGTGAAATGATCCAGCTGATGGCCCAGCAGGTCAACGGTTATAATCCCCAGACCGGATTCGCCCAGAAGCAGTCCGGCCAGGATAAAACCGGTCACCGAAGGCAGGCGCAGCATTTGGGCGAGTTTGGCAATTGCAAGCCCGGTTCCGAGCAGGACAGCTATGCCGAAGGTGGCGTCATTGATCATTTTTTTGAAAAATCATCTTGTATTCTTCCGGGTAATGCTCCTTCATGCAGGTCGGGCAGACTGTATGACTGAAATCAACACCGGAATGTTTGTGGATATAGGCTTCTAGCTGTTCGTAATAACCGTCATCATTTCTGATATTTTTACAAAATGAACAGATCGGGAGAATCCCGCGCAATACTTTGATCTCCGAGAGAGCCGATTGCAGGTCGTTAATCAGCTTTTCACGTTCCTCTTCAATCTTTTTTCGTTCGCTTATATTGGTTGCGACCTGTATTCGCGCAGGGCGTCCGTCCACCCACTGTATGCCTTGATCACGGCATTCGTACCATTCACCGTTTCGGCGGTTTTGTATTTGCCAGACATGTGCTTCGCGACGAATTTTGCCGTTTTCGTAAATGTCTCGATACTGGCAGAAAAGGCAGGGGGCTTTTTGCCCTTGAATGGCTTCCCAACATTTTTTTCCGATAATATTACCGAAATGTTTTTTAACGTATCTGTTTGTATGCAATATTTCATAGGTGTCTATATCTGCCACATAAATCATAGCGTCTACGGTATCCAGCACTTTTTTCAGGCGTTGACGGGATTTTTTTCGCTCCGTCATATCACGCACGATGGCGAGAAAACAACCGTTTTTTTCTCCGGACGGCCGCACGAACTGAAGGAGAATTTCAACAGGAATACGGGTTCCGTTTTTATGTTGATGCTCTGTCTGGAAGATATGTGATTTCTTGCTGCCGTCAAGCAAGGGTTCAACTATGCGCTGGAATTTTTCCTCGGTAAATTCCGGCTTGATATCAAGAGGGGTCATGTCGGAGAATTCTTCCCGGGTAAAACCCGTCTGATTGACAGCTCCCTGGTTGACATAAAAAAACTTCAGCGTATCCGGTGCGAACATGAAGACACAATCCAGGGTTTGGTCCAGGGTGAGCTTGAACTGACTCAGCTTTTTTTCAACCACCTTACGATGTGCAATCTCTTCAGTAAGTTTATCGCGGGATACCGTGATGCTCGTGATGCGTTCAACCATTTTGTTCAATGATTGGGCCAGCGAACCGATTTCATCCTTTAAGGTTATATCTGCTCTGGCATGAAGATTGCCTTTGCCGATGAATTCAGCCGTGACAGCCAGTTCGACGATAGGCTTGGCAATTAACCTTCCCAGTATGAGCGCAACAAGAGCGGTGAACAGGGTAAAAATAACTCCGCAGAGCAGCATGACGAGAGTCGCCTTATGTGATGCGGCCAGCGTCTTTTTTTTGCTGAGAGAGATGATAATATACCAGGATTCACCTTTATTTCCTTTGAGGTGATCAATGGATGCTCTGCTTCCCCCGAAACCGATTTTTTCCGTCCCCTGCGTCACCGTAACAGGAGAAAAGGCTACGAGCTGATTTTCATCTCCGTTTGTAATGGGTCCCGTAACGGTTGCCCCGCCCTTTGTGTCGGTTTGCAATAAAGAGATAATTTGATCCGGCACCTTTGTGGAAAGCGGCGTTATTCCTTCTTCTCTGACAATAAGTCCCCCTGTCCGCACAACCATGATCCGTCCCGGATTGCGTTGGGAAAATTCTTGAATGACATCGGTCAACGGTCCTGAAATGTTGACATTGCATTTCAAAATGCCGATTATCTGATCTCCCTCTCTGATCGGGACAACCACGCCCAGAACATAGCCCTGAGCACTGGTATCAAAACCTCGATCATCAAGGAAGACTTTTCCTCGCCCATCATGAAAGCCGGCTTGCCACCAGTATTTATGGGCATGAGCAAGGGTGGTCAGCTTACCTGTTGTGGCAATCATGACGCCATAGGCGTTGGTGAGAAAAATTTCACCGTAAGTTGCCGGGAGGAGTTCCAGCTGTTTTTTGAGATACTGTGCAGCAGGGTTGCTCATATGGGCCTGGATAAAGGGATCATCAGGATTTTTTGTCTTTATCCAGTGCTCATTGCGTTCGGCAATTATGGTCTTGCGCTCCGTTTCCTGTAAAGCGGAGAATTCAGCATTGCTTTTGCGGAGCGTTGTTGTGATCAGAGGGGCCGAGGAAAGGGTAAGCGCGATGTTTGCTTTTTCTTTGAGGTGCGAGTTGATATGCTGCGCAATTTCATTCGAGATGTTTTTGAGGTTGATTAACTCTCCGGCGATAATTATGCGGCGGCTCAGCACTTCATAGCTTAGGGAAAGCAGTACCACCAGCGTTGCGCCGAAAGCCATCATGATCAACGATGCTTTATTTTGTATTTTCATGATGGTTTCCGTGGCAATGTGCTTTTCTCAGATTGCTTCCAGTATCACATCAACATCAACTTGGCGGTTATCCCGCAGCAGGGTCAGGGTTACGGCATCCCCGACCTTGTATTTTTCCACCTCATCCCGGAGTTCGTTATAGTTTTTAATCCGAACTCCGCTGATCCCGAGGATGATATCGCCCAGGATCAGGCCGCCCCAAACCTGTCGTGTTCTGCGCAGACCGGCCTTTTCCGCCGAGGAATTGGCAGCCACGTTCATGATCAGGACTCCTTCCAGATTCAGGTCATGAACCACGCTTTCCGGGGCAACGCTGATCCCCAGTCCGGGCCGGAACATTTTGCCGTGGCGGATAATCTGGGGTACCACCCGATTGACCTCATGGACAGGCACGGCAAAGCCGACCCCGGAGCTTGCCCCGGACGGGCTGTAGATCATGGTGTTGACCCCGATCAGGCGACCAGCGCTGTCTAGCAGGGGGCCGCCGGAGTTGCCCGGATTAATGGCTGCATCAGTCTGGATGACATTATGGATGGTGCGGTTGGTCACGGATTTGATTTCCCGTCCCAGGGCGCTGACCACCCCGGTGGTCAGGGTTTGGTCCAGACCAAAGGGATTGCCGATGGCAAAGACTTTTTGGCCCACCAGCAGGTCTTCGGATGCACCGATCATGATGGGGCGCAGTTTATCCGCAGGCGCGGAGATCCGAAGCACGGCCAGATCGCGGTCCGGGGCAGCCCCGACCAGGGACGCCTTCCAGGTGCTGTGATCAGCCAAGGTTACCTCGATACGACCGGCATCGGCAATGACATGGAAATTGGTGACAATCCGGCCTTCTTTATCCCAGATAAAGCCGGACCCTGTTCCTTTGGGAATCTCGTAGACATTGAGGGTGAAGAGGTTGCGTTGCAGCTCAATGGTGGTGATATAAACCACTGAGGGCGAGGTCTCCCGGAATACGGCAATGGTGTTTTTTTCATCATTAGCCAGATCGCCCCGGGCCGTGATTGCTTTGGGCCCGGCATGAGGATCAAGCCGATCGAGCCGAGCGATTTCCGGATACAGGGTGTGAAAGAGGAGATAGAGAACCGCAACAATAAGCAGCAAGATAAAGGGATTGTTGCCACGGAAGGGGGATCGAAAAGAGCGCATGGTCAGATCTTCAGCATATATTTTGCAACGGAAAAGTACAGACTAATACCGAGAACATCTATAGAGGTCGTGATAAAGGGGCCAGTGGCGATAGCCGCATCAATATGAAAGCGTTTCAGCAGCATGGGGATAATCGTGCCCAGGCTGGCCGCCATAATCATAACTGCGCAGACCGAGAGTCCCACCACCACGCCGAGATAGGACGGTGTCGCGTAGCGAAATGTGGCCATCAGGCCGAGCAGGAGGCCGAACATGACGCCCAAAACAATACCGACCAGGGTTTCCCGGCCGACAATCTGAAAGAACTGGGGCATATTAACCCGACCGGTGGCCATACCCCGGACCACAATGGTGCTGGACTGGGTGGCGATATTGCCGCCCATGCCGGCGATGATAGGAATAAAGGAGGCCAGGGCCAGCACCTTCTGTAATTCATGCTGGAATCCATTAATAATAAACATGGCCGTTATCCCGCCGATCCAGGAGGCGAACAGCCAGGGAGCGCGGAGGATGATCTTTTGGTGCAGGGGCTTGAGCAGGATCTCATTATCCTTACCAGCTCCGGCCATCTGGAGAAAATCTTCTGTGGCCTCTTCCCGGATAACGTCAATAATGTCATCGACAGTAATAATGCCGATCAGCTTAAAGGTTGCATCAACAACCGGGATGGCTAACAGGTTATATTGAGAGACAATATGGGCCACTTCTCCCTGATCCATATCCGTGGTCACAGAGATGACCCGTGGGTTCATGATGTTTTTCAGCTGCCGATGCATAGGGTGGAGGAGCAGTTCCCGCAGGGAGAGCACTCCGGTCAAGTGGCCGTCACCGTGGGTGATATAGAGATAAAAGACCATCTCCTTATCTTCGCTCCGCTTCTGGACCTTGGTGATGGCTTCTTCAACGGTGAGATGTTCATCCAGGTACATGAAGTCTGGGGACATGATACCGCCTGCTGTTTCCGGATCGTACTTGAGTAGCTCCTCCAGCTCGTCGCGGTCATCCCGCTCCATGTGCGTCCGAACATCCGAGGCCAGCCTGTCTGGAATGACTTCCAGCAGGTCAGCTGCGTCATCAGGGGCCATCTTGCTGATCACCTCAGCCAAGAAAACAGGGGTGAGCTCTTCCGCCAGTTCGACGATAATGGCGTCATCTAATTCACTGAAAAAATCAGCTACTAGTTCGGTGTTGGCAATGATTTCAAAGATTTTTTTGCGGTCAGCCGGGGGGAGGGAACGGAAAACCCAGGCCAGGTCGGCCGGATGTGTTTTCAGGATCAGCTTGAGCAGATTATCTGTTGCTCCTTTGCGATGCAGACGGCGCAGGGTATCAAGCAGCACCTTGCCTTCAAAGCCGATCATTTCACGTTTTGCTGTTTTTTCCATACAATTCACCTCTGCCGGAGGGCAAAGCCCTTTTGTCCGCGTGTGGAGTTTAAATAACGGTTTTGTC
>CBFDDU010000078.1:0-15641 GCA_965603655.1 uncultured Candidatus Electrothrix sp. | reverse complement strand
AACAATAACAGCATCAAAATCAGCAAGATGATCAGCCAGGTATTGCAACATGCGTTCCAGGGTCTGTCGGCTTGGAACACCGGCCTTTTCCCGATCATAGCGGACAACCTGCTGTCCTTGAGCTACCACCCTGGTTTTTATGGTTGTGGGCCGCTCTCCTTTGATCAGGCCTTCCACCGGGGCCCCGACTTTATCCATGAGCGCAAGCAGTTCATCGCCCATCGGGTCATCGCCGATAATACCGCACAGGGCACAGGAACCGCCAAGTGAGATGATATTCCCCAGGACATTAGCACTGCCCCCGAGCAGTAACTCCTCGCGGGTAACATTGACCACCGGCACAGGGGCTTCCGGGGAAATTCGAGACACTGTTCCCCAGATAAACTGATCCAAAATAACATCGCCAATCACCAGGATACGAGTATCGGCAAAACGCTCTACCTGCCTCTGCATCTTATCTACACCGCCACTCATAAACTATCCAGCTCCCTGTCCAGTTCCAAGAGACGATCCGCCATCCGCTCGGCAGCAAAAACCAGAGATTCTAAATCAAGGAAGTCCATTACATGTTGATCAAACAAAATCTTTACTCGGGCTTCAAATCCGTCTTCCACATCCTGATCCCAAAACAAAAGGTAGAGGGGAACGTAGGGAAGCACAGGAAGAACAACGGCAAAATCTGCACTCTGCCCCTGCTCATCACGACCTCTTTCTCCCCCAACCTTATCGCAAAGCGGTGCAAGCTCTTGTATACGGCCAGCGAATCGCTCTGATAATCTGGCTTCACAATAGGTTGCCAGGGTACGAATCTTGGCAATGGAGTTGGGCAGGCTTTCCATGCCCACCCAGGTTCCGTTCGACAGCCTCTCCTCAGCCCCGCCGCTCGCATCACCACCAAAGGCAACGTAATTATAGAGCAGGATCTGGTCTCTGGGGTCAATAAGCTGCTGCCCATCCATCACGACCTCATCCCGCCCTAAGAGAATTGAACGACCGAGATAACTGAACCTGAGCTGATCCGGACTATCCGCTGACCAATCAGTCCCTAGGCGACGACTAAGCTCACGAAAATCAAGCTCCTGCACCTTGGATTTCAAATGAGCAACCAAGGCCATATCCCGCTCGTCCTGACCGCGATCCACGCGATCCAAACCAGCTTCACCTTTTGCGGCACTGAACTCAGCAGGCAGCATATCTTTCTGCACATAGGGACAAAGGTCAGGAGTAACCCCGCCCTTGGTCACGGCAACGGCAAAGGCGAGGCAGGCTGCATAGCCGCACTCGCCACAGTTTGTCGCTGGGGTATATTTCAAAAACTCATGCGGTGTCATTAGAGGCAAGCTCCTTAGGCCTGGTCAAATATATACTGCATGAACGTTCAGAGCGAACACAGGGCGTTAGCCCCTACGGGACACGGCATACAGCGGAAGATATTTCTTACTGAAGTCCTTAAGCGCATCAATAAAAAATTATTTCATCTTCTTATTCAGGGCTGCTGTGATTGCATCAGTCATATCTACAGACTTATCAGAATAAAGAACAGCTGTATTCGGCATAATCACTAACACACCTTTCTCCTTGGCCACTTCCTGGACAACGACCTCCAGTTTCTTCATGATCGGGGCAAGATGTTTTTCCTGCAAATTTCTCATTTCCAGATTGGCATCATCCTGCTTCACCCTGAAATCACGTTTTTTCCGTTGCAGTTCTAGTACTTTTTCCTTCTTGGTTTCCTCGTTCCAGGCATCGACCTTTTTCTCCATCTCCTTCTGAAGAGCCAAAACAGCCTCTTTTTCCTTATCAAGGGAGGATTTGAACTCTTTCATTTTTGCTTCCATCTTTTTCTTTGCCGCTACCCCGACGCTGGATTTATCCAGGACCTGCTGCAGGTTAACCACACCGACACTGGGCGCGGCACTTGCCGAAACAACAGTAAAAATAGTAAGGAAGAAAAAAACAGATGACAAAACCAGCACACTCGTTCGTTTCACAGCCAAGCTCCTTTTTAAAAGACATTAGCAGCACCCTTTCTTGCCGGGCCCATACCCTCACATCCAATCGATCCGGCAGAGTCCGGCCTGCTCGGAAATGACTACATATCTTACAAAGAAAAGAATACCGTTAAAATAAAATTACCGAATTTTTCCTCATCGAATGCGGAAAAACTGTCCTCCAAGCCCTGTCTTTCGGTGCCGAAAAAATATTCAGGTCCGCCCGTTCAGGACTCGTACTCCGCCTCTGCTATCCTAACCTACCGGAAGAGGAATTCAAGATCTTTTTTCAGGCTTTCCATCCGGCCTCGGCTTAATATTTCTCAACCACCTTCCTTGAAAAACTCACCATTCTTCCTTATAACTCCTCAGCCCAATGAAAAATGAACCGCCTTCATTTATGCAACTACGTAACTCCTATTTCTCTTGAAATTAGAAATTCACTTGCAAAACAGCACCAGCCCATCTACTTTAATAGTGTTTATGTTGCAGACATCTTAGGTGCCGTTCCCGGAACAGGAAGCGTAAATTTTTTAAAAAGCACCTATTGACATCAAACTCATTTAACGAGGCATCCAGAAACAGACGTGACCAATAAAAAACCGATCAGCATCAACTCAGTCGAAGAATTAACCTGTAGCAATAAGTTCGGTACGTTTTTCGGGGTTCCCCAATCTGTTTTTGATCAGGTCTGGCAGGAGCTCAGCAGCCCGAAAAAAAACTCCGTTGCCTATGTTTCTATGGAAATCGGCGCGGATCCGGATATTTTTCATCCTGTACAGGATTTTCTCAAAGAAGAAAAATATACAAAAAGTATTGATCCGAATATCCAGAAAATACTGGATAAATATCTTGACGGCCCCCGGAAGATCCCTAATTACAGTGGTGGCCTGGGAGTGCTTGCCGGAGATACCCTCAAAAGCTTTGCAGATACCCATATACCAGTAATAGCCATTTCTCTGCTGTACAGGGAAGGCTATTTTTCCCAACTCGTTGACTCCCGAGTCGGTCAGATTGATCAGGCCACAACCTGGTCCCCGGAAGCAACACCGGGCCTCTTTCAGTTGCAAAACCCTGAGCAACCAGGCCAGCCTCTGGAAATAACGGTCCCTTTTTTCAATGAATACGATCATCCCACCGAGGCCAAGGCCCATGTCTGGATGAAAATGGAAGTCAGCGAGGAACTGGATTATTTTGTGCCAGAATTCTTATTGGACTACTCCATCCCCTCTTCTCCGCCTTGGGTCCGTGAAGCAGGTCTACGCTTATATAATGCCACATCAGCCATCATGAAGGCAAATCAGCGCCGTATGCTCGGCTCAGGTATTCTGCCGTTGACCGAGGCTCTCGGGCTGACTCCCAACACCATCCATCTCAACGAACAGCACGGGGTTACCGTGACCCTCCATCTGATACTCCGTCAGCTGGAAAAAACACTGGGCAAAGAGTACAGAAACGCTATGCGTGATGAAGATATTATAGCCGCAGCTCAAGAGGTTGCACAGCATATTGTCTACACCATCCATACCCCGGTCAAGGCAGGACACGATCGATTTGCCCGCTCACTGTACACCGGCATCAGTCACGAAACCTGTCATCATATCCTGAACCTGCTGGCCAGTGATGCGGACTCCCCCCATGAGTATAATTTTACTGCCTTTGCCATGCGGGTCAACCGGACCATCAACAGTGTCAGTCGGTTGCACCGTGATGTTACCAGAAAACAATTTCCAGACGTGGCTGATAAGATCAAGGCAATTACCAACGGGGTCCATCATCTGTCCTGGATCAGCGAAACAAGGGCTGAGCTCTTTGATAAGACCGAAGAGCTGGCAGGCTGGCGTGATGATCCCGGCGTTTTTGCCCATATGAAACTGCGTGACGAGCAATCTTTTCGAAAGCAGTTACAACAGGCTTGGTACCAGGATAATCAAATACTGATAGAGTATATTAATACGATGCTCTTGGACCATCGTACCCAGATGGATACCACCTGGATTGACCCGCCCAACTATCTCTCCCACCGGCTCCCAGAAGAATCCCGTCTGCTTCCCGGCGTATTCACTGTGGGATTTGCGCGTCGATTCTCCACCTATAAGCGGGCAGATCTTATTTTTGACGACATTCCCGCCTTAGCTGATATCCTGGTGAAGAATAACTGGCGCATTAATTTCCTTTTTGCTGGTAAGGCCCATCCCCAGGACGAACCAGGCAAATCCGTGCTGAAGCTCATTCTGGACAATCAGGAAGAGCTATACACCCGGAGTAACGGCTTGGCCCAGCTTATTTTTATTCCCGGCTATGATATGCGGATTGCCAAGATGATGGTCTCTGGAGTACATACCTGGTTGAACAGCCCCAAACGCCCCTTGGAGGCATCCGGCACCAGCGGTATGAAAGCCGCCATGAACGGCGTCCCCAACCTCAGCGTCATGGATGGTTGGTGGGTGGAAGGATACCACGAAGGAGCAACAGGATGGAAATTCGGCTATGATGGCCCTTTGAATGCCGACAGCCTCAGTGAACATCCAGACACCCTCCTCTATGCTGAAGATTCGCAGTCCTTTTACCGGCTCCTGCCTAAGGTACTTGAGCAATTCTACGAGCGTCATGACGAATACATGCAGCTTGCCGTCAATAACCTGCGACTTAATGTCCCCATATTCAACACCCATCGAATGGCTGCTGAATACGTTCGCAAGTACAACCTTGAGCTTCCCGCGAAGACTGACGCACGTATAAAGGATTTTCAAAAACTCTACCGAAGTGAACCCTCTGATGCCTGAGCGCGAACACTGGATGCGGAAGTAAGGAAAAAGACAAGGAGAAAATAATCATGGCCCGTCATATTAACCCAAGCAGATCAACCAATAAAGCGATCGACGCCCTTGATCGAAAACGAGAAAGAGAACGTCGTTTCATTTTGAACAAGGCCAGAGATAATGCCGAGGAGATGGCAATAATCCTGGTTCAGCGACTTGTGGATGAGCATATCATCGAAACCAACGATATCCATGCCATTCAGCATGGAGTAGAGCGACAATTACGAGAACCTGCTGAGATGGAAGAGTTCGAGATTCGTTTAAAAGTTGCGGATATTCGAACCCTTGTCCCGGACCCCAACATCCTTACTCTTTACCTGACAGCCTATATCATTGATGATCTCATCAACCATCCTAAGATTCAGGATGTTTTTGGCGACGATCTTGATGTGTATAAGGCTGTTGATACAGTACTCAGCAAGTTACGGAAATAAGGTGAAGAGCAGCAGTAAGCCAGCATTGGTTTTCGCCAACAGCAAAGGTGAAATAAGAGACTACGAAGGGCTGACCATGGCCGGTGCCAGCGGGGAGCTTTTTCTCTGCCCGGATCATACAGAGCTGATGGAGTTGCCCGAGGGCAGCGAACTCTTTGTCCTGCCGGACCGACTCCCGGTCGGCATTGAATCGGACACCGGTGAACCAGCCCTTTTGGATGCTGATCCCTATACCGGGGAAACAGGCATATCCGCTGTTGCCGCCTTTATGGCTCCGGCCCATACAGCCGTGTACACAGCTGCTTATCAGAGTCAGGAAAAGGCTCCGCTTCTGCCCCTCTTTGCCTACACAGCAGTTGGCTGGATGGATGGAAAATTCTGGGTAGCTGCCTTTCGTAGCGATCAGGATAACCGTCAGGACATTGCAGGATTTGATCAGAATCTCATCAACAAGCGGACGGCGAAGAAACTCAAGCAACACCAGGAAAATCGTCTTATCCAGCACTTGGGTAAATGCTGTCTGACCTACGGTTGCCCTGCGGCTCGTAATTATTTCCTGGGGCGCTGGGAAGCACCATTGCCCAGTTCACCCGACTGTAATGCCTCCTGCGTGGGCTGCATCTCGCTCCAACCTTCAGGCTGCTGCCCGTCCACCCAGGATCGGATCCGCTTTACCCCGACAGCCCGTGAAATTGCCGAAATTGCCATCCCGCACCTGGAAAATGCTCCCCGCCCGGTGGTCAGCTTTGGCCAAGGTTGCGAGGGGGAGCCGTTGCTTCAGGCATCAATCCTGGAGCAATCAATTCATCTGATCCGTCAGCAAACCACGAAAGGCACGATCAATCTGAATACTAACGCCAGCCTGCCCGATGCGGTGGAAAAACTGGCCGCAGCAGGCCTTGATTCCATCCGAGTCTCCATGAATTCGGCCCGCCCTGACGTTCATCAACGCTATTATCGTCCATCAGGGTTCTCCTTCAAGGATGTCCGCCGCTCCATTGAGGTCATGAAAGCAGCAGGCAAGCATGTTTCTCTGAATTATTTTATCCTGCCCGGTTTTACTGATGATCCTGAGGAGTACGCTGCATTATGCGAGCTCATCGCCTCAACAAGGCCTGATCTTATTCAGCTGCGTAATCTGAATATGGACCCTGAACAGTATCGGAAAGCGGTCCAACACGCACCCACAGATCCACCGCTGGGGATGCTGCATTGGCTTCACAGCTTAAAAGAGCAGTTCCCTGCACTCCAATTCGGTTATTTCAATCCCTGCCTGGATTAGGTAAAAAGGGGACAGATTTATTTTTCTTTTGCCAAAGAAGTCATTTCTCCGTCAAAAGCTAATGAAAAGATAAATCTGTCCCCTTTTTCTTGACCTCCGCCATCCCCTGCTCATCATTGCGCTGAAAAAAGGCACAGGCCCTCTGCCACGCCTGCTCAACTGAGCCAGCACCCTGCACCTCACAGGCCAAAGTATGCCCAAAAAAATAGTTTTTAGCAAAATAATGGGTAAACTCCTTCATCCTGCCAAGACGCCGCTCCGGGACAAAGCGCAACAAAGCAGCAACAAAATCAGCGTACACCGCAGGCAGGCAGATCTCGACCTTCGGGATATCAAGGCCATACACCTCTCTGGCAATATCTGCAAAGAGCCAGGGCGTATAAGCGGCCCCACGACCGATCATAAGCCCATCCGCATTACTGACCTGCAAGCATTTTTTCGCATCTGCCACTGAAAGGACAGAGCCGTTGGCAATCACCGGAATGGATACCCATTCTTTGACCTTGGCCACCCATTCCCAATGGGGTTTCCGACAAAAGGCCTCCTTGCGTAGACGGGCATGCACGGTCAGCAGGTCAATCCCCTCTCCTTCCAGCATCTGGCAAAAACTCTGTAATCGTTCTTCGGAAAAGGATTCACCAAGTCTGATCTTAGCTGTCAGGGGTAATGCTGTTGCCCTACGGGCTTCGGCAATAATCTCACGAACAAGCTCCGGGGCATCCATCAGGGAGCTGCCACCACCGGAACGGCGCACCTTGGGGGCCGGGCAGCCGAGATTAATGTCAACAGCATCCGCATGCAAACGATGCAGAGCCTCCAAAGCCGGAGCTATCTCGTCAACCCCACTCACTAAAAGTTGGTAAGAAAGAGGCTTTTCCTGATCTGTCCGGACCAAAAATGGCGAAAGGAGCTCGTTTTCCACAGGTAACTTTCGAGCTGCAAGCATCTCTGTTGATAGCAGCCCGACCCCTCCGAATTGAAGCAGGAGAGTACGTAAGGCGGAATGCGTCAGGCCAGCCATAGGAGCTAGCAAGAGGGGAGCATCGAGACGAAGATCTTTTATTTTCATTCTGGCTTGGTATCCCTAGAAACAGCAAATTCATTGGCGCGTAGGCAAAAAAAAACGACGCAACCTAGCCAACGGCAAACAAACTGTATAAAAAATACCCTCAGTATATTTATTAAACTTGACTTCTCAGGAAATCGCTTTATAAAAGAGATTAATTATCTCATGGAAATTCTTAACTTGCTGCCCGCAGGTATACTACATTGTGCTGTGCCGATTTTATTCTATGAGAACGCAGCAAGTACCTATGTATCGACATTGTTAACACTACAGGTCTTATTACTCTCGTACAAACCATCTTGCGCATTCCGCCTTCCTCATACAGGCGGTGAATGCTCGCCTCAGCAAATGCATTGAGGCTTATCATTTCCCATCAATCAGAGAGAACGATATGAATATACCGGAATCCATGATCCGCCTGACAACCCAACGTCAAATTTTGCTCGAAGAGCTCTCCAAGGTCAATAGCCATCCAACGGCATGTGAACTGTATGAGATGGTAAGAAAACGATTACCCAGAATCGGGTTGGGCACAGTGTACAGGAATCTCGAACTCATGGCTGATTCTGGCATGATCCTCAAGCTCGAACTCGGGGGCGCACAAAAACGTTTTGACGCCACAACCGATCCCCATTACCATGTTCGCTGTTCAATCTGCGGAAAAATGGAGGATATCACAGTTGCTGTACAGGAAGCAATCACGGATAATGTCAACCATAAGACTTCTTATAAAATCCTAGGGCATAATGTAGAATTCACAGGCGAGTGCCCGACCTGTCAAAAAGCTCAGGCGACTGGCAAGAAGACAAGGAAGGCTGATGCAGCAGCTTAAAACCTTATAAGCCTGCGTATACTCCTTTCCCTCGTTCTCTCTCAGATCCTTCACCACCCTGCGTTTAGTGATCAAGAGAGAAGGAGACCTTGCAAAAACGACGTTTGCCAACCTTGAGGAGCGCCTCTGCGTCTGTGGGAATTTCTGCGTTCACATCAGCGACCTTGTCACCGTTCACCGATACCGCATTTTGCTTCACCATCCGCCGCCCCTCTGAGGTCGATTGCACCAGTCCGGCTTCATGCAGCAATTTCGGCAACCATATTGACTCACCTTCCACGCTGATATTCTTTTCCGGGATCTCATCAGGGAGCTCATGGCGCTTAAAAATCTGCTCAAAATTCTTTTCCGCCGCATCAGCTGCATCCTGATCATGAAAACGAGCCACTAACTCTTTAGCAAGCTGCACCTTGACTGCTTTGGGATGGACGTTACCCTGTTCCATATCCTGCTTCAGCAGGGTAATTTCTTCCAGAGTCAGATCACTGAGCAGTTCATAATACCGGAACATGAGCTCATCGCTCATGGAAAGGACCTTCCCAAAAATATTATCTGCAGATTCGGAAATACCAATGTAGTTGTCCAGTGACTTACTCATCTTATTGACCCCGTCCAGTCCCTCCAGCAGGGGCATGGTCAGGACAACCTGGGGCGGGATTCCACGTGTACGCTGCATTTCCCGCCCCATGAGCAGGTTAAACAGCTGATCCGTCCCGCCCAGCTCCACATCAGCCTTCAGAGCAACAGAATCATACCCCTGAATAAGGGGGTAAAAGAACTCATGAATGGAGATGGGGCGATGTGCTTCAAAACGTTTTTTAAAATCATCCCGTTCCAGCATGCGGGCCACAGTCAACTCAGAAGCTAGGTGAACCATCTCATACGAAGAAAGCTCCCCCAGCCATGCTGAGTTAAAAACCACCGTGGTCTTTGCCGGATCCAGGATCTTAAAAACCTGCTGCTTATAGGTCTCGGCATTACGGGCAATATCGTCACGAGTCAGGGGCGGTCTGGTTTCCGACTTACCGGTTGGGTCGCCGATCAACCCGGTAAAATCACCGATCAAAAAGTTAACGGTATGCCCAAGCTGCTGGAACTGGCGCAGCTTCTGCAACAGCACAGTATGCCCCAGATGAAGATCAGGGGCAGTAGGATCAAACCCCGCCTTGACAACCAGCGGTTCATCCTTTTTAATGGCCTTCCTGAGCTTTTTTTCCAGGTCTTCCCGAGAAAGGAGCTCGGCACAGCCACGCTCTATGAGTGCTATTTGTTCCTCAACAGATTTCATGGTTTTCATAGCTCCTTATTTCGCGTACTCAACAGCTCGGGTTTCCCGAATAACCGTCACTCGAATTTGGCCGGGGTAGGTCAGCTGCTCCTCAATGGATTTGGCAATATCACGACTCAACAGCATGGCTTCATCATCATGCACTTTTTGGCTGTCCACGATAATCCGTAAATCACGGCCCGCCTGCACAGCATAGGATTTATCAACCCCTTCAAATGCATTCGCTATATGTTCAAGATCTTCCAATCGCTTCACATAGCTCTGCAGCATTTCTTTCCGGGCACCGGGACGGGCTCCAGACAGGGCATCGGCTGACTGCACCAGGACATCAAGAACGCTTTTCGGCGGGAGATCCTCATGATGGGCTCCCACAGCATAGACAATATCATCGGCCTCACCGTATTTTTTCACCAGATCACGCCCGATCATCGCATGGGAGCCTTCCACCTCGTGATCCACGGCCTTCCCAATATCATGGAGCAGTCCGGCCCGCTTGGCCTTTTTCACATCCAGCCCCAGCTCTGCTGCCATAACACCGCAAAGGAAGGCTACTTCCAGGGAATGCTGCAAAATATTCTGGCCGTAGCTGGTCCGATATTTCAAGCGACCGATCAGATTGACTAATTCTACATGTACACCGTGGGCATTGACATCAAAGGTGGCCTGCTCACCGACCTCTTTAATCTCTACATCCAGCTCATCAGTCACCTTGGCAACCACTTCTTCAATCCGGGCAGGATGAATTCTGCCGTCGGAAATCAGCTGGATCAGGGATCGGCGGGCCACCTCACGGCGGATGGGATTAAAGCCGGAAAGAATGACTGCCTCCGGGGTATCGTCAATAATAATATCGATCCCGGTTGCCGCCTCGATGGCCCGAATATTGCGTCCTTCACGCCCGATGATCCGCCCCTTCATCTCATCGCTGGGGAGCGGCACCATGGATACCGTTTTATCGGCAACATAATCACCAGCATACCGGGCAATGGCAAGGGCGAGAATATTTTTACCTTTCCGGTCGGCCTCAAGCTTCATCTCATTTTCAATACGGCTCAAGCGCTTGGCTGCATCCATCCGCGCTTCGCTCTCTATGGAATCCATGAGCCGCTCTTTGGCCTGTTCACGGGTTATCCCGGAAATATTCTCCAGTTCGTAACGCTGCTGATCAATAAGAGAACTCAGTTCCTTTTCGCGCTCAACAACAGCCTGTTCACGCCCGTTGATCTTTTTCTCTCTGGCCTGAAGCCCAGACTCTTTCTTCTTGAGATCATTGAGTTCATCATGAACTTTATCAAGCTTACGATCAAGCCTGAGCTGTTCGTCTTTGAGTCCTTTACGGGATTCCTTAATTTCCTCTTCAGCTTCCTTTTTTGACTGATAAATTTCCTCTTTGACCTGGAGCAGACGCTCTTTCTTAATCTGCTCAGCTTCCTGAATAGCATTTTCTACAATCAGGCGCCCCTGCCCCTCAATGTCTGCCTGGTTCCCTTCAACAAACTTCTTTCTCAGCACAAAACCGACAGCTACCCCGGCTATTACTGCCAGAACAAAGAGAAGTACTGCCACACCGCTCATCATCATAGTATATTTACCTGATCTGTTATGCTGTATTGAAAGTAAACCGCATATTTCCCGCTCAACTGACGAAAACGGCTCACATTTTCAATAAATTATCAATGTTGACAATTTCGTAAAAAAGCCCAAGCACCTTTTTTCATGCCGTAACCCATTGAGTTATCGCCGACAAAAACGTAAGTCCTGACTTTTCACCTGACCATCAATGTTAAATCAAAAAACAGTGGGAGACTTGAAGCGGAAGGAGAAGAGAAGAAGCAATACACCAACAAGGGTCACCGATAGAAATCTGCTTTCAAACGGATCAGAAGGACGCAGCTGAATTCGCTACGAAAAGACATTATATTAAAAAATCTTTACAGATCGGAAGAATATATATCCGTTAAAAGACCGGTGAATCATAACAGCAAAAAACCGAAGCAGGATCTCCCCTATCCTCCGGATATTTCGCCGGAAAACACCCCTTTTTGAAGCATACCTCACTTCTCCGGAGCTCTTCCTACCGCACCGGAATCCCCCGGACATCTACTCATACTACCCAAGGACTTCTATACAACAAGGCAAGGCAGCACTCAGTGCATACTGCCTAACAACCCCTGGAAACTGCTGCAAAAAAAATCCCCGCCCTGCCGTGTCAACGCAATGATTAAACCTATAGCAATAGGTGGGCGACTCATACCGCAGTTAGGAAATCAATGAAGTTCTCCAGCATGCGACAGGGAAGTCACCCTATCAATGAGAGTTGGCTCAATACTCCGCTGATCACAAACAGCGCAGGGAACCTCGTTATATTAATCTAAAAAAGAACAGGAGAAAAGGCAAAAAAAAACTCATTTATTCAAAGCTATCGATACGTGATCAATAAGCCTTGAAATCACCTCATTACTCCTTTTATATTTTTTTCGCTCAGCATAAAATTCATCAAATTCTCGTTGCAAACTCACATGCCGAGCTGCTATCCGTAAACAGGCCAGAACCAACAGGGTACTGGACGGAACAGTCGTTGTCGGACCGACCTCATCAGGCTCACCCAACTCTTGACGGAGTATGGAAACTGCCTCTTGCACCTCGTCATCAGGTACATCGCTATAAAACGAAAATTCCTGCCCGTAAAGGGTAAAGCTGATAAGGCGCTCTTCCATATTCCAGCGGATAGCGTTTTTATTCAGTAACTCACAAGGGCGTCCGAACCCGAGAGCTCGTCAGTTTCTTCTTCCCCCTGCTCAACTTCCGTATGCTCACCGACGTGCTCAGACTCCCATTGCTCTATTCGCCCAAGCAAACCAGATACTCGACGGCCTACCTCTGAACGCTGTTCCTGCAATTCGGCAAGCTCCATCTTTAAAAGTTCGCGCTCATCTTCGCTCTCACGAAGCTTCTCTTCAAGAACACGAAACGCATCTTTCAGACTGCTATAATTATCAATCAAGGTGTCGACAAGCTGTTCGAGGCGAACAAACTCTTCGTTATCCATGCGGCAAGTCCTTTTTTATATCTTTCTCTGCACAATTATAAACACGGTTGGTATAAAACGACCAAAATATTTCTTCTCAAATGTAGTGGCCTCATATCGACTGTATACTTACCAGCTAGCGCAGGCAAACGCAAGGGTTTTACAGAACCCTTGCAATGAATTTCCTCTGCTAGCGTGAAAACTGCCAACTCATGGGGCGACCTTTTTCATAAGGCATATGCCCATGAAAAGGGAAGGGATCTTTATCAAAGACCAGGGGAAGAAAATATCGATCTCCTTCCCACATGGGAAGCTCTCCCAGCTTGTCCAGCCGGTGCCAGACAAGCTCGCCTTCCTCGTTGCATGCTCGTGGAATTCCATCAAAGGAGGTAATTAAAAAAACAAACCCCAGCCAGTGTTCTCCGTCAGGACCAAAGCCAGGCCAACTGATTGTGCCACGCAGCTGCATATCCCGGCAGATAATACCAGCCTCTTCTCTGATCTCCCGGACCATGCAGCTCTGTACATCCTCATCAGCCTGCATCTTGCCGCCGAGCCCGTTGTACTTCCCAAGATGCTGATCATCTGCTCTGGCATTGCGATGAACAAGCAGGACCTTTTCTGCATCTGGTGAAAGGATATAGCCGAGTGTTCCCACAATAGGAGTATACATTCTCTCTTTCCTGTCCGAGTTACCCCACGCTGCCCAGCGTGCTCCATAAGCAGCTTTTCGCCTGGCCCTGTATACGGCCTATTTCAAGGTTTGTCAACAGCTCATAGCTGTCCCAAAAAGCTGATCTCAAAACTTTTACTCAAAAATATCAAGAAAAAACAGGATAGATTCACCGTTTTTATACAGGAAGGGTGGTGTGAAACAAGAGCAGAAATTTCCCTGGCGTCCAAAGAGGCGGCTATGAAAGGTGAGCAATCAGGCGCGGTAGATGAATTACCGCATTACGGAAGCGAATAGCGTTTAATTTCATTACAATAATCCTTTATCAGCTCCAACCGCTGTTTTACCGTCATCTGAAAATAAAAAGGACTGAGCATCAGTATACTAACCGCTTCGCGACGTTTCATCTTTAAAATCCTTAACAAGAATTTACTACTGCAACAAGCCTTTCCCTCTAAGTATAGAATACAAAAATTCGAACCGCATGTACAGCTTTTTACACTGCCCCCGCCTGAAATTTATTCTAAAGAACATAATATTTACGGGTTAGAACTCTTCCTCGCGGGCAGGGGCCACCATATCTAAGAAACACCCCTCTGTTCCGACAATCTCCTTATACATGATTAAATTGATTTCCCTTTGCAAGCATGTCATTATGCCTGGAGTGAACGGGTGAAATCGCAGCATTATACGATTCGAAATACGGAGATAGAAAATGCCATCAAGAAAACTGATCAGCTTTGACTGGGCTATGAAAAAGCTCCTGAGGAGCAAGGCCAACTTTGAAATACTGGAAGGTTTTTTCAGCGAACGCCTCAATCCAAAATATCAATAACCTGATCAGTCACTTTTATGTGTTACGATGCAACATCAAGTCTGATAGGTGCCTGTTGCGCCTACGGTGTGGCCGCCTACCTGCTCCGGCGTGATAACCCGCGACTGAAATGGGGTGCGGTGGCGCTGATGGGGATCACCGCCATGCAGTGGACCGAGGCCGCATTATGGCTCGATGGCCCCGAACCTCACGGAATGATAAATCAACTGGTGACAATCGCCTTGATCCCTCTGGCCTTGCTGGCCCAGGCATGGGGGCCGCTGTTCGGTTCCACCTTTGATCGCCCCGTGCGGGAACGGCGGGTGCCGTTTTATTTCCTGTTGATTCTCGGTCTGGCTTTTGTTGTGGTCGTACGTGTTGTCTATCATCCTATGCACACCCAGATTACCCCGGAAGGGCACCTGAACTGGTATTCTCCGCAGAATCCGCCAGTATTTGCTGCCTGGGCCTACGGCTTATGGGCCGTGATAATTGGAGCACCGTTTTTATTGTGGTGGCGACCGCTTTGGCAAAGCATCGGGATTGTATCCTGGGGTTGGCTGTGGGCCGTTATTGCCTTTCTGATCAGCGACAGCGCGGCGAGTTATTGGTGTTTCTTTGTCACCTTCTACGCCGCGTTTATATTGGTTTATTCGTTCATGGTCAGCGATAAACCGGAATCGGGGCAAGAGGGAACGGGGTGAAAATGAGCGGTATCGCCAGAAAATCAAGCAAGCTTTGGACAATATTCGGGATGCTTTTTCTCGTCTTCTTCGTCTATATAAATATGTCTCCCGGTAATCAAAATAAAACACCCCTTATGTCAGAATGAATAAAATAGAAGTTCCGCAGCAGTTCAATGAAATCATTACTCTTATCAGAGATGCAAAATCTCGGGTTCTTTCTACGGCCAACGCTGAGTTGCTCTCTCTGTACTGGCGGACGGGGCAATATATCAACAAACGCCTGTCTTCGGAGGAATGGGGTAAAAAGACCATTGAGCAGCTTGCGGAGTACATTCGGGCACAGGAGCCGGGAATAAAAGGCTTCGAGAGGCGTAACCTCTACCGAATGCGTCAATTTTACGAAACATACCCTGATTTCCAAATTGTGTCCCCAGTGGTGACACAATTATCCTGGTCGAATAATCTGATTATCCTGTCCCGATGCAAGACTGAGGAAGAGCGTTCTTTTTATCTCAATCTCGCACTCACAGAGAGATATTCCAAAAGAGAGCTGGAGCGTCAGATAAACAGCGGTGTTTTTGAAAGAACGTTACTGGCGGACAATAAATTTTCCGGGGCAGATCGAAAACTGCCGGAGGCTGCTCGCGGTGTATTCAAAGATGCATATGTTTTTGATTTTTTAAACCTTCCTCCCATTCACTCGGAAAAGGATCTGCAAAAGGCTC
>CBFDDU010000077.1:0-15643 GCA_965603655.1 uncultured Candidatus Electrothrix sp. | reverse complement strand
CTGTAGAATCAGCAGATCCTGCTCCACCTGATGACGGAATTCCTCCAATAACCAGTTTTTGCTGTCCGCCAAGGTATTCTCCTGAACGTCCTGCACGGAAATGGTCCCGAACACGTCGCCGTCCGGCCATAACAGGGGGTAACCGAGATAATAGCGCAGGCTGGGATGCAACAGGGCAGCATCCTTCCCAGCAGCACGCAGCCTGTCTCTGAGCTCCAGGACGCGCCCGTCCAACGAATCGGTCCGGGGATTTTTTTGTCCATGACGACAGAGAGTCTGCTCTGTAGAATAGACAGAAAAAACTTCCAGTTCCTCCCCGCTCCGCTTCATAATACAGGCACAGGGAACTTCCAGTTCCCGGGCAAGCACGTTCATGAGGTTCTGCCAGCGTTGTACCACCTCTCCGGGCACCGAGACCTGGGCCCGCATGTTTCCCTCATCTGATATCATGTTCTTCTTCTCCTCTTGTATGTACTTCCTCAGAATAATTCGTCGGGAGCCTTGTGCTGATAACAACGAACGGCTTCAATTATTTCTTCGGCCGCAGTCGCTGCAATATTTGATTTATTTATGCGTCTTGTTCATGTCGGGGCGAGAATCGTTTAGCCTTCATTGTTCTTGTTTGTTGATATGCCGGGATATGACCGTAAACATCTCTTTTTCGTTAAACGGTTTGCCGATATGTTCATCCATGCCCGCTTCTTTGCTTTTTTCCTGATCTGTGGACAGGACATTCGCGGTTAGGGCGATAACAGGCAGCTTTTTATACTGCGGGAGCTTGCGAATTTCTCGGCAGGCTGTATAGCCATCCATAACCGGCATCTGGATATCCATGAGCACGCAGTCAAAGCTGGAGGTCTCCAGTATTTCCAGAGCCTCGGCTCCGTTGTTCGCAACCGTGACCAGAATACCTTTGCGTGTCAGAAGGAGTTTAGCGAGTTCCTGATTCAGTTCATTATCTTCCACGAGGAGGACCTTGGTTCCTGTGAGATGGAAAAAATCCTTCTGGGAACCCTTTACATTGTTTTTTTTCTGCGTATCTTTGCCTCCCCGCTCTGCGGAGCAGGAGACAAAGGGGAGAGTGAAATAAAAACGGGAGCCTCGATCAGTAGCACTTTCAAACCAGATCGTGCCGCCCATCATTTCCACCAGTTTTTTACTGATTGAGAGACCAAGGCCTGTTCCACCGAATTTTCGGGTGGTGGATGAGTCCGCCTGGCTGAATGATTTAAACAGCTTGCTTTGTTGTTGAGGGTTCATACCGATGCCGGTGTCTGCCACGCAGAACTCAAGCAGGGCGATTTCGTCTTGCTCGCGCAGCGGTTCAACGCTTATTTTGATACCGCCTCTATTAGTAAATTTTACGGCGTTATTCCCAAGGTTGATCAGTATTTGTCCCAGTCGTAGAGGATCGCCTTTCAGTCGTTCAGGCACTTCGGGTGAGATATCAATATCTACGTCGAGCCCTTTTGCCGATGCTTTTAATTCGATGATATTGATAAAATTTTCAAAGACCTTTTTCAGGCGGAAGGACACGGTTTCTATTTCGAGTTTCCCAGCCTCTATTTTGGAGAAGTCGAGGATGTCATTGATTATTCCGAGAAGGGACTCTGCTGAGCTATAGACCTTTTCGATATAATTTTTTTGCTCTGCATCCAGGTTTGTTTCCAACGCCAGACTGGACATACCGAGAATTGCGTTCATCGGGGTGCGGATTTCATGGCTCATATTGGCAAGAAATTCCGACTTTGCCTGGTTGGCAGCTTCAGCTCGTTGCTGGGCTTCTGCCAATTTTTCTGTAATGTACTCGTATTCGGTAATATCTTCCAGAATACCATTGATGGCCAAAAGCTTTTTATTTTCGTTATGAACTGGATGGGAAGAGACCCGGATCGTGCGTAATTCACCGTCTGGATGGCGGAACTGCATATCGTGCTGGATAAAATCAGTCTTACCCTCTTTGATCCTTGAGAGATGGAAACGACGTTGTTCCAAGGAGTCGGGGAGCCAGTCGATCACTTTGCTCCAGGCAATGTCACCCGTATTGTGTTCTTCCTCCCTATAACCAAAAACCGAACAGACGCTGTCGCTGGCATAGGTCCATACCTCCGTACCAGGATCCTGGCTGAAAACAACAAACTTGTCGCCGAGATTTTCGACGAGTCTGCGATATTTCTCCTGGTTTTCCTGCAAAAGCATTTCCTTTTTTTTCTGATCAGTAATATCATGTACGACTTGAAGGACTGCAGGACCGGTATCGCTTCCTGTGAATTTTGTCGAAGTGATTTCAAAGATTCGTTCTGCACCGGAGGAAGGGAGGAAGCAGACCGATTTCTCCTGTTCGATAGCGTTCTTAACATATACGCAGTCCCAGGGGCTTTGCTGGTTATTTGTCAGAAAACCGCAATCCTTGCCCGTCATATCGCCGAACCAATCAATCATTACCTGATTCATGTAGCGAACTTTTTGGGTCGAATCAATGATGACCAGACCTTCGCCTACCCGGGAAAGAGAGCTGATAATGGCTGCTGACCGGGATTGAGTAATTTGGAGATCGCTGTTGACCTTTTGTAGATCAGTAAGCTTATCATTGAGTAACGCCGTGCGTTCAAGGACCTCCCGTTCAAGAGCCGAGTTGTCCTCCCACAGTCTTTGTTCAATGCGGGCGAGTCTGCAGGAGGCATAGCAGATGGCCAAGAAGAGAAGAAAAGTAACGCTGATAACTTGTATGCGGATGGTGAAAATAATATCAGAAAGCTCCTGTTTGCTGATATGGGAGACCACCTTCCAGGGGTAGTTACCCGGTCTATGGTGTAAGAGATGCTGCCCTCCGGGGCTCTCTGTCTGGACGCCATCCAAGGGATGTACTGTGCTCCAGACCCATAAGCCGTCATTCAGCAAGGTGCCTTTTTCTGTTTTTTTGATCTCCTTCCAAATCTTCGGGAAACGACTTTCTAATTTTGTATTCTTCAGATTGAACATGAAACCCCATTCATCGGCAGCGTTCGGGCTGACCAGCCAATACCCTTCCTGATTCAGGACAGATACATGCTCTCTGATGTTAAAGGTGGTGGCGAGAAAATTATCCAGCATATTTTTCGCAGCATAGTTAATGATCAGGAGGCCGCGTTGTTTGCCTGCGCGATCAGCAAGCGGGGTGGCTATACGAATTGTCGGTTTAAAAGGATATTCAACTTGTCCGCGTTCAATATTGAGATCAAGAGGTGAAATGAAAATTTTCCCTGGAGAGAGTTTCAAGGTCTCGGTTACGTAATAACGCTCGCGTTTATTCTGCAAGAGATCTGCTGGCGTAATTTTTGGTCCGTCAGGAGCGTAATCAACGCGTACTCGTTCCATCCCAGCTTCGTCGATCCAGCGAATCTGGTCGTAATAGCCTTTTATTTTTGAAAAATGGGTGAAGTTTTTAGCGAGTTGTTCCATGTTTTCTTGACCAGGCTGGCTTATCTGATCAACGAGACTGTTCTGGCCAGCAAGGTAAAGAAGATCCCTCGTTATTTCTTTTAGGTTATAGGAGAGCGTGCCTACGCCTTGGCCTATATGGTAGGTATCTAGATTAATTATCTGATTTATTTTGTTTGTTTCTGCTAGGTCGTCGTAAAAAAAAGCTCCTATAAGCACGAGAGTAGTGATCGGGATAATACGTTTCAAAAGCAGGGCTTTTTGCTGTTTGTATTTTGTTTTATTTTGTTTTTTTTGCATGTGCGGTTTTTTGAGATGCGCTTGCGAGGAAGAGGGGGCCCTGTAACGATATTCTTTCCGGTTTTTCAAATAATTGATGAAATAAGCCACATGAGTATGTCATGTGGCTTATTTCTCGTCAATGAATTTTTTGATTGCTACCGCAAGTATTGCCCTTGCAGAGGGGTGTGGACAGTTGAAATTACCATTTCGTGTTTTTGGAAATGTTGTCTTTAGAAAAGATACACCTTGGATACATGACGAAAAAATATTCAAGAGGAGATGGACCGCCCGGATCTGATATTACATCTTCTTGCATAATAATCAAAAATACATTAACGTGAAAGTGTTCTTGGTGAAAAGGTAACCTTCTGTTTTTATGTGTTTAAAGGGCTGATTGGTCTTGCGTTTCCAATAAGGGCATGGAGGAAAAGCTTCCATTGATATTGCGACGTATTCATAAGCCCGCTGCTATTCTGCTGCGGAAAAGAAACAACTGGTCGAAGTGCCTCTCTTGTGCAGGAGGTTCTAATCACGCTCGTAAGAAATCAGTACAAGTACAGGGAAGAGAACGATGAGTGAACGAATCCAAATAGAAGGTTTTCTTGTTATCCAACAAGCTGATCTTGAATTGAAAAAAATTAATATTTTGATCGGTACGCAGGCCAGCGGTAAAAGCATCATTGCCAAGTTGTGTTATTTCTTCAGGAAGATTTCTGATCATTTTCGTGTAGGAATTACCTCACAGCAGACGAAACGTCAATTGGATAAGAATATCCTTGAAGATTTTGAACAACGTTTTCCAAGGTATGCTTGGGAAGGGAGCGATTTTTCTATTCATTATGAAATAGATGGTTTCTCTTTCACGATCAAAGGAGTCAAAAATTCAAAGGGAAAGACGAGCGTATCATTAGTTTATGAAGAATTATTAAGATTATTTAAAAATAAAAAAATACTATACCAAAAAAAAATTGAGGAAATGAAATCTGAACTGCAAAATGCAGGACAGAAAGGTGGTACTTTAGCGCTTGTCTATGACTCTGTAATGAGGCCATTAGAAGCTGACTATGCTCATTTTTTTTCATATTCAATGTTTATCCCTGCTTCCCGATCATTTTTTGCGAATCTTCAAAGAAATATATTTACTTTGAGGGCTTCGAATCTTGATATTGATCCATTTTTAAATGATTTTGGAGGGTTGTATGAATCTTCAAAGGGGTGGAGTAAAGATGATGTTTTCAGGCAGAGCATAAGTTCGCTGATCGCTATTTTGGATCAAACAATATCCGCTGTTATTCACGGAGAATATCAGTATGAAAATGGGGAGGATTGGATTTTGACTCCAGGAAGAAAGGTGAACGTGATGCATGCCTCTTCAGGGCAGCAGGAGGCCCTGCCAATGCTTATGGTTTTATCCACATGGCCTCTGGTGTATTCTGATCAAGAGGGGATGATTTTTATAGAAGAACCCGAGGCACATCTTTTCCCCACAGCACAAAGTCGTATCATTGCAATGCTCTCCCATCTCTATCAAGAGCTCAACGTCGGTTTTTTCCTCACCTCCCATAGTCCTTATGTGCTCTCAGCCTTGAACAACCATATCCTTGCCGGAGAAGTCCGGGCAGCAGGGAAATTAACCTCTGAAGAATACACGAAAATGAACGGATCAGGAGTGCCGATTCGTTTTGAGGATGTTGCAGCCTATACCATCTCCAAAGGTACAGCTGAATCATTGGCTGATGCCGAGTACAGGATGATTGGAGGGGATATGCTTGATGATGTTTCTGAGCATTTTGGCAAGGTCACCAATACATTACTTGAGCTGATCGCCTGATAAGGATATGAATTACAAGAAATGTACAACGGTGGTCAATGATTCAAAGGTGGTGGTTAAAGAGCACCGGAGCTCCTTCGAGTTGCGTAATACTGCCCGGCTGAAAATTGAGAAAATACAGGTTGATGACTGCTTGATTAATGATGCAAGAGAACGATGTGACTGGCTCTTGGTGAACAGAGAGGAGAAAAAGCGAGCACTCTATGTCGAGCTGAAGGGAGCCGATATCGGTAAAGCAATCCGGCAACTTGAAGCAACCTTGGGCTATACCAAAACGGATTTTTCCCAATGCAAGAGAGAGTGCTACGTCGTCTCAACTCGAGTTCCAAAACACGGCCCTGCTGTCCACAAGAGAATGATAGATTTTCGAAAGAAAAACAAGGCTACGTTGCTGGTGAAAAATGTTCGGGCGGTTGTAGAAATATAAGTAGCAGTTGTCGTAGGCACTGCATTTTACTCATTTGACTTTAATACATATATTATGTGCGGTATAAGCGGTTTTAATTGGAACGACGAGGGCCTGATTCGGGCCATGACCGATAGCATTGAACATCGGGGGCCAGATCAGCAGGGCCATTTCTGCTCTGATGAAATGTCCCTGGGCTTCCGAAGGCTGTCTATTATTGATCTCAGTGACAACGGGCGGCAACCCATGTTCAATGAGGACAAGACCATTGCTTTGGTCTTTAACGGCGAGATCTATAATTTTCAGGAGCTGCGCAAGGAACTGGTTGGTAAGGGCCATGTCTTCCGCAGTAAGGCTGACTCTGAGGTCATCCTGCATGGTTATGAGGAATGGGGGACCGAGGTCATGCAGCGGCTGCGCGGTATGTTCGCCTTTGGGTTGTATGATATACCTCGCAAGCGTCTGCTCCTTGTCCGTGACCGGATAGGTATCAAGCCGCTGTATTACACCTATAAGGATGGACGCCTCCTTTTTGCTTCGGAAATTAAGGCTATCCTCGAAGATAAGCAGGTAGAGCGGCGGATCAACTATCAGGCCATGTACGATTATCTCGGCTTTGAGTTTGTACCAGCCCCCCAGACCATGTTTGCTGATATCCATAAGCTGCCTGCTGGGCACATGCTGGTCTTTGAAAATGGTGCTATCCATCAGGAGCAGTATTGGGATCTCAAATTCCATCCGGGTGAAAATAAGCTCTCTTTTGACGAAGCGGTCGAAAAGATGCGCGAACTGTTGGATCAGGCCGTACAAAGTCACCTGGTCAGCGATGTGCCCTTGGGAGTTTTTCTTTCCGGCGGGCTGGATTCCAGCTGTCTGGTCGCCCTGATGCGCAAGCACTTAAACAGCTCGTTCAAGACCTTTACCATCGGTTACGAGGACAAGTCATTCAGTGAGCTGGATTACGCTCAGATCGTCGCTGATCATTGTCAAACCGATCATCAGGTGCTGGTCCTGGATACTCTGAAGCCGGAGTATGTGGAAAAGACCCTCTGGCATCTGGATGAGCCCATGACCGACCTCTCCACCGTACCCCTTTACCTGCTCTGTAAGCAGGCTAGGGAACATGTTACGGTCTGTCTTTCCGGGGAAGGTGCGGATGAGAGCTTTGCAGGCTATGACCGCTTCAAGGCCAGCCGCATGAGCACTTGGTTCAGTGTGATGCCTGGGCCGCTCCGCAAGCAGGTGATCGGTCGCCTTACCTCCATGCTGCCGGATCAGCATCAAAAGAAAGGCGCTATCAATATGCTCAAACGCTTTGTTGAGGGCGCTAACCTGGATCCGGCAGGACAGCATCTGCGCTGGCAGTATTTCTTTAATGCTGTGCTGGAAAATAATCTCCTCCAAAACGGCTTCCGCAGCAAGGTTGAGCTGGATCCGTTCCGTCAGCTACGGGAGTATAACGCCCGCTGCGATGCCGGTAATGACCGGGTGAATCGCGAGATCTATCTGGATATGCGCTTCATGATGACTGATTCCGTGCTGATGAAGGTGGACCGGATGTCTATGGCCAGCTCTCTGGAGATTCGAGTGCCCCTGCTTGACCATGTGCTGGTGGAGTTCATGGCCTCCCTGCCCGGCGACTGGAAGCTCAAGGGTATGACCACCAAGTATATCTTTCGGGCTGCTCTGGAAGGTCTGCTGCCGGACAAGATTGTTCATCGCGGTAAGCAGGGCTACAGCCTACCGGTCAAGCATCTCCTGCGCGGTGATCTGAAAAAGTACATGATCGAGTTGCTCAACGATGCAACCGTGATCCGGGAAAATATGGATCAGTCCTATGTTAACCGGTTGATTGAGGAACATTGCAGCATGCAGCAAAATCATAATCATGTGCTCTGGGCCTTGATTAATATTGCTATCTGGCATAATCGGTTTTTTCGGTAGGGTGGGCAAATTTTGGCTCGCCTAACCCTGTTCTGATGAAAAAGATGCCGTGTTGCCAGCATTGTTCACGTTATCGTCCGTTGCCCACTCTACGTTGAACATGCGGTACGTGAAAGCCGGGCAAAATTTCGGCTCCTCCAATCTCTTCTGATTAAAAAGCTGTTGCGTTATCAACGTTATCAACGTTATCAACGTTGTTAACGTTAGGAAATCGATAAGAAATAAATTCTTCGTTTTCTGGTGCGAAATTGTAGGGGCAAACCTGCGTGTCTGCCCGGCATAAAAGGGCGAACACCAAGTATGGATACTCAAAAACTGGAAAACGACCTTCGCCAGCTGGTCAACGATGTTGATAAGCAGGCCTTTATCTATGATCTTTTGCGGGCCTACAAGCTGCCCAAAGCCTCCATCACCCGGCTGCAAAAGGGCGATTATAATCAGGCCAAAAATCTCGGTGAGATTCTCTGGAAGAAGAAACTCTTTTTCAAGCAGGTTGCAGGGGAAGACCCGCATGGCTCTATTGAGGCCCTGAAAAGCCATGAAGGAACAAAAATGCACCAGCCCCGTTTTCTCCTGGTGACGGATTTCCACACCCTGCTGGCCGTGGACTGCACGACCGAGGACAGTCTAGATATCGCCCTGACCGATCTGCCTGCCCATTATGATTTTTTTCTACCCTGGGCCGGGCTGGAAAAGATCCAGGTGCTTGGTGAAAATCCGGCAGACATCAAGGCAGCGGAACGGATGGGGCGACTCTATGATATCCTTTGCGAAGACAACCCGGTCGACAGCGAAGAAGAGCGGCATGCTCTCAACATCTTTCTTTCCCGCCTGCTTTTCTGTTTCTTTGCCGAGGATACCGGTATTTTTGAAAACGATCAGTTCAGCACAGCTGTGGCCTCCCATACCTCGGACGAGGGGAGCGATCTGCAACCCTACCTGGAAAAGTTATTTCGTGTCCTCTCTGTCCCTGAGCGAAACGGGCTGCCCGATTATCTCTGTCGCTTCCCCTATGTCAACGGCGGTCTTTTCGCCCACCCCCACAAATACCCGGTACCGCGTTTCGGTCGTCAGGCCCGCCGGATCATTATTGAGTGCGGGGCCTTGAACTGGAAGGATATTAACCCAGATATCTTTGGTTCCATGATTCAGGCTGTTGTTCACACTGATCAGCGCGGTAGCTTGGGCATGCACTACACCTCGGTGACCAATATCATGAAGGTCATCAGACCGCTGTTTTTGGATGAGCTGTACAAGGAATTGGAAAAGGCTGATGCACGGAAACAAAAGGGAGAGAAAAAGAAAAATTTGGTAAAATTACTCACCCGTTTAAGACGTATTCGTATCTTTGATCCGGCTTGCGGCTCTGGAAATTTTCTAATTATCGCCTACAAAGAACTGTGCAAGCTGGAGATTGAAATAATCAAAAGATTGCACGGCTCACAGCAATACCTTACCGGCGGCACACCCTGGTCCAACATCAAGCTCACTCAGTTTTACGGCATTGAGCTGGATGATTTTGCCCATGAAACGGCCAAGCTCTCCTTGTGGCTGGCTGAGCATCAGATGAACATGGCCTTCAGGGAGGTGTTCGGTGAGGCCAAGCCCACTTTGCCCTTGCAGGATGGGGGGAATATTGTCTGCGGTAATGCCACCCGGATGGATTGGGAGGAGGTTTGTCCTCAGGATGAGAGGGGTGAGGTGTATATCTTGGGGAATCCGCCGTATTTGGGTTCCACGATGCAGTCCAAGACGCAGAAGGAAGATTTGGCGGCTGTTTTTTCTGGAATAAAACGATACAAGAACCTTGATTATATTGGCTGCTGGTTTCTGCTTGGAGCCCGCTACATCCATCGGGTAGAGGGCCAACTCGCTTTTGTGACTACCAACTCCATAAGCCAAGGGGAACAAGTCTCGATCCTGTGGCCCCATATTTTTGCACTGGGATTAGAAATCGGCTTTGCCCATCAGTCCTTCAAGTGGAGCAACAGCGCAAAAGGTAATGCTGGTGTTACTTGTGTCATTGTTGGGCTTAGAAAAGAATCCTCTCATGGGAAATATTTAATTGATGATTCTATTCGACAACTTACAGGGAATGTTTCCCCATATCTTGTGGCTGCAAGAAATGTTTTTGTTCCGAGAACTTCGAAGTCAATCAGCAAGTTTCCCGAAATGGTTAAAGGAAATCAGCCCACGGATGGGGGGAATTTAATACTTTCTTCCTGTGAAAAAGATGAGATTCTTGATCTTTATCCGAATTCAGATATTTTTGTGAAAAAATATTATGGTTCACAGGAGTTTTTAAAAGGTTTTGATCGTTGGTGTATTTGGATAACTGATCAAAAGAAGCAAACTGCGACTGGCATTCCTCCAATTAATGAACGGATAGAAGCCGTTAAGGTAACTCGACTTGCCAGTAAAGCTCCCTCCACAAGAAAGTTTTCCAAGGGAAGTCATAGGTTTATTCAGATTCAGCATGAGCCGGGGGAGGCTTTAATCATCCCAAGCGTCTCCTCGGAAAGACGAGAGTATATCCCCATCGGCTTCCTCGACAGTGAAACTGTTATCTCAAACCTCGCCTTCGCCATCTACGATCCACCCACCTACATCTTCGCCGTCATCTCCTCCCGCATGCACATGACCTGGGTGCGAACCGTGGCAGGCCGCCTGAAAACCGATTACCGCTACTCCTCAGCCCTCTGCTACAACACCTTCCCCTTTCCAGACATCATGGATGCCCAGAAAACTACCCTTGAGGATCATGTTTTCCAGGTGCTGGATGAACGGGAACTGCACCCGGAAAAGACCATGGCCCAGCTCTACGACCCGGACAAAATGCCGGACGGTCTGCGCCAGGCCCACCATGCAATGGATCTGGCCGTGGAAAAATGCTACCGCAGCAAACCCTTTGCCAGCGATGAAGAGCGGCTGGAATACCTCTTCAAACTCTATGAGGAGATGATTCGGGCGGAGGGAAAGGCATGATAGACATTGAAGCAACCCTCAAGCACCTGCTTGCCCACGGCCATGAAACCGAAGTTCTTGAGTTTAAAGAGGCCAGAAATAGCTATTCTTTTCAAAAAATCGGCAGATATTTTAGTGCGCTGGCCAACGAGGCCAACCTGCTGGGAAAGGAAGAGGGCTGGCTTGTTTTCGGTGTCCGTGACCAAGACAAGTCCATTGTGGCCACAGGCTTTCGGGCCAATTCGGCAGATCTCCACAGCTTGAAAAAAGAAATAGCCGACAAGACCACCAACCGTATCACCTTCAAAGAGATTTACGAGGTGGCAACCGATCAGGGACGAGTTGTTCTTTTTCAGATTCCTGCGGCTCCTCCCGGAATACCTGTCGCTTGGGAAGGTCATTATTATGGCCGAGACGGAGAATCATTAGGTGCCTTGAACATGGAGGAAATCGAGCGCATCCGTAACCCGAGCAGGGAGGAAGATTGGTCAAAAAAAATATGTGAGGAGGCCGACATTGCCGACCTGTCATCTGCCGCCATCCACAAGGCCAGAGAACTCTTTGCGGAAAAGAATCCCAAACTTGCTCCAGAGATAAAGGAATGGGACGATCTGACCTTTTTGAACAAGGCCAAGCTCTGTATCAGGGGCAAAATCACTTGCACAGCCATCCTGCTGCTAGGTAAGCCGGAGTCTGAGCATTTCCTACAGCCGGGGTTAGCCAGAATCAGCTGGATTTTGAAAAACCGTGATAATATTGAAAGAGATTATACCCATTTCAGCTGTCCCATACTGCTGACGGCGGAAGAGGTGTGCGCCAAAATTAGGAATTTGACCTACCGTTACTTGGCCCGTGGTTCCCTGTTCCCGCAGGAGGTGGACAGCTATGATCCGTATATCATTCGGGAGGCCCTCAATAACTGCATAGCCCACCAAGATTACACCATGGGCGGCAAGATCAATGTGGTGGAACGAGAGGACAATCAGCTTTTTTTCAGCAACATGGGCTCCTTTATCCCGAAGACCATTGAGAACGTCATAGAGGCGGATGCGCCGGAACCCTTCTACCGCAATCCTTTTCTGGCTGAGGCCATGGTGAATCTGAAGATGATTGACACCATCGGCAGCGGCATAAAAAGGATGTTTACGATCCAGCGCCGGAAATTTTTCCCTTTGCCGGAGTACAGTTTCAACAATAATCAGGTAAAGGTGGTGGTGACCGGTAAGGTGCTGGATATGAATTACGCCATGAAGCTGGCCCAGATGCCTGACCTGAGTTTGTACGAGATTATGCTTCTTGATAAAGTGCAGAAAAATAGTAATTTGACGGGAGATGAGGTCAAGAAGCTACGCAAAAGAAAACTCATTGAGGGACGCAGGCCCAACATCTATATTTCTTCCAAAGTTGCCGACAAGACGGATCAGCAGGCTGACTATATCAAGCTGAAAGGCATTGATGATGAGTATTACAAAGCGATCATCATTGAATATTTGAAGAAATTCAAGAAAGGGCAAAGAGCTGATTTTGAGAAAATCCTTTTAGACAAACTTCCTGACATCTTAGACGAATCCCAAAAAAAAAATAAGGTGAAAAACCTCCTTCAGTCCATGAAAAAAGCCGGTATTATCGAGATACTGGGAAAGACATGGGCAATGTCTAGGACGGCGAACGGATAGTCCAGCTTAGATATTGTTTAGACATTTACGACGAGAATAAGCATGCCGGATTTAGTCAACGTAACCTACGCCCGGACGGGCCAATCCATTGCCACCGACTCCATGGGCATGCGGGAAATGCAGGCCCGCACCTTTGCGGCCCGCAATGCTCGATATTTGCTCCTGAAAGCACCGTCCGCTTCGGGAAAATCCAGGGCCTTGATGTTCCTCGGTCTGGACAAGCTTTTTAACCAGGGGCTGAAAAATGTCATTGTGGCTGTGCCGGAGCGTTCCATCGGCAGCTCCTTTGCCAGAACTGACTTGACCAGCCACGGTTTCTTTGTCGATTGGGACTTTAACCCGGCTTGCAATTTATGTAGTCCAGGCGGCGATGCTGGCAAGGTCACAGCCTTTGTCGATTTCCTCAATAATCCGGCGGAACCCATCCTGATTTGCACCCATGCCACCCTACGCTTTGCCTTTGACGCAGTGAGCGAAGAGCTGTTCAACGATACTCTGCTGGCCATTGATGAATTTCATCATGTCTCGGCTGACAGTGAAAATCGACTCGGCCAGGTGATGCGCACCATCATGGCCAAGACCACAGCCCATATCATCGCCATGACCGGTTCTTATTTCCGAGGCGACGCAGTGCCGGTGCTCCTGCCAGAAGATGAGACCAAATTCACCAAGATCACCTATAACTACTATGAGCAGCTCAACGGCTATGCTCATCTCAAAACCTTGGGCATCGGCTACCATTTTTGTCAGGGCCGCTATCTCAGTGCCATTGCAGAGATCCTGGACACGGATAAAAAGACAATTCTCCATATTCCCAATGTCAATGCCGGTGAGTCTACCAAGGACAAGTACAACGAGGTGGATTCCATCCTGGACATCATCGGCATTGTGACCCATCAGGATCCCGAGACTGGCGTAATTTTTGTCAAGCGGTACAGCGACGGCAAGACCATTAAGGTGGCGGATTTAGTTCACGACACCCCCAGAGAGCGGGACAAAATCGTTGCCTATTTGCGGGATATGGATGATGCAGATGGTATGGATTTGATCATCGCCCTGGGCATGGCCAAGGAGGGCTTTGACTGGCCCTTTTGCGAACATGCCCTGACTGTGGGCTATCGGGCCACCCGTGACAGCGGCAACAAGAGCCATGCCCAATTCACCAATCTGATTGCTCGTCCTGATGCTGTGGATGAAGAGGTACGGCTGTCGGTCAATAATATGCTCAAGGCCATTACGGCCTCGCTCTTGATGGAGCAGGTGCTGGCCCCGAACTTCAAGTTTGCGACAAGGAAATTCGATGATGATGCGCCTGAGCCGGGTACCCTCAAGATACGGGGTTTTAAAGAGCCCAGTTCCAAGCGGGTTAAGGAAATTGTCGCATTAGACCTCAATGACCTGAAGGCCGCAATTCTCCAGGACAATACCCTGCTGAAAACGCTGCCCGGTGAGTTCATTGATCCGGAGGTGATCAATAAGGTGCTGATCCCCAGGGTGATCCAGACCAAGTATCCCGAGCTGAGCGCTGAAGAGGTGGAGGAGGTGCGGCAGCATGTGGTGGCAGACTCGGCCATTAAAAACGGCGAGATCAAGACGGTCGGCGAAAAAAGCTTTGTTCGCATGGCCGGTAAATTTGTCAATATCGAGGATCTGCACATTGACCTGATTGATCAGGTCAACCCCTTTCAGAAGGCCTTTGCCGTCTTGTCTAAATCGGTCACAGCTAAACTACTCAAGATCATTCAGGAAACCATTGATGCCGGGCGGATCCAGATGAGCGATGAAGAGGCGGTGATCCTCTACCGGGACAAGATCGGCCCTTTTATCACAAGTCATGGCCGAACGCCGGATAGCAGAGGGGCCGACCCACTGGAAAAAAGGATGGCAGAGGCCTTGGTCTATTTGCGCAATAAAAAACGGCAGCAGGCAAGCAGTGCATCATGATTGATTTTGACAAAGAGCTGGCAGCCATCCTCAAAGAGGATCCCTTGTGCCTCTTGTCTATCAAGCCCAAGGCGTCTTCCGCCATGAATGCTGCTGATCGGCGTATTGCGGCCTTTGCAGAGATCAACGTGTTTTTGCGAGAGCAGGGCAGGGAACCAGCAGCTGGTCGGGATATCAGCGAACGCAGGCTGTACAGTCGCCTGAAAGGATTGCGGGAAAATCCAGAGGTCGCTGAAGTTCTTGCCGACTATGATGAATTCGGCCTGCTCGATATCGAGAAGGGCGCACCTGAATCGCTGGAACTGAATACCGTGGATGATGTGCTGGAGCATGATATCTTAGGCCTGCTTGATGATGGCCCGGATAACGGAGCCGGGCCAGATGATATTTTCCGTTTGACCCATGTACCGAAGTCCATTGATAAACCTGACTATGTGGCCAAACGAAAAAAATGTAATGATTTTGAACGGCTTGAACCGTTGTTCAAGGCCGTTCATGCGGGCTTAAATGCACAAGAAAAGGTAACCCGAAAATTTTCCAGTGAACGGCAGATTAAACCCGGCGCATTCTTTCTTCTCGACGGTATGCTGGTATTGGTTGGCGATGTGGGAAAACGGGAAAAAAGAAAGTACGGCAAGGACAATGCTCGGCTCTACTGCGTGTTCGAAAACGGGACAGAATCAAATATGTATCTGCGTTCCCTAGCTGCCGCCCTCTGGAAGGATACGCAGAGCCACCAGGTGATTGATGCCCAGCAGATGGAGCTTTTTCAAAAAGCGGAGCAGGTTACAAGGGAGGAAGAGGCAACAGGCTATATTTATATCCTGCGTTCGTTGAGTGATAATCCGCAGATGAAAGAGCGGCGGGATGTGTACAAGATCGGTTTTTCACGCCTCCCGGTTGCTGAACGCATTAAGAATGCAGCCTTAGAGCCGACCTTTCTCATGGCGGAGGTGATGCCGGTTACGGAGTTCACCACCTATGACCTTGATCCGCACAAGCTGGAACAACTCCTCCATACCTTTTTTGCAAAAGCCTGCTTGGAACTGGATGTGTTTGACGACAAGGGCAAAAGGCATATGCCCAGAGAGTGGTTTGAGGTGCCCCTCTATGTTATTGAGACGGGTGCGGCTTCAGTATAATGTATTATGCTGTTTGATACCGGACTCCAAACTG
>CBFDDU010000076.1:0-15960 GCA_965603655.1 uncultured Candidatus Electrothrix sp. | reverse complement strand
ATGTAAAGGGGGATTTCTAAGATATTTTCCTTGCCACCACTTATTGAGAAGTTACAGAAAATCGGCCTTATTAACCGTAGGTCGCAGGTTCGAATCCTGCTTGGCGTACCAAATATATCAGGGGGGTAAGCAATGCGGCTTGACTCCCTGTTTTTGTTTCCCCAGCATTTCCCCCCCCACCGAAAAAATTCCTTCAGTTACTCCCTGAACGGGAAATAGGCGGCGTACCTTATACTTTCTTTCGCAATCCTTTACTTCCCAGTAATTTGATAAAGATTTTCCCAAAAATGCTCTAGCCTTTTGTTTTTTATTGAATTGTATACCATGCATTCACGGCATTCTTTGATGTTTTGTATTGAAGATTTTTTCATAATTTTTGTGCAGGCACTCTCTCGCCATAACCAACAAGATCGTCCGCCGTTTTTTCCGCCATTAAGACCATCACAATTATTCTCTGTAGTTACCAAACAAATCCCATATGTTGCAACATTTTTTCCCCCAGGCTCCCTCCCGCATTTTTTGTATTCCCAACAATTCAATTCTGTATTACGCATATGTTCACCTTCGGCATATAGTTATTAATTTGAATTGTTACAGGGAGAGGTAAGCATGGTAAATGATTATTGTCAATCTTTATATCAATAAAACAAGTATTTGGCAGTTTTGCCTGTTGCCGTCAAGCTGTTTTTTTTATTGTGGGAGAGGGGGAAAGCAGGGGCGAAGGGGGAGATCTGTTTATAACGGATTCTGTTAATTTCAGCAAAATATGTAAAAACTTAATGATTGATAGTCTCGTAAAAAGTCAGAATTTGCGTTTTTGGCAATGACAACTCAAAGAGTTACGGTGCAAAAAAAGGGCATTTGGGACTTTTTACGAATCCATCATGATTGTGTAAAATTATAAAGAGAAGTAATCCCCGTTAACATGCACTCATCGGCAACTCTTAAATCCAGGTAAACAGGAAATTCATCTCAGGAAGCTATCTTGAGAAGCAGAACCTTCACATTTTCTCATGCCTGATCCCCACAGCATTTTTTTCTAACATGACATTCTCGTTATGATTGGATGCTGTCGTAAGCTTTGAAAATTTAATCTTGGCATCACTTGGATGCCCGCCAGCAGCTAAATGCAAAAGGAAGACGAGTCCAACTACTTTCACAACAAAAAAGACAAGTTCGCTCAGAACATGATCAAGTTCTTTGTTTTGCAAAAAATTATTTTTTACTGAGATCATATTTCCTCCTCAAGTACCAAAAGGTATAGGTGAAAAGCACGCCATATTTGCCATCATAAAAAGAGAATGATTGTCATGGGTGTTTCATCAAACAATTGGTTGTTACTTGGTTGTTACTTATGAATGTAGTTCAATAATTAAAACTTTAAGGTGTCCTTGATCGTTACAAGTGGAACTGAGCGCTTGCTAAAAGAATTCAAGACATTAATCGTGTCCTTACTTGTATTGTACATAAGTTTAAAAAATTGTACAATAGGGAGGGTGGAAAAATCACCTGCTCTCATCTTCAAAGCAATCCCCTGTTCTTCCCGGTTCTTATGTTGCTGGCTGGGTTCTGCTTAATATTGATGATGAAAAACCAGCCTGTTTATGTTCTGGTGGGAAAAGATGCCTCTTTGTTAGTGAGAGCGGAGTAAATACGTAGCAGGCAGAAAATAAAAAACAAAAGAAGAGGAGAAGATGAGTACAAGCAGGAAGGTCCTGATAACAGGAGGCAATAAGGGGATTGGTTTGGCAGCGACAGAGAAGTTCATCCATGCCGGTCATAAGGTCTCTGTCCTGGCCAGGGATTTTGCAGATTTTCCGTTCAAGGATCATGCGCAGGTCGAGATGGTCGAATATGATCTGAGCAATATTGCCGGTATTCCCGATCTGGTCGCCCAGCTCCCGTCGATAGATATTTTATTAAATAATGCCGGGGTGATGTTTGCACTACCCTATCAGGAATATCCCCAGGAAAAGATCGACCAGATCCTCAAGATTAATCTTCAGGCCCCTGCTGCCTTGATAACCGAATTGTCCCGAGCCATGCTTGTCAAGGGCTACGGACGGATCGTCAATAATGCCTCCATCGCCGGTGAGATCGGGCATCCTGATATTTGGTACGGTATGACCAAGGCCGGACTCATTAATATGACCAAGAGTTTTGCCAAGCTCCTTGGCCCGCAGGGGATTGTTGTTAACGCGGTTGCTGCCGGTCCGGTAGAAACGGATATGCTGGCTACTATCCCGGAGCCAAGAAAAAAGGCGATCAAAGAGGCTGTCTATACCGGCAGGTTTGCCTACCCGGAAGAAGTGGCTGAGGCGATGTTTTGGCTGGCGACCGATTGTCCCGAGTACATCAACGGAACCTGTCTTGATATTAATAACGGGGCCTTTCCGAGGTGATTCCAAGGTAATTCGGAAAAAACGCCCGGATACGCCTCCGGGCGTTGGCAAGAACCGACTCTACTCTTCCCCCTCATCCGGCAGCGGGAACAGGGTTTTATTGATCGCCTTTTCCCGAGCCGCCTCAACCGTGATTTTGTCTGCGTCAATCAGCTGCTGAAGATGCTGATCCATGGTCTGCATGCCCTGGGAAGTACCGGTCTGGATCATGGACTCAATTTGGTTGATCTTGCCGTCCCGAATGATACTGGCCAAGGCATTGGAGCCGATGAGAATCTCCAAGGCAGCGCAGCGTCCCTTGCCGTCCTTGGTCTTGAGCAGCTGCTGGGCAATAACCCCTTTGAGGGAGTCGGCCAGCATGGTCCGGGTCTGGGCCTGTTCATCAGCCGGAAAGGCGTTGATGATTCGGTCAATGGTCTTGGCCGCACTATTGGTATGTAGGGTGCCGAAAACCAAGATGCCCAGCTCAGCACAGGTTAGGGCCAAGGAGATGGTTTCCAGGTCACGCATCTCGCCGACCAAAATGATGTCCGGGTCTTCCCGGTTGGCCACGGACAGGGCCTTGCCGAAACTAATAGCATGACTGCCGATTTCCCGCTGGGAAAAGATGCATTTTTTATTGGGATGGACAAATTCCAGCGGATCTTCAATGGTGATGATATGTTTGGCATGGGTATCATTAATCAGATCAATGATCGCCGCCATAGTGGTTGATTTACCGCTGCCTGTGGGCCCGGTAACCAGGACCATCCCGCGCACGTAATGGGCAAAACCCCGGACCACATCCGGCAGGTTGAGCTGGTCCACAGTCAGGATTTTGGCCGGAATAATTCGGAAAACCGCACCGATCCCCCGCAGTTGATAAAAGAAATTACAACGAAAACGACCTACTCCCTCCAGGGCATAGGCCTTATCAAAATCTCTGTTTTTGTCTATTGCCGCCTGTTGATCCTCATCCATGATCTCGAACAGTATTTTCCTGTTGCTCTCCGGGGTTAGAACCGGCTCATCAAGAGGAACCAGTTCGCCTCGCAGGCGCAACATCGGCGGAAAACCGATAACCATGTGGAGATCACTGGCCCCGCGTTCCTTCATCTGGTTGAAGTACCCATCAATTATTGCCATATCTTTTCCCCGTTCTTTGCGGTTGCATTCTTATTACGCCATAAAGGGCTTGAGCAGTTCCTTTTTGTCGATATTGGCCTGTGCTGTTTCCAAGCTGATCTTTTCTTCTTTCAGCAGGTCAAGCACGGCCTCGTCCATCAGCTTCATGCCCAATTTTGTTCCCATCTGCATGGTCGAACGGATTTGAAAGGTTTTACTGTCTTTGATCAGGTTGGCGATGGACAGGTTGCCGATCATGACTTCGGCAGCCATGTGCATTTGAGATCCGTCCTTGGCAGGCAGGAGCCGCTGAGTGAACACGGCTTTCAGGGATTCACTGAGCATGGCCCGAATCTGATTTTGCTCACCTGGGGGATAAGAATCAATAATACGATCAACGGTTTTGGGGGCACTGGAGGTGGACAGGGTGCCGATGACCAGATGGCCGGTTTCCGAGGCGGAAATGGCCAGAGAAATAGTATCAAGATCCCGCAGCTCACCTATGACAATAACATCCGGGTCCTGGCGCAGGGCTCCTTTGAGGGCGTTGGAATAAGACAGGGTGTCAGTGCCCAGCTGACGCTGATTAATGGCTCCCTTTTTAAGGGGATGGATGAACTCGATGGGATCTTCAACCGTCAGGACATGATGGGCGTGATTGGTGTTGATGTAATCCACCATAGCGGCCAAGGTGGTGGTCTTGCCGTGGCCTGTGGCTCCGGTGATCAGGACAATGCCCTGATGGTTTTCCAGGATTTTGTACATCACATCCGGGATGCCCAATTGTTCAAAGGAGGGGATTTCTCCGGGGATCGCCCGAAAGATGCAGCTCAGGCCGTTATTATGAAACATGGCGCTACCTCTGAACCTGCCTAATCCTTTAACTTGGTAGGCAAAGTCCAGCTGCATTTCTTTACCAAGGAGCTTTTGTTGCTCCGGGGTGAGGATTTCTAAAATAACCTTTCTGCAATTATCCGCTGTCAGGGGTTGGCTTTTCAGCCTGATCATCGTACCGAGACGGCGGACCATAAACGGTTCACCGGGCAGCACATGGATATCCGATGCCTTGAGATCCATTGCCGCCTTGAAGACCTTATCCAGTATCGCCATAGTTTCAATCCACGCCCCGCGTGAGGGCGACCTCTTTTAATTCTTTTGATGCAGCTGTATGTTCATGGTTTCTTTGTTTTTTTTAATCCACGCTCTGTATGGGAGGGCGACCTTTTCCCGGAGAATTCCTTTGCCGCCTTCTTCTTGTCATACCATTTCCTTCGGATACCGTCAATCGGACAATTTCTGGACAATTCCCGGACAATCGGCTCCCTTCCTGATCCGCTTCCCGCCCGAAATCAATAGGGTCAGACTCGATTGATTTTGTCAAGCCGGGGGTACGATGCGCACCCCATACCCCAATGGGGCTATATATAACCAGCCCAAGGTAACACCCTAGGTAACCCTGGAGATTCTCCCCTGTGCTAGGCCTTTTTCACGCTTGACCGATGTAACGGAAGCGAATAGATTGCGGGAACTCAAGGAATATGACGTGATAGATACGATACTAATACCTACAGGAGAGGGGCGAAAAAACAATGACATCAGAAGAAAAAAGAAACCCAGAAAAGGGTGAAAGGGCAATGATCGAGGGCATCTTTGAAGGCAGCCCAGATGCAGTGGGTGTGGCGGTTATCCGCTTGGATTGCGGTTGTCGCAAGATGGCGGCGGTCAACCTTGCTGGCGAACCTGCCAGTAAGATCATTATGTACCGCGATCAGGCGGAATCCATTTGTGAGCAATGCAAAAAGGATAACGGGGATTTTATGCGGGTGGTGGAGCAGTTTATCAAATGGAACGAGCCAGAGCCTGCTGAAGAGATGAAAAAAGAGATTTGGGGCAAGGTGCTGGGGACTGCGGAAGAACAGTCTCATTAATCGTTTTCGGCAGCCGTCTCTTCTTCTGCGCTGTCCCAGAGCAGCCGGGGATCAAAACTGATGGCGGCAAACATGGTACAGAGGACAACCGCGCTGAAATACAGGGCTGCCGGTGCGCTGTCCACCGAGGAGAGGCTGCCAAAGCGTACCAGCGAGCAGAGCAGGGCGATGACAAAGATATCCAGCATGGACCAGCGTCCGACAAACTGGATAAAGCGAAACATCAAAGCCTTGTGGCGAAGCCAGGTCGTCCATTGATGATGGATGGAGATCAGGATCAGGCCCATGCCGGTTATTTTGAACAGGGGCACCAGAACCGATGCGGTCAGGATAACTAGGCCAATACCGTAGGAACCTTCCTGGAAAAAATGGATGATCCCGTCGATGATAGTGCTCTTGGTGACGCTCCCCAAGGAGGAAACCGACATGATGGGCAGCAGGTTGGCTGGGAGGGAGAGCAGCAGAGCCGTCACGATCAGGGCCCAGGACCGGTCAATGCTGTTTTCTTTGCGGATATAGAGGCGCTCACCGCAACGGGGACAGCTTATTTCTTTCTTTTGATTTTTTCTTTGATCTGTGGGGGGAAGCGGGGTGATCTTATGGCAGCTTTGACAGAGGACTAAGCCCGCCTCTCTGCCGGTTCGCGCTGTTGTCTCGGCAGGTATTTTTGGGCGTTCGTTGGCTCTGCTTCGATCCAACCTGTCCCAGAACAGGCTTTGGTCAATGGAGGTCTGAGCGGCCACAGTTGCCGCCACTAGGCCAATAAAACAGAAAAAGCCCAGATTGTATTCTATTGCCGCTGCATGGTTCATCTTGATAATGGTGATGAACACCGCGATGAGGTAGATATCTGTCATGGCCCATTCGGTCAGGTGGTGATACCAGTGCAGGGAAACCGCCATCCATCGTTGCTGCCAACCAAGGAAGAGGCCAGCTGATACCCCGAACAGCAGAGACAGGGTCAACAAGGGGCAGATAAGGCCGGTCAACACCACCAGAATGCCGACAAGATACTCTCCCTGATTAAACATACTCAAGGTACTCTGCAATAACGAGCCGCTTGTTGCTGCTCCCAGTATATTAAAAGTGAGCAGCGGCGCAAAATTTGCTGGCAGGTAGAGCAGGAGCCCGGTGAGCGACAGAACCATAGTTCTTTGAACAGAATCCGGACGTTTTCTATGCAGGCGGCGCAGGCAGCGGGGACAGACCGGCGTATGGGTGGACGAAGGCTGAATTTCTTCCAGCAGGAGATCACAGCTCGGACAGATGCTGAATTGATCCGTGAACCGAGCAGTAGAATGTCTTTTGGGGTCGATAGCCATAACCTGAGTGCAGGGTTGTCGTAGGGGCCAATCCCTGTGTTCGTCCTTAACGTTCCGTGCGGTAATAAACGGGCAGGCACAGGGGCCTAGCCTTTACGGATTCCGAACGATCATTTTTTACCTCTTCCAGAACGAAGGATAAAAAATCACCAGCGCAGAAAAGAGCTCCAGGCGTCCCACCATCATGTTCCAGGACAGGAACCATTTGCCCACATTGGAAATATAATAAAAATTCTCTGACGGCCCGATTTCGCCGAAGCCGGGACCGATGGTCATCAGGGCGGAAATCACAGAACTCATGGCCGTGACATAATCCATGTCATCCACCAGGGTCATAAAACAGCCGCCGATAAAAATGATAAAGATGTTAACGATAAAATAGCAGATCGCCATATTAATCATGGACACGTCGATCTGCTTGCCGTTCAGCCGCACCGAGACAATGGACATGGGTTGGAAAAAGGATTTTCTGACCGTGCCCCAGATAAATTTACAGACTATGACATAGTGGACGATCTTGATGCCACTGGCTGTCGAGCCTGCGCAACCGCCGATCAGGCAGGAAACGTAGAGAAACATCTGGGCTGCCTGTGGCCATTGCTCATAATCTGCTGTGCCAAAACCGGTGGTGGTGAGCAGGGACATCACCTGAAAGGTGCCGTAGCGAACAGAATCCACGATGCCGGAATAGGTGCCGTGCAGCCAGAGGATCAAGGAGACGGCAAGACAGAAAAAGACTATGAGGAAAGCATACCATTTAAATTCCGTGTTACGGAGGATCTCCTTGATGCCGCCGTACATCATGTGATAGAGCAGGACAAAGCTTGTGCCGCCGAGAAACATAAAGACAATAATCACCCAGTCAAAATAGGCATTATTATAAAAGCCGATGCTGGTATTCTTTGGCGAATACCCGGAGGTGGACAGGGTACCAAAGGCTGTACAGAGCGCATCGAACAGCTCCATACCTCCACCAGCCAACAGAATGACCTGAAGGAGATTGAGTCCTAGGTAGACGATCCAGAGACGAACCATAGTATCCTTGGTCCGTGCGGCAAATTTTTCTCCGGTAAAGGATTGACCAGGACTGGACTCGGCTCGAAACAGGCGTAAGCCGCCCATCCCCTTGGGGAGAAAAAGGATGATCAGGGTGAGAAAGCCCATTCCGCCGAGGAGATGGGTTTCGCTGCGCCAGAAGAGTAGGCCGTGGGGCAATGCCTCAATATCAGTGAGAATAGTTGCTCCAGTGGTGGTGTAGCCAGACATCATCTCAAAAAAGGCATCAGTAAAGGAAGGAATGGAGCCGTGGATCATGAAGGGCAGAGCGGATGCGGAAGACACGATAATCCAGCCCGCAACTGCGATAATAATACCGTCACGAATATTGAGTTCTGTATGCTTCTTGGTATAGAACCAGCTGGGAAGACCTATCCCAACGTTAATCAGGATCGCAAGCAGAAAGGCCGTAACATCCGATTCCCCGTAAGAGATCGCGCAAAAGAGGGGAAGAAGCATTGAGCTGCCGGTTGCTGTCAGCAGCAGGCCGATGATATGAATGATGGAGAGAAAATGCATAAATTTTCACCGCAAACTGCGGGGGGATTGAATTTCGGTTTTCAGTTTCACAGCGAACCTGTTATCTTGCTGTTCCCCGTCATATCTTCGACCTGTTCTGAGGTTATGTGCGAAGCTCCGGGGTGTTTTATTTTTTCCTTAGACATTATACCGATCTTTTTTAAGTTGTTGGTTTTACGATACTTGCAACTGTATGAATTCCAATTAAATTGGAAGGTTAGCAAAAATCGGTATAATATCTCTTGTCCCCGGATCGGGGAGAAAAAATTGTACGTTATGTGGAGCCGAAGCAGGAAATATCCAGCTGCTCTAAGACATTATCCGATTTATACATAATACCTGTAAAAAAAACCATGACTGATTTTGATATAGCCGTGATAGGGGCCGGACATGCGGGCTGTGAAGCCGCCCTTGCTGCCGCGAGAATGGGTTGCAAGACCTTGGTCTGTATTATTAATGCCGATACCATCGGGGCCATGTCCTGCAACCCGGCTGTGGGGGGGCTGGCCAAGGGGCATTTGGTCAAAGAGATTGATGCCCTGGGCGGGGAGATGGCAAAAAATATCGATGCCACCGGTATCCAGTTTCGCCGCTTGAACACCAGTAAGGGACCGGCTGTCCGTTCTTCCCGGGCCCAGGCAGACCGCCTCCTCTATCAGCAGCGGATGAAGACGGTTCTGGAGCAGCAGGAAAACCTGGAAATTCGCCAGACTGTGGTGGATGAAATCTTGACAGAAGATGATCGGGTGGTCGGTATCCGTACCTCCTTGGACGAGGTCATCTCGGTCCGGGCTGTGGTGGTGGCTACGGGTACCTTTCTGAATGGTCTTATCCATATCGGGCTGAAAAATTTTCCTGCTGGCCGGATGGGGGATGCTGCGTCTACCAGCCTTGGCCAATGGTACCGCCGGATAGGTTTTGAAGTCGGGCGGATGAAGACCGGCACAGTTCCCCGGCTGGACGGCAAGACCATTGATTACTCCTTACTGGAACCCCAGTACAGTGATGATCCGCCAGCCCTGTTCTCCTTTGCCAATGCTCATAAGGAAAAACCGGACCTGCCCCAGCTGCCCTGTTATATCACCTATACCAATGAGCAGACCCATGCCGTCATCCGGGCCGGAATCGGCCAATCGCCTATGTACTCGGGGATCATTGAAGGTATCGGTGCCCGATACTGTCCGTCCATTGAAGATAAGGTGATGCGCTTCCCGGAAAAAGGACGGCATCAGATTTTTCTCGAACCGGAAGGGCTGGACACGGTTGAGGTCTATCCCAACGGTATTCCCACCAGCTTGCCTTTACAGACCCAGGTTGAGCTGGTGCGCTCCATTGTCGGCCTGGAAAACGCCCGCATCATCCGACCGGGCTATGCCATAGAATACGATTATATTGATCCCCTAGAGCTCAAACCCTCTTTGGAGACCAAGCGAGTCAGCGGCCTGTTTCATGCCGGGCAGATCAACGGGACCTCCGGGTATGAAGAAGCTGCGGCCCAGGGCCTGATGGCGGCCATTAATGCTGTTCGGCTGGTGCGCGATCAGCTCCCTCTGATCCTGGATCGTTCTCAGGCCTATATCGGGGTCCTTATTGATGATCTGGTGACCTTGGGCACCAAGGAACCCTATCGTCTCTTTACCTCCAGAGCGGAATACCGGCTGTTGCTGCGCGAGGATAATGCGGACCTGCGCCTGCGGGAAATCGGTTTTCAGCTCGGCCTAGTGGACGAGAAAACCTATCAGGAGTTTTTTGTGAAAAAAGAGGCTATTGAACAGGGATGCGCGCGGCTCAATACGGTTCGCCTCAAACCTGTCTCCTCAGTCAATGAGGGCTTGTCCGCCCTGGGCAGTACGCCCTTGACCCAGGCCATGACCCTGACGGAGTTGCTGCGCCGACCAGAACTGCATCTGAAAGAACTGACTCCTCTGGTTGCAGAGCAAGCCCCGGAGTTTTCCTTTTCCGCAGAGGAGCTTCGCTGTCAAGGGGAGATAGAACTGCAAATCAAGTATGCTGGCTATATTAAGCGTCAGCAGGAGCAGGTTGATCGTTTTAAGAAACTGGAACGAACCAAACTGCCTGAGGATATGCAGTATAAGGGCCTGCCCGGCCTTTCTCATGAGGTGGTGGAAAAACTTAATCGGATCAAGCCCCTGTCATTGGGTCAGGCTTCACGGATTTCCGGGGTTACTCCGGCAGCGGTTTCTGTTCTTCAGGTGCATTTGAAGAAGATGGGGATTCTGTAGTCACGATTGATATCGGTACATCTTCCGATATCAATCCACAGAACATATTCGAGGCGAGGATTTTCCTGTTTGTGATTATACTGCTTCAGCAATCAGGAGGTCCGGTATCTGAGGGGGGAGAAGCATGTAGCCCTGCCCGGATATCATGCCTTCCTGCTGTTGTTTCTTGCGGACTCAAAACATATATTATACCTTGAAAGCTATATTTTTTGTGTTAGCGTAAAAACGAGAAGCGCAATAATCCGTATCATACGTTAGCTTGTTCAGAACGTTTTTCATCGGCATCATATTACTCCTTCTTACGCTGTTTTTTTTCTAACTGTCAGCATGAAGGATAATGCCGGATGTATCTTTCCCCCTTTGTTTTTTCAGAATGCTTTTTTGCTTTGAGCTTGACAGGGAAAAAGAACGAGGGGGTTCTCAGTATTCGCAGCCAATAGGTATGACACTGTAGAGTGTTATTTTAGTATTATTCTCATATCTCCCGAGATTTGTCCGGTTAAAAACCTTTTTCTAACGGTAATTACCTATGCAGACAGAAAAAATAAAAAAACGACCTGTTCGTAATATGTTGATTTTTATTTATATAGGGTGGACGTTCCTGCTTATCTTTTTGTTATGCTGGAACATACGGCATATGAAGAAAACAACCATGGCCTTGGCTGAAAATAATGCCAGAATATTTTGGCAAAAAGACATGCTGTACCGTGCTTGGAATGTATTACATGGCGGCGTTTATGTGCCGGTCTCAGAGGAGACCCCACCCAATCCCTATCTTGATATTGAACATCGTGATGTGATCATCGCCGGACAGGAGTACACGTTAATGAACCCGGCATATATGTTCAGGCAGGTTGCCGAGATGGGAAAAAAAATAACGGCGATACAGGGGAAAATTACAGGGCTTAATCCGAAAGGGCCTGGAAATAAACCGAATCAGTGGGAAGAGGAGGCCCTCCGTTCGTTTGAGCGCGGTGCGGAAGAGTATCTTGATTTTACTCAGGATGACGGTAACTTTTTTGTGCATTTTATGCGGCCTATTAAAGCAGAAAAATCATGTCTCCCCTGCCATCAGGAAATAAAAGTTGAACTCGGCGGTGTTGCTGGTGGAATAAGTATTATAGTTCCCATGGAAAATTATTTTGTGCAGTACAGAAACAATGTGCATAAGCTCTGGATCGCTTTTTTGGTAATTTGGTTCACCGGCATTGTTATTATTTGTATTTTGGATAACGTGATTCAAAAAACGATCAATAAACTCAAGCGAAGCGAACAGCAGAATGCAGCTATTCTTGATACTATGGATAAGATCGGGGTCGGTCTGCATATTATCGATCAAAAATATCGTATCCGTTATGCTAACAGTACAATGGAGAGGTGGTTCGATTATACAACAGATTCTTTATGTTATCAATCCGCCTATAAAAAAGAAGCACCTTGTTCCCTTTGCTCTCTGAATCAGGTAATAGAGCAAAAGAGAACAGTCCGTTATGAATTTTCCTGTCATGGGCAGGCGTTTGATGTTATTTCCGCCCCTATTACCATGCAGGATGGTACGCCTGCAAAACTGGAAGTCAGGCTTGACGTCACAGACCAAAAGCAGGTTAAAGAAGAGCAACGAAAGACCGCAGCGCTACTTAAGGCCAAGGAATATGCGGAGTCAGCAAGTGTTGCCAAGTCGATGTTTCTGGCAAATATGAGTCATGAAATACGCACTCCCATGAATGCTATTATTGGCATGTCAAAACTTGTCCTGGAAACCGAGCTGAACCGGGAACAGTATAATCTCATTTCAAAAGTATATATTTCTTCGTTGTCTTTGCTTGGTATTATTAATGATATCCTAGATTTTTCCAAGATAGAGGCCGGTAATATGGAGCTGGAGACCGTCGATTTCCGCTTGCAGGAGGTTTTGGAACATCTTGAAACCCTCATCCGGATTCGAGCCGAAGAAAAAGGGGTGATGCTCAGCATCGAGAGTGCCGATGAACTGCCTGATATCCTTCGTGGTGATCCCTTACGCTTGGGTCAGGTGCTGATCAATCTTGGGAATAATGCTGTTAAATTCACATCGCAGGGAAGGGTTGATATTAAGGTGGAGCCTGTCGAGCCGGGGGAAGATAATAAGGCTGATGAGGATACTTCATTATTGCTCCACTTTTCAGTTATTGATACCGGTATCGGTATGGATGAGGAACAGATAGGGAGGGTTTTTCACTCCTTTACTCAGGCTGACAGCAGTATTACTCGTCAATATGGCGGGAGCGGGCTGGGGTTGGTTATCAGTCAGAGATTGGTGGAAAAAATGGGGGGTAAAATTTTAGTGGAGAGTGAACCGGGGAGGGGCTCCTGTTTCCATTTTATGTTGTCTTTTGAGCCGGGAGAGCGGAAAAAAATAAAAGCAAAAGAGGAGAAAGAGGACGTTAAAAACGATTTAAAAGATATCTCGCTCCTGGAAGGGAAAAAGATTCTTCTGGTGGAGGATAATGCCTTTAATCGGGAGCTGGCAACAATCCTGCTTAAAAGAAAAAAAATGGTTGTTGCTCAGGCGGAACACGGCAAAGATGCCTTGGATTTTCTCAGCTCCGAAGAGGTTGATTGCGTGTTGATGGATATTCAAATGCCGGTAATGGACGGATATACAGCCTGTCGTGAGATTCGTAACCAGCCGAAATTCAAAAAACTTCCAGTTGTTGCCATGACGGCGAATGTTATGGAAAGTGACGTGGCAAAAAGTTTGGAGGCGGGTATGAATGATCATATCGGCAAACCTTTGGACGAGGAAGAGGTCTTTAAAACCCTAATGAGGTGGATCCTCTAAGAGAGGATTACTCCATATAAGGACTGTCCTGCTTGTATGTAACTGTGTGGTGTTGATGGGTTTTGTCTTGTACCGGAAAAATATTGTCATGTCGATACTCTAGGTGAGCAGAAAATTTCTGCTCATTGTCATTGGAAAGAAATAAAAACTTTAACTTTGCCCCATCTTTCCGTATAAAAAATACCCGTTGTCCCGCTATAAGTTTTTTGTACCCTTGCAACGAGGAATTGAGTGATCAGGCGAGAAGAGAATATTCCTTCTGACATCCTGATGTGGTACGAACACTGCCTGTTTTGATACATAAGGTATTTTTTGAATATCTTTTGTTCGGCATAATAATTGCTATTAAAGAGCTTTAAACTTATCAGGCAGTTTTTCAGTATTCTTTCCTTGGTAGGCTTGTTAAGTTTTTAATATTAATATTTTTTATGACTATATAGAATCACTTCTCAAAGAAGTTATGCCCGAACAGTATGACTATATGAGAGACTGTCTGTAAGACGCGCAAAGGCTTAAGTAGATCATATTATGCAGATATTTCATGTTGAAAAGAGGCCGTTCGTCAGAGTGCTGATGGTCTTGCTTCTGGGCTGGACCCTCTTGCTCGTTGTTTTGCTGTGTTGGAACAGATGGCATATGAGAAAGACCACCGTCTTATTAGCTGAAAATAATGCCAGGATGTTCTGGGAAAAAGACATGCTCTACCGAGCATGGAGCATCTTTCACGGAGGAGCGTATGTGCCCGTTTCAGAGGAAACAGAACCGAATCCCTCTCTGGAAGTTGGACGCCCTGATGTGAAAATAGGCGGACAGGAATATGCCCTGGTTAATCCTGCATATATGTTCAGGCAGATTTATGAGACCGGCAAGAAGAGCATGACCATTCAAGGGCGCCTCACAAGCCTAGAACCGAAGCGCCCGGATAATAAACCGACACCCTGGGAAGAAAAGGCTCTTCGCTCTTTTGAGTTGGGCAGTGAAGAATATATAGAGCTTGCCAAGATTGAAGATAAATTCTTTCTTCGTTTTATGCGTCCTGTTCGGCTGAAAAAAACCTGTTTGCGCTGTCATAAAGAGGAAAAAAAGAACGTCGGCGGGATCAGGGGAGGGATAAGTGTCGTCGTTCCCTTGGAAGATTATTTTGCCTTATTTCATGATAATGTCAATAAACTTTGGCGGGCCTTCATATCAATCTGGCTTGCCGGGGTTGCGATCATTCTTGTCATGTATCGAATTGTCAGAGAAACTATTAGTTCTCTGATTCAAAGTGAAAAGCAGAAAAGTACTATCCTGGACACGATGGACAGGGTCGGTGTCGGCCTCTATATTATTGATAAAAAATATCGGATTCGTTACGCAAATAATACAATGGTCAATTGGTTTTCCTGTGAATCGGATGCAATATGTTATGAATCCGTTCATGGTAGGAACACTCCCTGTTCCATTTGCTATCTTGAGCAAGTGGCTGATCAGAATAAGACCATACGTTATGAACTCAACTTCCAGGAAAAGGTCTTTGATGTTGTTGCTACCCCTATAACTATGCAGGACGGGACACCGGGAAAATTGGAGCTCAGGCTGGATGTAACTGATCGGAAAAAAGTCGAAGGAGAACAGCGCAAGATTATAAAGCTCCTAAAAGCTAAAGAAGTGGCCGAGTCGGCAACGCAGGCTAAATCCGTCTTCCTTGCTAATATGAGCCATGAAATTCGTACCCCGATGAACACCATTATCGGGATGTCGCAACTTGCCCTTGAGACGGGTTTGACCCCGGAACAGTATAATCTGATTTCCAAGGTGAATATATCTTCCAGGTTATTACTCGGTATTATTAATGATATTTTGGATTTTTCCAGAATAGAAGCAGGGAAGATGAAGCTGGAAACAGTTGATTTTTGTTTGCAGGCTGTACTTAATCAGCTCTCGGATATCATCCGAACCAAGGCTGAAGAGAAGGGGCTGTGTTTGCATATTGCCTCTTCCGACGATGTCCCGCAAATCCTTCGTGGCGACCCGTTGCGCCTTGGTCAGGTGCTGGTCAATCTTGGAAATAATGCTGTCAAGTTTACCCAGGAGGGGCAAATTGATATCAGTGTTCGGTTTGCCGGACAAAAGGGGAGGGGAGCACGGCTTCGTTTTTCTATCCGGGATACAGGTATCGGTATGAGCCAGCAGGAACAGACCCGGCTCTTTCAATCATTCAGTCAGCTGGATAATGATATCACCCGACAATATGAGGGCAGCGGCCTAGGGTTGGCTATCAGTAAAAAACTGGTCAATATGATGGGGGGCGAGATTGCGCTGGACAGTGAACCGGGCAAAGGGTCCTGTTTTTATTTTACTCTGGATTTTGAGGCAGGAAAGCCTGGAGAATTACCTGAAGAACGGACAGTAACCATTGGCAGGGTGCCCAGGCTGGAAGGAAAAAAAATTCTTTTGGTGGAGGATAATGCCTTTAACTCTGAATTGGCGACCATCTTGCTTCGTCGCAAGAACCTGATTGTTTTTCACGCAGGCAACGGCAGAGAGGCTTTAGATTTTCTGCATAGCAAATCTGTTGATTGT
>CBFDDU010000075.1:0-16162 GCA_965603655.1 uncultured Candidatus Electrothrix sp. | reverse complement strand
CTACACAAAGCTGGCTGCAATTAGCTCGGGAAAAGCCCGAAGCTACTGTTGTTGCGTTGCCCGCTCGGGATGATGTCCAGATTCCCGTTGAAGAGCAGTTGGTTGTCGAATTCTGCTCGAGATAACTGCGAAGCAGTTCTAAGTTTATTAATGTCGAGTTTTGAGCTAAATCAAAACTAATAATCCGAAACTCAAAACTTACACAGGAGACCTATATGCGAGTTACATGGCGTGGTTTGGAATTGCCGACACGTGTTGAACGAGACACGATCGTATCAAGCGATAAGTATGGCCGATTCTTTATTGAGCCTTTCGAAAGAGGGTTCGGCACCACTATCGGGAACAGTCTCAGGCGCATATTGCTTTCATCTTTGGAAGGCAGTGCCGTAACATCCATCAAAATAAACGGTGTCAGTCATGAGTTCAGTACGATAAACGGAGTGAAGGAGGATGTTACCGATATTGTTTTGAATGTCAAGAGTCTTGTTATTTCCCTCCAGGGTGGCGGGCCCAAGACGATGACTGTGTCGGCAAACAAAGCCGGTTTTGTAACGGCTGCTGATATCGTTGCCGACTACCTTGCTGACAAGAATGTGGAAGATCAGCGAGTCTTCTTGGCTCGTTCCGACACGGCCATGAACTACGGGCTGGTCTCGGCCGCACTGACCAATAAAATTGCCCTGGAACGCCTGGACGAGCTCTCGCAGCATAGCGGGGTGCGCATTCATCCGATCCTCGGCATGGGATCGGCCCCGTTCCGGGGCGGGCTTTCCCCTCGTACTGTCGAACGGGTGGGCCGCGAGTACCCCAGTGTGCCTACCTTCTCCATCCAATCGGCCTTCAAATTTGATTATCCGGTGGACGAGGTCCGGGCTGCGTGCAAGCATCTCAGGGAACGCACCATTGGGCCAGCTATTCCCATTGATATCGAACGCGCTGAGTCGATCATCTGGCGCTACAGCAAGGCCTATCGACAACGTCTTGTTGAGCTTGCACCCCATATCAACCGAATGGCCAAGTACATTCCGGCCCGTCGCGCACGAAAGCTGCATGTGGGTCTGTTCGGATACGCACGGGAGATCGGCGGGATGACCCTGCCGCGTGCGATTTCCTTCACCTGTGCCTTGTATTCGTTGGGATTCCCTCCTGAACTCATCGCCTTTGAGGAACTGAGCAAGGAGGACCTTGCCTTCATGCTAGAGGTGTATCCGTCCTTTGGCGAAAAACTCCAGGACGCCCTGAGCTTTGCCGACCTGGATGGCCCGTTCGTGACAGCCTCTCTGCGCACTGCGCTGGACAAATCAGGCCTGCAATGGACGACCAACGAGGAGCATCTTGCCATCGTCCGCCGGATGCGCAGCGATCTTGAACGAGGAGACTCCGCGCACATCACGGATATGTTGGTGCGGGCTGCGTTGATTCGAAAATTTCTTGGGTAAAAGTTTTAATATGATGTGTTATAAAGGACAGTTGGGCTCTATGCATTACAGTGACGATGATCAGGTCTTTTACGGAAAATTGGAATACATAAAAAGTCTGGTCAATTATGAGGGTACGGATGTTGCCGGACTACGACAGGCATTTCATGAGGCGGTTGATGATTATCTGGCCCTCTGCACCGAAGAAAGCCTGGAACCGGAGCGCCCTTTCAAAGGAAGCTTCAATGTGCGGACAGGCTGCGACCTCCATCGCAGGGCTGCACTGTATGCACTTGAATGCGGTTCAAATCTGAACAAGGTTGTTGCCGAAGCGTTGGAACAGTATCTGCTGACGCATTCGTCATGCAGCGGCTCTGACTGATCGACTCTGCCCGCCTCAACTCGTCTAATTTCGTTGCACTTTATCCGGCCAGGAAACGAGATGGTGGCGGTCTTCAAGGCCTCAGCCTTTCGGAGGTTGTATTAAATACCTCTTGATTTTCAGCACCAGAGTAACTACAATGTAATTACCATAATCAAAAGGAGAGACGCATGAGGGCACGAGTAATAAAAATTGGTAATTCGCAAGGGCTACGCATTCCGAAGCCGATTCTTGAACAAACAGGCATCATGGATGATGTTGAAATAGAGGTTGAAAAAAATCAAATCATCATCCGACCAGTCAAAAATGCCCGAGAGGGCTGGGATGCCGCTTTTAAAACTATGGGTGAGCAAGGTGACGACAAACCCCTTATTGACGACAGCATTTCAACTGCATGGGATGACGACAAATGGCAATGGTAATCAAACGCTTTGACGTTTACTTGGTCAATCTTGATCCCACTATTGGATCAGAAATTCAGAAAACCAGGCCGTGTTTGGTCATCTCACCTGACGAGATGAATCGAAACATTCGAACCGTGATTATAGCCCCGATGACCTCGGCGCAAAAAGATTACCCTACCCGTGTATCCTGTACATTTAAAAAGAAACAAGGACAAATCGTCTTGAATCAGATACAAACAACAGATAAAACACGATTTATTAAAAAGCTTGGTACTCTTGGTTCCAGAGCCCAATCAGATGTTATTGCAACCTTGCAGAGATTATTTGCATTTTAATAGGCCCATCCTTTCTATAGCAGCCCATGCTCAACCTTTCCCCCGACGACATCCAAGCCATTAAACTCTCCATGCAGGTGGCAATCACCGCAACCGTGCTGGCCCTGCCACCCGGCTTTGCCGTGGCCTACCTGCTGGCCCTGAGCAATATGCGCGGCAAAGCCCTGTTGGAGGGCATGGTCAACCTGCCCCTGGTCCTGCCGCCAGTGGTGACCGGCTATCTCCTGCTCCTGCTCTTCGGTCGCAAAGGCTGGCTCGGCGAACTGCTGGACAAGTTTGACATCCGCATCATCTTCACCCTGCGAGGAGCGGTCATCGCCTCAGCCGTGGTCGGCTTTCCCCTGCTGGTCCGCTCCATCCGCATCGGCATGGAAGGCATTGATCGCCAATACCTCCAGGCCTCCAGAACACTGGGTGCGAAGTGGTGGGACACCCTGTTCACCATCACCGTGCCCCTGTGCAGCCGGGCCATTCTCGCCGGCATGACCCTGATGTTTGCCCGCAGTCTTGGTGAATTCGGGGCCACCATCGTGCTGGCCGGGAACATCCCCGGTATCACCCAGACCATCCCGCTGGCCATCTATGAGTACACCAGCACGCCGGGCGGCGACAGCATGGCCCTGTCCCTCTGCCTGATTTCCATCCTGCTCTCCTTTGCCGTGCTCCTGATCGGCGAGGCCGCCAACCGCACCCTGGCAAGGAGGTAGACGATGCTGCTGGAAGTTGATGTGACCAAGAATTTCCCCGGCTTTACCTGCCATGCCGCCTTTTCCCTGAAGACCAAACAATGCGGGGTATTCGGGCCATCGGGCAGCGGCAAGTCCACCCTTATGCACATGCTGGCCGGGCTGCTGGAGCCGGACAAGGGCTTTATCCGCCTGAACGGGCGCACCCTCTTTGACCGGGACCAGAAGACCAGCCTGCCGCCGGATCAACGCCGAGTGGGGGTGGTTTTTCAGCATGCCCATCTCTTCCCGCATATGAGCGTGCAACGCAACCTGTTTTACGGCATGAACCGCCTGCCCAAGCAAGAGCGAAATATTGATCCGGCTCATCTGATTGAGATCCTCCAAATCGACAAGCTATTGTCCCGTAACGTGGCCAAGCTCTCCGGCGGCGAACGGCAGCGGGTGGCCCTGGGCCGCACCATTCTGGCCTGCCCCCAGCTCATCCTGCTGGATGAGCCGCTCTCCGGGCTAGACGGTATGCTCAAGTATCAGATCATTCCCCATTTGCAGCAGGTCTTTGCCGAGTTTTCCATCCCCCTGCTCTTTATCAGCCACAGCCTCCAGGAGCTGCGGATGATGACCGAGGAGGTCTTGGTGATGCAAAAAGGACAGCTTGCTCAACAGCTCGCCACCGAAGAACTTGCCCGGACCAGCTTCGGCACCGGCGGCCAGGGCTATGCCAACCTGCTGCATCTTGACGATATGGAGGATCTGGGCCAGCTGCTCCGCTGCCGCTGGGGAGATATCCCGATAATGCTGGTCAAGGCTCTGGATCAGCGTCCGGGCCAGTTTGCCCTCAACGGTCGGGATATCCTCCTGTTCAAGAAACATCCCGAGGCATCCAGTGCCCGGAATATGCTGTCCTGCACTGTGCGCAGGATGTATCAAACGGATTGGTTGGTGGGGATTGAGCTGGAATGTCAGGGCAGTCAGGGCAATACCCTGATCGCGGAAATTGTGCCGCAGTCTGTGGATGAGCTGGATATCCGACCAGGAAGTGAGGTGGTGGCGGTGTTTAAGGCTTCCGCCTTTCGGCGGCTATACTGATGAAAGACAATCGGAGAGGAAAAATGCGCTTATTTTCAGCAAAAACAATGGGCCTGCTCCTGGCAGCTCTTTTATTCTTCGGTTGCAGCCCCCAGGACGAAGAGGCACCTCCTCCAGTCGCTTCAGAAGAAGAAACTGTTTTTATCCATGATATTACCATCACAACCGGCCAGACCATCTTTGTCCCAGCCTACTCCGAAGTGCATTATTCCGGTAAAGATTTAACCATGAAACTGGCTGTGACCCTGACCATCCATAATACGGATTTCACGCACCCTATTATCGTCACATCAGTTCGTTATTATAATACAAAAGGGGAAATGGTGAAAGAATACCTGCCCAAACCGCAACGCTTAGGTCCGATGGCCTCAGCGGATTTCTTTGTAGACACTGGCCAGCAGACCGGTGGAGTCGGAACAAACTTCATTGTCGAGTGGGTGGCTGAGCAGCCTGTTTACGAGCCAGTTATTGAAACCTTAATGCTGAGTAATTCAGGAACGCAGGGGCTTTCCTTTACCAGCTCGGGCCGGGTGATCAAGCATATTGAGACCAGCCACTGATCTCTTCCCACTTCCCGGTTGCGGAGATTGTCCCGCAGTCCGTAGAGGAGCTGCATAAGTAGGTGTGCATAAAAAACTTAATATTTTCCAGCAGGAAACCCCTGTAATTTTGTGCTTCACGATTTAAATAATTATGCACGAGTACTTATCCGCTCTTTTTCTTTACAACATCACATCCATCGCCCCTGATACAATCCGCATTATTACAGAATTTCAGGTTGAATTCCTCTCTAAAATTTGTTCTGATCAAACAGTCTTGAAACTTTTTCAAGGTATTATTCTCACCGAGCCTCAACCTCATCCCCTGATTCATCATGCAAGTAAACGGAACCCCTTATCGCTGTATCTGGTCCGAAGCTGACGGACGCTCCATCGGTATCATTGATCAAACAAAGCTGCCCCATCGCTTTGAGACGGTCAGCCTGTGCACCCTGGATGATGCGGTTCTCGCTATCAGCGATATGCTGGTGCGTGGTGCCCCCCTGATCGGAGCCACCGCCGCCTACGGTGTCTGTCTCGGCCTCAATGAAGATTGTTCTGACAGCGGGTTGGATGCTGCCTGTACCGCTTTGATTGCGGCCAGACCCACAGCAGTTAATCTGCGCTGGGCCGTTGAACGGATGCGCTCCCTGCTGAGCCCCCTGCCGCCGGAAAAACGGCTGGAGGCGGCGTATAAGGAGGCTGCTGACATCTGCGATGAAGACGCCCAGGTCAATGAATCCCTTGGCGAGCACGGCCTGGAGCTTATCAAAGAGAAGCACGCAGAAAAGGGCGACACCGTTAATATCCTCACCCATTGCAATGCCGGGTGGTTGGCAACCGTGGACTGGGGCACCGCCCTGTCGCCGATCTTCAAAGCCCATGCGGCCGGAATTCCAGTGCATGTCTGGGTTGATGAAACGCGACCGCGTAATCAGGGTGCCCATCTCACGGCTTGGGAACTGGCCGCCGCAGGTATTGACCATCACCTGATCGTGGATAACAGCGGCGGCCATCTCATGCAGCAGGGTCAGGTTGATCTCTGTATCGTTGGCACGGATCGGACAACCTGTACCGGCGATGTCTGCAATAAGATCGGCACCTACCTCAAAGCCTTAGCAGCAACGGACAACGACGTGCCTTTTTATGTCGCCCTCCCCTCTTCCACCATTGACTGGACCCTGGAAGACGGGGCGGCAATCCCCATTGAAGAACGGGACCAAGAAGAGGTCCTCCTGGTCTCCGGCCTATCCGCAGACGGCCAGGTACGGCAGGTACGGATTGCACCGGAACAAACCAAGGCAGCCAATCCGGCCTTTGATGTGACCCCGGCTCGTTTGGTCACCGGCCTGATCACTGAACGAGGGATATGCACGGCCAACAAAGAGGCTCTACTTGCTTTATTCCCTGAATACAAGGTCTGAGCTGCAACAACTTTTGAAAATTCTCAAAATATAACAGACCGTATTAACATGGATTTAAGGAGAAAAAAGACTATGCTTTTTAAAATCTTTCCGTTCCTCCTCTGGTTTAAAGGGTATACGACGGAAATGTTCTGGAAACAGGATCTGGTCGCCGGCATAACAGTCGCCTTAGTTTTAATTCCGCAGTCTATGGCCTATGCCCAGTTGGCCGGGCTTCCAGCCTACTACGGCCTCTATGCAGCCTTTCTTCCTCCTATGGTAGCAGCCCTATTCGGCTCCAGCCGCCAATTAGGCACCGGGCCGGTCGCGGTTGTCTCGCTGATGTCAGCCGCTTCCCTGGAGCCTCTGGCCACAGCCGGTTCACAGGAATTCATTGCCTACTCCATTTTGCTGGCCTTAGTGGTTGGACTTTTTCAATTCTCCCTCGGCGTGCTGCGTCTCGGCATGGTGGTTAATTTTCTTTCCCATCCGGTTATTAACGGCTTCACCAATGCCGCAGCAATTATTATCGCCTCCTCCCAACTCTCTAAATTCTTCGGCGTTTATGTGGACAAGGCCCCGCACCATTACGAGACCATGGTCCGGGTGGTGCAGGCAGCCTGGGATTACACCCATTGGCCGACCCTGCTCTACGGCATAGGAGCGATCATCATCATGGTGCTCTCCAAAAGAATTAATCCAAAAATCCCAGCCGTCTTGGTTGCCGTTGCTCTCACCACCCTGCTCTCTTGGGCAACAGGTTTTCATAAAGATGCCCAGGTACCCCTTTCTGCTGTTTATTCTCCGGGAATCAAAAAGAAAATCGAAACGTTTAATGAGGTTGTCACTATAGTCGGTCATCACGGTCTGGAACGAGCTGATCTTGGCAAGGCTGCGGAAGAACTGCACAAGGCCGAATTGGAGGCCCACAATGCACCGCCTCCTCTTGAGCTCCTCCAAATCGAGAACGAAGTCGCCATGCTGAGCAGAAAAATGGATCATGCCAAACATGATGCCCATTTAATCCGTACCGAACTCCGACGGATGAAATTTGAGGCTGTGCAGCACGAAAATCAGTACACCTTTTATGCCAGAGATGCCATTCCAGCTGGAATCAAGACCGACGGTCGCACCTGGCGCATCAAGGTCGGTGCCTCTCCGCTGGACATGGACAAGATTACCCTGACCGGAGGTGGTGCTGTTGTTGGCCAAGTACCGGAAGGGCTGCCCTCTTTCAGTCTTCCTGAAATCAACCTGAAAAGTGTCATGAAACTGCTCCCCACAGCGATCATTATTTCTCTGCTCGGTTTCATGGAAGCCATTGCTATTGCCAAGGCTATGGCGGCCAAGACAGGTCAGCAGATTGATGCTAATCAGGAACTGATCGGTCAGGGACTGGCGAATATCTTCGGCTCCATGGGACAGAGTTACGCCGCATCTGGATCCTTTTCCCGTTCTGCGGTTAACCTCCAGGCTGGTGCTGTCACCGGTATTTCCTCGGTGATCACCTCCCTGATGGTGGTGCTGACCCTGCTATTTTTCACCCCGCTGCTTTATCATCTGCCCCAGGCCACCTTGGCAGCAGTTATCATGATGGCGGTTATCGGCCTGATCAACACCAGCGGTTTTATCCATGCCTGGAAGGCCCAGCGCTATGACGGTCTCATCTCGGTGATCACCTTTGTGGTGACCCTCTACGCTGCACCCCATTTGGACAAAGGTATTCTGGTCGGTTTTGCCCTGTCTATGGGTGTTTTTCTCTATAAGTCCATGCGCCCGGTTGTTGCCGAGCTTGCTCTGAACGAGGAAAATGTCCTCAAGAGCTCGGAACATTACCGGCTCAAAGGATGTCGCCATATCTCGGTGGTTCGTTTTGACGGTGCCCTCTTCTTTGCCAATGCCAGCTATCTTGATGAGCAGGTCGCAAAATTCAGAAATGAACACCCGGATCTCCGGGCAATCCTGTTGGATGCCCGGGGGATTAATGACATGGATGCCTCTGGTGAGGAGGCACTAGCTATGATTGTGGAGCGTCTGCGTGCGGCTGGTCTGAGTTTTGCCATGAGCAGCGTCAAAGGACAGGTCATGGCGGTAATGAAGCGGACCCATCTGCTTGACAAAATCGGCATGGAGCATATCTATCCGGATACCAAAACGGCTGTTGCCGCCCTGACCGAAGAAATACACAGAGATTCTGACTTGCCCAAGGACTGCTGTGCTGACTGCCCGTTGACGCATTATATCCCTGCGGCCTGATATTTTTTTCATAACAGGCGTTCTTCTCCAACAGCCTGTTTTTTTAATGTACAGAGAGGTGAAAAAACTATGAACAGCACGCCAATCATGAACAAATCCAAGATCATTGCCCTTGCCACAGACGGCTCTTCCTACACTGACGGGGCCGTGCAGGAGGCAATTTTTCTGGCCCAGTCATGCGGGGCAAGGATTGTGGTCCTGCATGTCATCCCCATTGATTCAGGAGCCGCCACCGGTGCCCATGCCTCGTCTGCGGCCACCCGTTCAGAAAACAAAGAATACATGGACAACATCAGAAAGCTTGCTGATGATAACGAAATCCCCTGCGAGATCGTTTTTGAGGAATCGTACCAACCCGATAAGACCATTGTCGAATTAGCGCATAAACACCAGGCAGATATTCTGATTATGGGGAGACACGGAAAACAAGGGCTCCTTAAATTACTGGTGGGCAGCATGACCTCCAAGGTTATCGGACACGGCTTCCCTAAGGTGCTGGTTGTGCCCAAGGATTTCTCCATCGGTGGGGATAAAGTACTCATTGCTATTGACGGCTCCGAAGCCAGCGAGGCCGCTACTGACGAGATCATCGGCATGGGACTCCATTGCACTAACCTGAAAGAGGTCTATGCCCTGTCCGTCACCCATTCCGAGAACGAACTTGCAGAGGCCAAGGCGCTCGCAGAGGCGGCCTGTAAAAGAGGACAGGAACAGGCACCAAGAATCGTCTTTCATCCCTTGGCCCTGGCAGGCAGACCAGCTGCCGATATTATTGCACGAACTGCAAAAGAAAAGCAGGTAGATATGATCCTGATCGGCGGACACGGCAAGGGACTCACCAAGCTGCTCATGGGCCATGTGACGGAGAAGGTCATCGGACGGGCTCATTGTGCTGTACTGGTAATTGAGAAAGAAAGATAAGGAGAACATAGCGACTGAATTCCTCTTGACTTTCTTGACCGGAGAGTTATAAGATGAGCATCTTTTCAAGATTATCTACCTGAAATCTGTCTCATTTATCTTTTAACCTTTGGTGTACATTACTCCAGCCGAATAATTACAAAAATCTTAGGGTAATCAATGTTACATTGATCCATATGTCTTGATGTAATACGAGGAAAAATATAATGAAGCTGGAGTTGCTCTTTCCTTTCCTCCGATGGTTCAAACTGATAACCAAGGAGAGTATCAAGGATGATCTTATGGCGGGCCTGACCGGTGCAGTCATCGTGCTGCCTCAGGGTGTCGCGTTTGCGACCATTGCCGGTCTCCCCCCGGAATATGGCCTGTATACGGCCATGATTACACCGATTATTGCCGCATTGTTCGGTTCCTCCTTTCATCTCATTTCTGGTCCGACCACGGCTATTTCCATTGTGGTGTTTTCCACAGTAAGTCATTACGCTGAACCGGGAACCCAGGAGTTTGTCAATATCGCTCTGACCCTCACCTTCCTTGCCGGGGTCTACCAGCTTGCCTTCGGCCTTGCCCGCCTGGGGAGCCTTGTTAATTTTGTCTCGCATACAGTGGTGATAGGCTTTACTGCTGGCGCTGCTATTCTCATCGCCACCAGCCAAATCAAACACATAACCGGCATAGCGGTCCCGAAGGGAGAATCGTTTCTCCATACTTGGGTCAAGTTATTTCAGGGAATAGATGAGTTCAATATATTCCTCCTGAGTATCGGGGTAATCACCCTAGTTATATCTCTTCTGTCGAAAAAAATTTTTCCGAAAGCACCGAATCTCCTCATCGGCATGGTTATCGGCAGTTTGCTTGCCCTGTTCCTCAATAAATTTACAGACGGTATACAACTAGTCGGCGAAATCCCTGCACAGCTGCCGCCATTTTCATCACCTGATTTTTCTCCTGCCGCTATCAAGATGCTGGCCTCTGATGCTTTTGCCATTGCCCTGCTGGGTCTGATTGAGGCCGTGTCTATCAGCCGGGCAGTTGCCACAAAATCCAATCAGCGCATCAATTCAAATCAGGAATTTATCGGGCAGGGCTTATCAAATATCTGCGGCAGCTTTATGTCCAGCTATGCAGGTTCCGGTTCCTTTACCCGTTCCGGAATCAACTATGAGGCCGGAGCCAAGACCCCGCTTTCCGCGATATTTGCAGCAATTGCTCTGATGGGTATCATTCTGCTTATTGCCCCGCTGACCGCCTATCTTCCTATTGCTGCCATGGGCGGAATTATTCTGCTGGTTGCCTATAATCTAATAGATTTTCATCATATCAAGCGGATCCTGACCTTCAGCAAGTCTGAATCCGCTGTGCTGCTGACCACCTTTTTGGCCACGCTGTTTCTTGAATTGGAGTTTGCCATTTATTTAGGCGTGTTGCTTTCTCTGATTCTTTTTCTCGCCAAGACATCAACGCCAGAAATCCTCACGATCTCTGTCGATGAGGACAACAGCGAGAGAAGGCTCATTGAGACGGATCAGAAACCTCTGCGGCAATGCCCGCAACTAAAAATCATCAGAATCAACAGATCTATCTATTTCGGTTCAATCAATCATATCCAGAATCGCATTGCGGAAATATCGGACAACGAGGGGATATACAATATTCTCATTATTGCCACAGCCATCAACCTGATTGATCTGGCCGGTGCCGAAGCCCTGATTGCGGAAAACAACCGGCTGAAGAATATGAACGGCGGCCTGTATTTTGTCAATATGAAGACCTCAGTCTATAAATTTGCTACGGAATCAGGTATTATTCAAGATATCGGACCGGATCATTTCTTTAATCATAAGCGCCATGCCATTGCGGCGCTCTACAGGAATATCAAAAATATGGACAGCAATAAATGTTCAGCCTGTCAAACACGGCTTTTCAAAGAATGCCGAGAAGATGTACAGAATTAAGTTCAACAATCCCAGAAACTTGATATTTACCCCCCCATCGCTCCCCTCTGGGGAGGGACAACTAAACATGAAAATTGTCGGGTGACTCAGGGGAGTCACCGGCCATTTCATATAAACTTCATACAGACAAGCAGTAAAGACCTACGGCGGTCCCGCGACCATCAGGCACCGCAGATCCTATTTTCATTATTAGAGAGGATACAGACAAAATGACAGAGCACGATACACGACTGATAGGCGAGGCTGAAGTTATAGCCCTTGCCACGGACGGTTCTTCGTACACAGACGGGGCAGTGCAGGAAGCGATCTTCCTGGCCCAAGGATGCGGAGCAAAAATTGTTGTCCTGAATGTTATCGCCGTTGATTCGGAATCAGTAACCGGCCTTCGCACCTCCTCCATGGCTGTATCCCAGGAAGTAGCCGATTATCTTGATAACATCAAAAAGATGGCCGATGGCAGCGGCATTGAGTGCGATATTGTTGTCGAGGAGTCGTACTACCGGCCGGAAAAGACCATTGTCGACTTGGCGTACAAGCACAACGCGGATGTCCTGGTTATGGGCCGGCACGGCAAAAGGGGCCTGCTGAAGCTGCTGGTGGGCAGCATGACCTCCAAAGTGATCGGTCAGGGCTTTCCGCAAGTGCTGGTCGTTCCTCACGAGTGTTCTATCAAAGGAGAAAAAATCCTGGTAGCGACCGACGGTTCGGAGGCTGGTGAAATAGCTACTGAAACAGCTCTTAACATGGGAAAAAACTGCTCCGGCCTGAAACAGATCCATGTGCTTTCCGTGGCAAGTTCCGAAGACGAGCTTGAAAAGGCCAAGGCCTTAACGGAAGCGGTTTGTAGCAAAGGACGGGAACACGCACCGTCAGCAGACTTGCATCCTCTGGCCGTAGTCGGTAAACCTGCCGCTGATGTTATCGCGAAAACAGCAGAGGAGAAAGAGGTGGACATGATCCTGATCGGCGGGCATGGCAAAGGGTTGTCGAAACTGCTCATGGGTCATGTAACTGAGAAGGTCATCGGAAAGGCCCACTGTGCTGTGCTAGTGCTTGATAAGAAGAAGGAAGAGGAGGAGAATATCCCAGAAAGCAGCGAATAATCGCTGATCATCAAAAAACAGTATACGATCCCGCCGGTGGCTCGTTGAACACGGCGGGATCTCAAAGAGACTTAGCAAGCAGGTCCGCTTGAGTACAACAAAAACGGACAATTCAGCTATCACAATCGTCCGATTTCGTTACACTCAACCAGACCTACGCAACTACAACACAGCGCAAAAACCTATGCTTGTTGCTCCTCAAAAGCATTTTCCTTCCGCACCACCTCAAACATAATCAAGGCCGCAGCAACCGAAGCGTTGAGAGAATCAAAATCCGTAGCCATAGGAATAGTGACCAGCTGATCACAATGCTTCCGCACCAGAGGACGAATCCCCTTGCCTTCGCTGCCGATGACCAAGCCAAGCTGACCGCTGAAATCCGTGTTGTAGATCGACGGTGCTGATGCCTCAGCCACTGAGCCATAAATCCAGAAACCATGCTCTTTGAGCAACTCCAAGGTCGTGACCAGATTCACCACCTGCGCGATACGAAGATGGGAGATTGCTCCAGCTGAGGTCCGGGCCACAGTCCCGGACAAGGGGGCACTGCGCTCACGGGTGAGGATAATACTCCGAAACCCTGCTGCCAAAGCTGAGCGAAGAATGGAACCGAGATTACGGGGGTCCTGGATTGAGTCCAGGATCAAGATCCGATGGGAATCGGCCAAGGCCTGTTCCAGCAGCTCCTCCAAAGGCAAAAGCTCTGCTTCTGTCTGTCTAGCCACAACGCCCTGATGTCGGCAATTGCGGGGCACCGGCAAGCGCTCCGCCTCAACAAAACGAACTCGGACCTTATGCTGGCGAGCAAGATCAATAATCTCCTGTATCTTTGGCCCGGCCTTTCCCTTCTGAATAAGAAGCTCGCCCAAGCTGCGGGCATTTCTCCGTAATGCCTCAAGGACTGTATTTGTCCCCCACAGCAGGTCATCTGTTGCCTCCTCAGAGTGGGACGCATCTCCTTCGAAGTTGTTCTTTGTACCGGACCGAGCTGCCTTTTTGCGCAATGCTACCATAAGTATTCAGCGACTAAACGTGAAAAAAGAAAATAATATCAGAAAAAATCAGGACTGAGGAACAGTCCTGTTCACTTGAGCCGTGTTCCGCCTTCGCCGTTCCGCCGTAATAATGGCCTGTAAATCGCGAACAGCCTGCTCAAGCACATCATTGACAATCAGATAACCGTAATTATCAGCTGCTGCCATCTCCTTTTCCGCATTGGCAAGCCGAACAGCTAGGCTTTCCAGGCTCTCGGTCCCGCGTCCTCGCAAACGCCGTTCCAATTCAGCCAAGGTCGGAGGGCTGATAAAGACCGTGACAGGATCAGCATTCTTCCTGACCTGCTCAGCCCCTTGGATATCAATGTCCAGCACAACATCCTTACCTACGGCTAATAACCCCTCTACGTCCCGGCGCGAGGTACCATAAAAATTTCCATGCACCTCAGCCCATTCCAGAAAACCAGAAGGCTGCTGATCGCGCATGGCGATAAACTCTTCTTTACTGACAAAATGATAATCAACTCCGTCCTGCTCACCAAGCCGTGGTTGGCGCGTCGTGTGCGACACGGAAAACTCCAGCCCAGCGAGCTCTGCCATGAGCTTTTTCAAAATTGTCGTCTTGCCGCACCCAGAAGGTGCAGAGACAACCAAAAGAATACCCTCAGCCATTATTTTTTCCTTCCTCTGCATGCTTTTGCAGAAGCCCTAAGCCGGTTTGCTCTTTATCCAAAGCAGCCAAGCGCTGATTAATGGTTTCCGGCTGTACAGAGGACAGCACCAGATGACCGCTATCCAAGATAACGATACCCCGGGTACGCCGCCCTTCTGTGACATCAATGAGCCGATGCTCCTGCCGAGCTTCTTCCTTGAGTTTCCTGATCGGTGATGAGCCGGGATTAACCACTGCCAGAATACGGCTGATTTTTACGGCATTACCGAATCCTATATTAACAAGCCTATTGTCCATTATTGTCCATATCACCCTATATTCATAAAAAATTCCAACAATCAGCAGAAGGAAAAACACGCCCTATGACGCATCATGCTATTCAATATTCTGGACCTGCTCACGCAGTTTTTCGATCTCATTTTTCATTTCAACGCCGAGATGCGCTATAGCTGAATTGGAGATCTTTGACGCCAAGGTGTTGACCTCACGCAAAAACTCCTGCAAGAGGAAATCAAGACGTCTGCCAACGGATTCATCGCTTTCCATAAAACCGCGAAACTGATCAATATGACTGGCTAATCTCACCACTTCCTCCGTTACATCGGCTTTATCTGCCATGATGGCTGTTTCCTGGGCCAAGCGCACGGGATCAATATCCACGCCCTCAAGCAGCTTTGCAATCCGCGCCTTCAACTCCTGCTGTCGCTGCTCAAGAACCTCTGGGATCATACTTTCAATTTCTCGGACAAGAACAGCAAATTTATCCAGACGCTGCAAGAGCTCTTCTCTCAGGCTGCTTCCCTCTCTCTCGCGCATAGAGGCGCAATCCGTAAGGGCTGTCAACAATGCCTCCTTCAGTAAAGGCCACTCCTCGTCAACATCTGGGCTCTGCTCCTGGACCGCAATAATATTGCGCAGGGTTAGCAGATCACTGATCTGAATACTCGCCCCAAGCCCAAGCTCGGCATTCATCTCCTGCAAGCAGGCGTGGTACTGACGAGCCAAGTCCAGATCAAGATGCAGCTTTGAGCCGCCTGAGGTCTCTCCGCGAAGGGTCACGGAGATATCAACCCGACCGCGATCCTGCTGCCCGGCAACGGTCTTTTTGACCCGTTCCTCCAAGGCGGCAAAGGCTGAAGGAAGCAGCACCCGCTGATCAAGAAAGCGATGGTTGACGGTCCGAATTTCCACAACCCAAGTTCGTTCGGCATTACCGGATTCACCGCGACCGAAACCGGTCATACTACGTGGACGCATATATTTTTTTCTGTAGAATTAATTGATAATAAAAGAAAAGAAGGGTCAGGGGACAACGGGAACTTGAAGACAAGTCTATTTTTCGGTGCGGGATTACAGAGCCAAAGCCTCCGCATTTTGTAGGGGCAGGCCCCTGTGCCTGCCCGAAAATGATAAAGGGTAATCACAGGGGATTACCCCTACAACGTCCTGTCACCCACTCAATTCGCAGGAGCGGATCAGGCGAGCGCAGCGAACAACTCATCACAGCTCACCGAGGCCGTACCGATCTTGCCCACCACGATACCGGCAGCATGATTGGCCAGCACAGCTGCTTCGGTCATTGAACAACCCGCTGCCAGCCCAAGGGCCAAGGTAGCCGCAACCGTGTCCCCTGCTCCGGTAACATCATAGACCTCCTGAGCCATTGTGGGAATCGTCACTAGGGAATCATCACCTTCCAGCAAGGCCATACCAGCCTCACCCCGGGTGATCAGCACTGCTTCGCAAGCAATCTCTTCCCGAATCTGTCGGGCCGCCGCGAGCAAGGTCTCCTCATCTCTGATATCTATACCGCTGATCCGGGAGGCCTCAAAATTATTAGGAGTAATAACAGTGGCTCCGACAAAACGATGGAGATTATCCGGCTTTGGATCAACAATCAGGGGAATCGCCCGTCCGCTGGAGTGACGCAATACTTTCAGTAATTGATGCAACTGAGTCATCAGCTCCTCATTAACAACCCCTTTGGCATAATCCGAAACAAT
>CBFDDU010000074.1:0-16233 GCA_965603655.1 uncultured Candidatus Electrothrix sp. | reverse complement strand
GCAGTAGCAACTTAAATTAATGGTAGCAAGGGGTGTTCAAACACTGCTGAATTCTCCGCTTTCTAAATAATTTTTGTAACCTATTGATTTGCCCCTCAGTGCTGAATCTATTATAGCCAAAAAAGTTCATGGATAATCATATTGAAAAACAACGTTTCCCTTCAGTTACCAACGTGGGACTCGGTTTACATAAATCCAGTGGCGGGACTGCTCAAGCAGTAGAGGATTTTTCCGAAGCATTAAAGGCAAGGACTATTGCATTTGCCAATATCAACCGTTTTAAACAGGAAGGTTTTTTTAGTGAACATACAATTCCCGCTCTGTTTCCCGGACGAGGACTGAGAAGCGCATACAGCTGGCCTCACTCGAATGAATTGAGTTCAGCAAATAATATTGCAAAAGATACTGATATGTTTTGTTGCCATATCCTCTACCGTTATCATGTACAGTGGGTGCGGGAACAAATACGCAAACGACCACGACCATACTGGGTCGTTCCCCATGGATGTTTAGATCCTTTTACATATCATACTCGCTTTTTGATCAAGTGGTTCTGGATGAATCTCCTTGGAAAATCTTTTATTCGTGAAGCATCATTGGTTATTTTTGCTACTCATCAAGAGCGTAAAAAGGCTGCACATTGGTGCAGGCCCAACCAAGCACGGGTGGTCTATTGGCCTGTAGAAATAAAGGATATGCAAAGTACAACTACTTTGAATACTTGGCGTGATAGGTTGAATATCCCATTAAAAGATCGTATTCTGTTGTTTCTTGGTCGTTTGCATGATGTGAAACGTCCCTTGGAAATTATAGATGCATTTGCAAAATCAGGCGTTGAGAATATGCATCTTGTCATTGCCGGTCCTGAAGAAAATATAACTATTGAACAATGTGAAAAAAGAAGTAAACAGTTAAATATTAAAAATGTTCACATGGTCGGTCCAGTATATGGAGCTGAAAAAAAGTCTCTTTTTGAAGAAAGTGACGGCTTTATTTCTTTTTCAAAAAAAGAAAATTTTGGTTACGTTACTGCTGAAGCATTGTATGCAGGAAAGCCTGTGATTCTTTCTCCAGGTAATGATCTTGGCCCGGAAATAAAGGAAAAAGATTGCGCCTGGATACTTGCCGAAGCCTCAGAGGCGTGTGCTATATCGGCGATAAAATCATTTGCACTCAGCTCTTCTGATCAATTACATGCAATGGGAGAGCGGGGAAAGAGATGGTGTTTAAACAACCTCTCGTTTGATGTGTTCGAAAAAAAACTTATTACGTTAAGTCAGGATACGGTTCGGCAATTTAAAAACTGATGACCCCGAACTGAATACTTATGGAGCCAGCGGGCTTTTCAATCTGCACGTCTGATTTTCGCGGCAAAACTCACCTTGAACGGCCCTTGCGACCATGATGAGAGGTTACAAAAAAATGAGTGAACAGTGGATATACAAAAAAATGATCAGCGACCAATAATTACATTTTTCTCCTCTGTTAAGGGATCAGATCTCGTGGATAGTTTCCTTCATGAACTCGCTCGAAACTATCGTGTTGAATTTGCTCATAGTATCGACTTGTCCCTCATGAAATCTTCTGACCTTGTCACCAGCCATTTTAAGCAACGCTGGCAGATGTATGGAAGCTTTGCTTTGCAATCTCTACTGAAGGCTAGAGGGAAGCAAGATATATCTATTGTCACTACTAATCCTTTTTTCAACCCTTGGCTTGTTTCAAACTGTTCATTGAGGAAAGGCGTCGTTATTAATTTACTGTGGGATGTTTATCCCGATTGTTTAGAGATTGCCGGGGTACTTAAACATGGATCAATCATATCAAGACTTCTTGAAATACAGACTCGTGCTTCACTCCGTCGTTGCACTGCAACTGTTTTCATAGGTGATCAATTTAAGACGTATATTGAGAATCGATATGGTAGAGCAAAGCAAAGTGTTGTTATACCTGTTGGTGCTGATGAAAAACCTTTTGAAAACTCTCCTCCCGTACCGTTAGCAGAGAATCAAGTGCCGCGAATTTTATACAGTGGCAACATGGGGCATATGCATGATATAAAAACACTTTCCCGATCGTTATGTGCGCATTTTGTCGGGACGAAAGCTGATACGTTAGAATTTTACTTTCAACTTAGAGGTGCCAATCATAAAAAATTTATTGAGAGTATACCTGCTGATAAGCATATAAAATGTGCTCCCGGCAGGCTATTCGGTGCAGCCTGGGTTGACTTAATGAAAAGTGCTCATGTTGGAATTGTGACGATGAAGCCGGGATCTGAACGTGTTGTGATGCCCAGCAAAGTATATAGTTCTATGGTTGCGGGGCAGGCAATACTTGCTGTTTGCCCAGAGCAATCAGATTTAGCAGATTTGATCCGTCAACATAATTGTGGTTGGGTTGTTGCGCCGGGAGATACAGATAAGCTCTCTTGTATATTAAAAATGATTGCTACAGACCCTTCTGAACTGCATATAAAAAGGGTAAATGCTTATAATGCAGGGCATTCAAAATATAGCAGCAGAGAGGTAGCACGTCAATGGTTTGCACTTTTTGATCAAATCGCTTCCCCATATAAATGAATATACTCTCTTTCAAAAACAGACATGGAAAGCGTTTTTTTGACCTGCTCCTTACTCTTCCTGGTATCCTTTGTATTTCTCCGCTGATCTTATTGACTGTTTTATTGGTGCGGATTAAGATAGGCAAACCAATTTTTTTTATCCAAGAAAGTCCGGGTCTGCATGGCAGGCCGTTTCGGATGTATAAATTTCGGACAATGACTGATGAGAGAGATGCAGACGGTAATTTGCTCCCTGATGGAGAGAGGCTCGTACCTTTTGGCCGCTTTTTGCGTTCAACTTCATTAGATGAATTGCCCGAATTATGGAATGTTCTGAAGGGAGATATGAGTTTAGTCGGGCCGCGTCCCTTGAAAATGGACTATTTGCCCCTTTATAATGATGAGCAGAGACAACGACATAATATACGACCAGGAATCACAGGATGGGCGCAGGTAAACGGGCGAAATACTTTACAATGGAATGAAAGATTTAAACTGGATGTCTGGTACGTAGAAAATCAGACTTTATTACTTGATATAAAAATAATTTTTTTGACTTTTTTGAAAGTTTTAAAGAAGGAAGGGGCGGCACCGGAAGGCGGAAGTTCTGTCCTGCCTCCTTTCTCAGGAAACGATTGAGGATATGGATTTTTTAAATGAATTAAATGAGTCGTTACAGGCACTGGATCATTCTCTTCCAGTAAGTGCTTCCCCTCCTCCCTCTATTTTTATAATTGGAGCACCGCGTTCAGGCACTACCCTGATAAGCCAACTTTTGTCCGCATGCACCGATGCAGGATATGTAAACAATCTCATGGCGCGTTTTTGGCGAGTCCCGGCGGTTGGTGCAAGGTTGTCGCGTGAAGTATTGAGGCGTCGTGTATTTACAGGTAGTTCTGCCTATGGTCAAACCCTGTATCCAGAGGAACCCCATGAGTTTGGTGCGTTTTGGCGATCTGTATTGAATTATTCAGATATGACGCAGAAAAAAACGGATAAAGGCATTGATTGGGATTCTCTGATCATAACGCTTAATAGAATTGCTTCTGTTTATCAACGCCCTGTAGTCTATAAAGTATTTCAACTGTATTGGCATTTGGCGATTTTTCATAGCTACTTGCCGTCAAGTAAATGGATTTGGGTTAGACGAAATCCTATTGATAATGCCCTGTCTCTTCTTAAAATGCGTAAAGACAACACAGGAGGAACAGATGCTTGGTTTTCAGCCCGGCCTATAGGCGCAGAAAAGTATGATCAAGAGCCTGCACTTGTTCAGGTTGCCGCGCAGGTGCAGCTTATAGAGGACTGGATAGAAGGACAATTGGAAAAAATACCGAATGAGGCAAGTTTTCAAGTTAATCTTGACGAACTTTGCAAAGAACCTGATGCGTTAATAACCCATTTAATTTATAAGTTAAACCTCAATCCGCTGAAAGAGAATATTCGAGGAATTAATGATAAAATATCACCGAGGTCTTTTGGTAGCCATGAGGAAAAAATGAAACTTCAGCTTGAAAAAATATTTCATCAACTAGGGTGAGTTTTTTTACGACGTGTTGGCTAACTTGTAAGTACATAAAATATATGCCCTGAGAAGGATTTTCTATGGCGTGGCAGATTGACGAAATTTCAAATAAAAAAGAATGGCGTAATGCCTTGTCCTTTGTTGAAGGATTTGATTTCTATCATACTTGGGATTTCCATGCGATATCGCAAAAAAATGGCGAGGGAACACCTGTACTTTTTAAAATCAGCAAACAAAATTCCGGGCTGTTGATTCCTCTTTTGGAAAGAAAAATTCCAGATACTAATTACAAGGATTTAACGTCGGTTTATGGATATCCATCTCCGCTTGTTTATGGGGACGTTTCAAACGATGAGATTGTATCCATGTGGAATGACTTTACTCGTCACTTGATAGAAAGTGACTATGTAAGTATTTTTACTCGTCTTCATCCCTTAGTCACGCCAGAACCTATAGTAGATTTATGCGGCAGTTTTTCAGGTAAAGTTGTTGTCATTGATTTATCTCTTTCCCAGGATGAACAAACACGAGGATATCGTAAGGGACACAAGTATGATATTAAAAACTTGAAAAAGAGCGATATTGATTGTTATCATTCAAACGACGAAGAAAGTTTACGTTTTTTTATCCTGAATTATGAAGCGACAATGCGTTCTTTGAATGCTTCGAGCATGTATTTTTTTCCTGAACTTTATTATCGTGGTCTGTTGGAAAGTTCAAATTTCGAGACTCGTATATATTTATGTAAATACAAGGATACCATAATTTGCAGTGGACTTTTTATTTTTTGCGGCGAAATCGTTCAATACCATTTAAGTGGCAGTAATCCTGAGTTTTATAAACTTGCAGGAACAAAAATGATGATAGACAAGGTTAGGGCGGATGCATGCCATGAAGGAAAAAAATATTTTGTACTTGGAGGAGGATTAGGTGCTGGTGAAGATAATTTGTTTAAGTTCAAAGCTGGATTCTCAAAACGTACAGAGAATTTTAATGTAATAAAATTAGTTTTAAATCAAGAAAGATACGATGAATTGTCGTCAGCCTGTAATCAGAACACAGATTATTTCCCCAAGTACAGGATAAAAGAATGAGCTGTGTTGTAATTCGCATCTGCTTTCAGATCGATGTTTATGAAAAATAAAAGAATATTCCTATCCGCCCCCCACATGGGCGGCCAAGAGCTTGACTTTGTCCACGAAGCCTTTGCCTCCAACTACATCGCTCCGGTCGGGCCGCAGCTAGACGCCTTTGAGCAGGAATTTGCCGACACCGTCGGAGCAAAATATGCAGCAGCCGTGTCGTCCGGGACAGCTGCCCTGCACCTGCTGCTACGCTATGTCGGGGTTGGTCCCGGCGATATCGTATTCTGTTCCACCTTCACCTTTGTCGGTAGCACCAATCCCATTCTGTATCAGGGAGCCACACCTGTCTTTATTGATTCAGATCATTCCAGCTGGAACATGGACCCAGCCCTGCTGACTTCGGAGCTTGAACAGCGTGCCGCCCAAGGCTGTCTGCCCAAGGCCGTGGTGCTGGTGCATCTCTATGGTCAGCCTGCTGATATTGATCCCATCAAAGCCGCCTGTGACAAACATGGCGTCATTCTGATTGAAGACGCTGCCGAGGCCCTCGGGGCGCAATACAAAGGCAAGGTGCCGGGAACCTTTGGCCTAGCTGGTTTTTATTCCTTTAACGGCAATAAGATCATCACCACCTCTGGGGGCGGTATGATTGTTTCTGATGATGAGGCATTGATCAAGAAAGTGAAATTCTGGGCTACGCAGGCCAGAGATGATGCCGCGCATTATCAGCATTCGGAAATGGGTTATAATTATCGGATGAGCAATGTGCTGGCTGCAATAGGACGCGGACAACTACGGGTACTGGATGATCGAGTACAGAGAAAGCGGGAAATCTTTGCTTATTACGCTGAACACCTGAACGGTCTGCCCGGCATTGCTTTTATGCCGGAACCGAATTTTGCCTATTCCACCCGCTGGCTTACCTGCCTGACCATTGATCCTGCACAGGCAGGCACCGACCGTGATACAGTTATTCAGGAGCTGGAAAACAACAATATCGAATCCCGCCCTACATGGAAGCCCATGCATATGCAACCCCTGTATGCAGACTGTGCAACGGTGGATGGACAGGTTGCGGAAACCATTTTCCGCAACGGGCTTTGTCTGCCCTCCGGCACAAGCATGAGTGACGAGGATCTGGACAAGGTGATGCGTATCGTTCGAGGTTGCTGGAAATAACATCGCCTGGAAAAGAGAAAGACTGCAGGAGACAACCTTGTTCGACATCAGAACATTGCTGAAGGCTGGCGAGAATCGCAAATTGTTGCGTACAGAGGAGAAGTAACCGGATGAAACAGGATGAACTGCTTGAGATACTTCGGAACGGTGAATCCTCTGCCGTGGAATTTAAGACGGAAGATGTTCACGCGAATACGCTGGCTGAAGAAATTGCGGCCTTTGCGAACTTCGAGGGCGGAACCGTTCTGCAATTTGATGAGACACCGGTGCTCAAAGCTGCCGTGCAAAGTATTGATCCTGCCAAGGTCAATGCCTATCTGGCACATCTACAGCAGAGTCCCTTGGATATGGAGACGGAAGAGCTACTGATCCGGGAACTGCTGCATCTTTCAGTACTGACTGCTCTGGACGGCGGACCCTGCCCCACCCTAGCAGGGCTGCTGATGTTCGGTAAACATCCCCAGCGGTATTTCCCAGCGTACTCAGTGCTCTGCGGGGCTTATCAGGGAGACGATTTTTCAGGCGACTGTATCCGTGAAAAAGAACTGACCGGCACTTTGGACAATATTATTGAGGATACCTTGGCCTTTCTAAAGCTCACCATGCCGCAGACAGCGACCTCTGCTCAGGGTATTCAAAACAAAACCGCATACACCTATCCGGTTGAAGCACTTCGGGAAGGGATTGTCAACGCGGTGTGCCACCGGGATTATGCGATCAGCGGCTCATCAATCCGGGTTTTTCTGTTTCAGAACCGTCTGGAAATTCGTTCTCCCGGAGGACTACCCAATACCATGACGCTTGACAGCATCCGATACCGTCAGTTTACCCGTAATCAGATGATCGCTTCGTTTCTGACCGGGTACGGGTATATGGAACGGCGTGGCAAAGGCATCCTGCGCATGCTCAAATCCTGTGAACAGGCAGACATCCGCTGTACATTCACTCTGGTACCTGACCAGAGTGAATTTATTGTAACGTATACCATGTAATTCCTGTCAGATGCGTGAAGAGATACAACGAATTATTATAAATGAGGTGCTGGCAACGAAGAACCTTATCGTAGTCTCACTTGAACCGGATCAGTACAAATGTCTGAAAATACCCTTAACACACTGATCAACACGGCCCCTTCAGTTCAGCAGGAGCTACGCAACCTGATCGTAACGGGAGAAAATGAATCCATAGAGTTCAAACGCTCTTTTGACAGAGAAGCTGTTGAAACACTCAGTGCCTTTGCCAATAATTATTTCTGGAGCAGCGCAACGAACGGAACGCTAGGAATACCCACTGGATGCCCTGCGTGAAATCGTTATCAACATGATCGTTCATCGAGATTACACCCATGCCTCCGAATCTGTCATAAAAATCTTTGACGATCATATAGAATTCTATAATCCCGGAATATTGCTGGGCGGCTTGTCTGTTCCTCAGCTTCTCTCCGGCAGCTACACCTCGACTATTCGCAATAAGCAGATTGCCGCTCTTTTTAAAGAAGCCGGTCTGATAGAACGATACGGTTCCGGTATCAAAAGAATTTTGAAGTCTTTTGCCGACTATGCCCTCCCCCTGCCTCTTTTCGAGGAAGTACAGGAAGGATTCCGGGTGACAGTGACCTGTACCACCCAGAAAACCACCCAGAAAACCTCAACGAAAGAGCAGCTCCTTAAACTGTTACAGGAAAATCCAGGTATCACCAGATCGGAACTTGCTGTACAGCTCTTTAAAAGCGAAAATACCATTAAGGAACACTTGGCCCAACTGAAAGCCCAAGGCAGATTACAAAGAGTCGGCAGCGATCGAAGCGGCTGTTGGCAGGTTATTGTTTATGACGAATAAACGAATAGTTTTATCCGCCCCCTCCCACATGAGCGGTCAGAAACTTGATTTTTACACGAAACCTTTGCTTCCAATTATATTGCTCCGGTCGATCCGCAGAGAGATGCCTTTGAGCAAAAATTTGCCGAAGCAGTCCGAGCTAAGTACGTAGCTTCCGGCACAGCAGCCCCTGCATCTACGGCCCAACATTCTGCTGCATCGACATAATTCCGCCGCAAGAGTATAACGGTAAAAAAATCAGCTTTTGTTCTCTCAGCGTTGCAAAGCTCGCCATCATTTGCGCAAACCAGCTCCTTTCCGACAAACTGTTCCGCCAATGCTCCCCAATCTAAATTAAACACCATCAAACATGACGCCGCCTTGTCCCACATCAGACGTTTTTCATTCAGCAGCGAATTCAGCTACAGGAAAACCCGTAACGAACATGGACACATTTGGGATGTTCTGTTAGTATAGTTAGTATAAACGGATAACTCGTCCATCCTCGTTTGTGCTTAACCCTACAAACGTTGAAAAAAATATTATTGCTTATGTGCCATAGGTCTATTCAAATGAAAAATCTCATGCTAGCCCCCTCCATACTCTCTGCGGATTTCTCTCAACTCGGTGAGGAGATCCGGGCAGTTGAGAAGGCCGGTGCCGAGGTCATTCACATTGATGTGATGGACGGGCATTTTGTTCCCAATATAACCATCGGCCCTCTGGTGGTGGAAGCAGTACGGCGGGTCACGGACCTGCCCCTGGATGTTCATCTGATGATCAGTGATCCAGACAGTTATATCAAAGCGTTTGCCGATGCCGGGGCTGACTGGATTACCGTGCATGTGGAAACCTGCCCCCACCTCCACCGCACCCTGAATTTTATTCGCGATCTCGGGAAAAAAGCAGGGGCTGTGTTGAACCCGGCAACCCCTCTCTCCACCCTGGATTATGTCCTTGAAGAAGTGGATCTGGTCATGCTGATGAGTGTCAATCCCGGTTTTGGCGGGCAGGGCTTTATAGAATCCACCTTGGAAAAATGCCGTAACCTACGCTCCATGCTGGACAAGGTCAACCCGGAAGCAGGCATAGAGATTGACGGCGGCATCAGCCCCAAGACCATTGGCCGGATGGCCGAAGCCGGTGCTAATATCTTTGTTGCCGGTTCTGCAATCTATGGGCAGGATGATTATGCGGCAGTGATTCAGGAAATGAAAAAACTAGCAAAATATTGATTAATGCTCATTGATAGTGGACTGTTCTCTACCAGAGACGAAAAAAGATAATGGGCCTCCTGCAACGGTACAAGAGCTCTGCGGTGGTGGTCATGCGGATTTTCAGATGGGATCTGCAACTCCATTTTTTCTGGGGTTTTATCCTGACCCTGCTAGGCGTGTACTGGCCGCCTCTGTATGCCTCGGGTATTCTTGTGACGATAGTCAAAGAGGCCTTGGATCTCTGGAGTAAAAAGCTCTGGAGCTGGGATGATGTCTGGCTGGGAATCATCGGTTCCTTGGTTGCACTCGGCTATCTCTATTCGCAGGAGTTGTTGGTGCTGGCTTGGTAAGGAATTCTTCCAAAAATAAGGCCACTTGCCAGTTGACACTTTTTGAGCCAATTTCAAATCGGTGGGCGGAGCCCACCCTACACCTTACTGGGCCGCAGATCGAAAAATTCAGGAGACCAACAATGGATTTGTTCAAAAACTTTGCCGACATCAAAGCAGTGCACAAGCTGGAACAGCTGGCTTGTACCCCTTATACCCTTGCTACCTCAACCGCCCTTCCTCCTGAACGTCTTGCTGCCTACCGAACCTCATCCTGCGGCTTTGATTTTTTATACGGTACCCAGAGAATCGACGAGCACGTTATGCAGGCCTTGCAGGCGCTTGCTGATCAAGCCCGGCTGGTTGAGCAGTTCAAGGCCATGAAATCCGGCGCGGTCATGAACAGGATCATCGGCCATGACAGCGAAGAGCGTCAGGTTCTGCACACGGCCTGTCGGGATATTTTCACCGATACACCCCATTCCCCAGAAGAAACAGCCAAAGCCAAGGAGCAGCTTGCTCACCTGAAAAAATTACTGATTGACCTGGATAACGGCGCGATCTGCAATACAAAGGAGGAACCCTTTACCACGATGGTACAGGTGGGTATCGGCGGCTCCGACCTGGGGCCCCGCGCCCTCTATCTTGCCCTGAAACGCTATTGCCAGACAGGGCGCAAGGCCTGCTTTATTGCCAATGTGGACCCAGATGATGCCGCAGCGGTTCTCTCTGAGCTGGATCTTTCCCGAACCCTGATCAATGTCGTTTCCAAGAGCGGCACCACCCTGGAAACCCTGACCAACGAAGAATTGGTGCGCTCCGCCCTGACAGCAGCCGGGCTTGATCCTGCCCGCCATATGATTGCGGTCACCGGTGCAGGCAGCCCGATGGATGATCCGGAAAAGTATCTGGCAGCCTTCCATATGTACGATTACATCGGGGGGCGCTATTCCGCCACCTCTATGGTCGGCGGGGTGACCTTGGCCTTTGCTCTGGGTTATGAAAATTTCCTTGAACTGTTACGCGGGGCCAATGCTATGGACCAGGCAGGAGAACAGGACAATATCAGAGAAAATCTCCCCCTACTCATGGCCCTGCTGGGTATCTGGAACCGAAATTTCCTGGGATACAACACAGTCGCAGTTCTCCCCTACAGCCAGGCCCTGCTCCGCTTCCCTGCCCATTTGCAGCAATGCGACATGGAAAGCAACGGCAAACAAGTCAGCAGGTCCGGTGAATCCGTGCAGTGGAAAACCGGTCCCATCGTCTGGGGCGAGCCAGGCACCAATGGTCAGCATGCCTTTTACCAGCTGCTTCACCAGGGCAGCGAGATCGTACCAACGGAATTTATCGGCTTCCGGCAGTCCCAATATCAGGAGGACATCACGATCAAGGGCACTACCTCACAGCAGAAATTACTCGCCAATATGCTGGCCCAGTCCCTGGCCTTGGCCCTAGGCAGGGCCCATGAAAATCCCAACAAGTCTTTTGCAGGCAACAGGCCCAGCTCCCTGCTCATTGCCGATCGCCTGACCCCGTACATTATGGGTTCTTTGCTGGCCCTTTATGAAAACAAAATCGCCCTTCATTGCTTTTGCTGGAACATCAATTCTTTTGATCAGGAAGGTGTCCAACTGGGCAAGGTACTGGCGAACCGTATCCTCTCAGAGCTGGCAGAGGAAAAAGAGGGTGAACAACTGAGCCCTGACGCACCGGAGCGTTCCCTGCTTAAGGCTGCTGGCCTTGAAAAAAATGAGATCTCTCCCCAGCGCTAAGATTCAGGTTACAGCTCAATCTGGATCGGAAAATATCTAGGCCCCCCTTCCCGCTTGCTACCTTCCTGCAAGCGAGGGACGAAAAACATCAGCCTGCTCTCTCCATCCGTTGCGTTGGTGTCAACATTATAGTAGAGTAACCTAGGTTCGACGTAAAATATTTCTTTTGCCGATGATAACTCACCGGCTTATCGGCGGGAAGAAAAGATTGATATTACCACTAAAAAACGTTCATCAACGGTTGTAACCCCACTGCTCAAAACACAAATAAAAACCTGATAATTTTCCATATCCCCTAAAAGAGACAAGCGACACGACCTGTGACCTGATTCTCCACATGAGTGAAAAACACACCCTCCTTATTATTGATGATATAGTCGACAACCTGATGCTCCTCGGGGAGGCTATGTCTTCTGAATATAAAATAAAGGTCGCTACAGGCGGTGTGCAGGGATTAGAACTCGCCCTTCAGAATCCAAAACCTGATCTGATCCTGCTGGATATTATGATGCCCGGCATTGACGGATACGAAGTATGTCGTCGCCTCAAGGCAGACAGGCGGACAAGGCATATCCCGGTCATTTTTCTCAGTGCTCTGGACAAAGAAAGCGATGAGCTGCAAGGGCTTGACGCCGGAGCTGTTGATTTTATAACCAAACCCTTCAAGCTGGAAGTGGTTCGGGCCAGAATCAACACCCAGCTTGAACTCCTTCGCATGCGTCAGCAGTTGCAAACAGCTCGCCTGAAAGCAGAAGCTGCCTCCCAGTCGAAATCAGTTTTTCTCGCCAATATGAGCCATGAGATTAGAACTCCGATGAGTGCTATCATGGGGATGACTGATCTTGCCTTAGAAAAAGCCTCTGATCACCAACAGCGCAATTACCTGGAAACAGTTAAACTTTCTGCTGATTCTCTTCTTGCCCTGATCAATGACATTCTTGATTTCTCCAAGATTGAAGCAGGACAGATGGAGCTGGACGAACACCCCTTTATGCTTGCCGACGCCATTGAAGCGGCTATGCGAACCGTCTCCATTCTCTCAAAAGAGAAAGGGCTTGAAATTACTCTTGAGATTGCCCCTCATGTCCCTGCTGCTGTCGCCGGTGACAGCCTACGTTTTCGCCAAATCATCCTCAATCTTCTCAGCAATGCCATCAAGTTCTCCGAAAAAGGCGTCATTCGTATCAATGTCATCGTCGAGCAGGCCGGACTTGAGACAACCACTCTGCGTGTATCGGTTACAGACCAGGGCATTGGTATTAAAGAGGATAAAATAAGTTCTGTCTTCAGCGCCTTTTCTCAAGCGGACAGCTCCGTCTCCAGAAAATTCGGTGGCACCGGTCTCGGCCTTGCCATCTGCCGTCAACTTTGCGAACTGATGGACGGCACCATAAGGGTGGAGAGCGAATACGGCAAAGGAAGCACCTTCTCCTTTGCGGTGATGTTCGGCACAACCTCTCAAGAAAATATCCTACGGAAAAGCACGAACTCTGAAATAATGAGGATTCGTCCTATTCGGGTTCTGCTGGTCGAAGACAACGCGGCAAACCGCTTTCTGATCCGGGTGGTGCTGGAAAAATTTAAGCACGAGGTTATTGAGGCAGTTGATGGCATTGAGGCCTTACATATTATGTTGGAAGATCATTTTGATCTGATTCTGTCTGATGTCCAGATGCCGAAACTGGACGGTTACAGGCTCACCAAAATCATCCGAGCCTGTGAAGAAGGCAAAGAACTTGATCCCGATCTTGCTGATAAACTGGACAGCGACCTGATCAGCAAACTCAGACAGAAACTGCACGGCAAACATCGCTTGGTCATCTCCATGACGGCCAACGCCATGAGCGGTGACAAAGAGAAATGCTTTACCGCTGGTATGGATGATTATCTGACCAAGCCCCTGAACCAGGAGGAACTGGCAGTGACCCTTAATCGCTGGCTTCCTACGAAATAATTGATAAACGAGCTGCGAGAAAATCAAGAAGATCTCATGCGGCATCAGCTACACAAGGTCCTCACCAGCGGAGTTTTCACTCCGACACTCTGCAACGAGTAACTGAAAAAACTTTATATCCGGAGAGATAATGGCAAACGATAATCTGCCCGATTTTATATCCAGCCTGCTGCACGCAGAACAAGATACCTATCCCGCTGACGACGATGTTCGGTTAGTGCAAACCCATATTTCCTTTGTTCTGCTTGCAGGCGAATTTGTCTACAAATTTAAAAAACCGGTTGATTTCGGTTTTCTTGATTTTTCCACCCTGGACAAACGACAGCATTGTTGTGAGCAGGAACTCCTGCTCAACCGTCGCCTCTGCCCGGATATCTACCTTGATCTGGTCACGGTTACCCAGGAAGGCGACAGCTACACCCTCAACGGGAGCGGCGAGGTCGTGGAATACGCGGTAAAGATGAAGAGAATGCCTGAGGAAAAAATGATGGGCAATCTGATTCAGGCAGGCACGCTTGACCGTGTTCATATTGATACCATTGTTGACAAGCTGACGCCATTTTATCAGCAGGCGGATCGGACCAGCGAGATAGACGGATACGGCACAGCAGCATCTGTTGCCGTCAATGTACTGGAAAATTTTGAGCAAACCCAAGGGTTCATCAATAACGGTGCCATCACCCAGGAGCAGTTCGACAAAATCGCCTTCTGGTCCAAGAATTTTCTTACGCAGGAAGATCTCTTTAACCAGCGCATCAAGGATGGAAATATCCGTGACTGCCACGGCGACCTGTACTCGGCAAATATCTGCCTTGCCGATAAAGTCTATATCTACGACTGCATCGAGTTCAATCGCCGCTTTCGCTACTGCGATGTAGCAAGTGATATCGGATTCCTGGCTATGGATCTGGATTTCCACGGCCTTCAGGATCTCTCTAACTATTGCATAGATCAATTCTGTCAGCACTCAGGTGACAACACGCTGAAGGAAATGCTGAACTTTTATAAATGCTACCGTGCCTATGTACGGGGCAAGATCGGCCTGTTCACCGCAGCTGATCCGGCAGTGGATGAGGCGGTGAAGAAAAGCTGCCTGGAAGCTGCTGCCAAGTACTTTGCTCTTGCTGAGAGTTATACGAATTAACTACCGTCAGACAAAAAATGGAACAACCTACCCTCTATACCTTCTTCGGCCTGATCGCGTCGGGCAAATCAACCCTGGCAGAGCTCTTTGCCACAACGCAGGATTTTCCGTATTATAATACGGACAGGGTGCGCAAAGAGTTGGCAGGGATAGCGGCAAATGAGCGCCGACCTGACGGAATGGGCCAAGGAATATATACGCCTGAATTCACTGAAAGGACCTATCAGGCCATGCTGAACAACGCCGCTCATGATTTCAACAAGGGCGCAACAGGGGTGGTTCTGGACGGTTCCTACAGTAAAGCAACAGATCGTCACAAGGTGTGTGAACTCGCGCATGCCCTTGAAACCCAAATATTTTTTATCCTCTGCTCCTGTTCCCAACAGGAGACGCAACGTCGTCTTTCTCTGCGGGCTCAAGATCCAAACGCCGTTTCAGACGGACGCTGGGAGATCTTTGTCCGGCAAAGGACAACCTTTGAGCAGCCTGACGAGCTTCCCCCGCATCAGTTCACCCATATTGACACTGAGGCGGAACCACAAGAACTGTTGCGGCATCTCGTCTTTTGAAAATCTGACCTTAGAAAAGCAATCCGGCCCCGAGGGCCTGGAAAGAAGCCTTGGAGTTACACAGGAACTCCTGAACATTCAACAATCCGACCGGTACAATGACCAGAATATACCTCCTCCGTTACCCGAAAGAGAGTTCGAATCAGCCCATTATCTCTCATCTGGTTCAACGCTATGCAGTAGAATTTAATATCCTGAAAGCGGATATTCGCCCCCAGCGGGATGGCATCATGGTGGTAGAGCTCAAGGGCCCAAAAGAGAAAGTTGCTGATGCCCTTGACTACTTGAAGAGTCTTGGCGTGAAGGCAGAACGCCTTGCTGGCAAGGTCCATAGAGACGAAAAAAAATGCTTCCAATGCGGGGCCTGCACCGGAATGTGCCCGGTTGCTGCCCTGTATATCAACCGCCCGACCATGGAAGTGATTTTTGATCCAGAAAAATGTACGGCCTGCGGTCTCTGCGTAGCTGGCTGCCCGGTCCGCGCCATGAAAATTTCTTTTGATCCGCTGAAAGAGACTGGGGTTCCGGCGTAAGGGAGAAATCGGTACGCTATGCTCAGGGTGTCACCCTGAGCTGATCGTGTTTCACCCTTTCTGGGTCCTTGTCCACCAGAGGATTCAATCAATCCCCAACGGGTTGCAATACTGCAATACCTCCTTAACCACTGCTCGCTCCTACGGCATTTTTGATAATCCCAGCAACACTAGGCGGTACCAGATGCTGCCAAGGCTCACCGACAGCAATCTTCTCCCGGATATCCGTGGCTGACAAGCCCTTGGTTGCCGATGTCCTGCGCCAAAGCACCTCTGTGGTCAGACCGAGGGATTGAAACAGGGCCAGCTTTCGTTCTCCCCATTCATCGTAAATGGTCAGAAAGAAGGTAGCATCCATTGGCACATAATACTGATAGCGTTCGGGATAATTAATAGGAAAGGGGACCACGGAAAATTGCTTATCCGTCAACCCGTGATGCGTCAGGACCGCACGAACCATCTGATAGCGCTGGAAATAGGTAAAGGGATTTGCCTCGTCCGAACTCCGCTTCAAATCCGCAGGATCGGTCTTGGTCAGGCCG
>CBFDDU010000073.1:0-16669 GCA_965603655.1 uncultured Candidatus Electrothrix sp. | reverse complement strand
GTCTCAAGTCATAGCCAATAAAAAGGTTGGCGTGGACATGCTCTATGTCGCCATCCCGCTGCGCCTCAGTCCTGCCGATAATGTCTATAATACCGATAAAACGGGTGCGCTGCGATTATCTGTTCCAGCCACTGCCCTGAATACAGTCCTAAAAACCATCCGCAATCGAGTCTTCCTGGTCTCCCTTCTGATTATTCTGCTGGCAGCAATGTTTTCCCGGCAACTGGCCCTGCGCATCAGTCGCCCCCTCGAACAAATTAAACGAGGAGCGGAACAGCTTTCTTCAGGAGAAAAGAGCCGACTTGTCAATATCCATGAACATAGGCTCTCGCTGGAGATGAGCGGCCTGATCATCTCACTGAATCGGATGGCGGAGCAGCTTATGGAGCGAATCCTCCTGACCCGTCGCCAGCATAATGAGCTGGAGGCTGTTTTCTCCTCCATGACCGAAGCAGTGCTGGCTGTGGATGCGGAAGAATGTGTAATCCGCCTGAATCGAGCCGCTGGTCGCCTTTTCCGCATTGATCCGCGAATCAGCAAAGACAAGCCTGTGCAGGGGATGTTGCGCAACCCTGAGTTGATGGCGATGATCCGAGACACCTTGCGCAGCAATAACTCGGGTGCCGCCGAAGTAGAACTCTTTGACGGCCAACAGCGGACCACCCTGGAGGTTCGGGTCGTCCCCTTGCAGGATAATGAGCAACAGCCCATTGGTGCCTTGATGGTGATGGATGATGTCACCCGTATCAATCGTCTGGAAAATGTCCGCCGGGAGTTTGTCGCCAATGTCTCCCATGAACTCAAGACGCCGATCACCGTGATCAAGGGCTATGTGGAAACCCTACTTGACGGCGGCCTAGCTGCCCATGAGGACGGAGACAAATTTTTACAGATTGTTCTGCGTCAGGCCGGGCGTCTGAATGCCATTATCGACGACCTGTTGAGCCTCTCCCGCATTGAAAATATGGCAAGCAATCATGAGGCCTCCCTTGACCTTGCTCTAGGTGAACTCCGTCCGGTCCTGCGTGCTGCCTTGCAGACCTGCGAACTCAAGGCGAATGAACAACACATACGCCTGGAACTCCATTGCCCGCCGGATCTCAAGGCTGTGCATAATCCGGCCTTGCTCGAAGAAGCAGTGATCAACCTGCTCAGCAATGCTATGACCTCCAGCCCCTCCGGTTCAATCGTTTTTGTCCGGGCGGAATCCAGGCAGGAGCGCGGCAAGAAAAAATGGATCAAGATTGCGGTCGAGGATAAAGGATGCGGTATTCAGCGAGAGCATCTGGACCGAATCTTTGAGCGCTTTTACCGCTGCGACAAGGCGCGGAGCAGAGAAAACGGGGGGACCGGCCTAGGCTTGGCGATTGTCAAGCATATTGCCCAGAGCCACGGAGGGACGGTTGAGGTGGCGAGTCAATTTGGCAGGGGATCTACCTTCACCCTGAACCTACCAGGGTAATTTTCCCCTTGTCTTCAGGCTTCCGCTTTCTGCCGCAACAAAACCATCTCACCAGCCCCTTTTAAAAAACCTGGCTCAAACCCTTGGCGCTCAGTAAGATGACGAGCTACCTGTTTGCATTTCACGGTAAAGAGGAAAAAGATCGGTGCCGACACCTCAGATAGGGTCTCAAAATTGCCCATCCCTTTACTGATAATCAGGTCCGCCGTCTGGAAATGTTCCTTAAATTCCTCACTACAGGACTCCAGCGGGGTACCCGGACAACAGGTTCCATTGCTGATCACCGAACAGATCCTATCTAAACCACATGCTTGGGCATCTTCGACTGTAGCGTCGTTGATGATAGGGGCCTCCCGCACCGCAGCCGTCACCTGACAACCTAACCTGTTCATCTCCTTAATCAGCAGGCCATCAAAAACAATCTCACCGCAGTTATCGCAAAGATAGAGCACCTTGGGCTTGCCTTGCAGGACCTCAAGCAAGACAGGATAATCGTCCAGAATAAATTCTCGGTCAAAGCACTCCTGCATGGTCGCTGCGGCATCAAAACTATGCAAGGCCCCATAGTCAATAATGTTACCGGCGATTGCCACCCGAACTGCGGCCCGTAACGGGTCATAAGCTGCCTGAATCCGTTGCTCGACCTTTTCCTGCAAAAAAAGGGCAAAGTCATTCCCCTCCTTCTTAACATCTGAAAAGGGATCATCGTTCCCCAAAATCTCGGCAAAGAGAGCGTAGAGGCCCACAGCATTTTCAGGCGGAGAAAGCTCCGTATCTACCTTTTCCACATAGCGGCCTGCGCCGTCAAGGAGCTGTCGTTGCAGGGCCGGATTATCAGTGGACAATAAGCCAGTGGACCTGGCTTGGCGCATAAAACAGACAAGGCAGTCAAGAGTGGTTCGCATGGGGTTCCTGTTGATGCTTTGATGGGTCTTGAAGAAGGAGATACTCCTGGCGAACATTGCCGAGCGCAGCAAAGACATGCTCCCGACTACCAGGAATCCGATCATACATATCTTGCAGCAGGCCTCTGATATCTTTCCTCCGGGTCTTCTCCGATACGGGACAATCAGAGGCCACCGGGTCCAGTCCCAGACGCTTTCCGATACCCCAGATCTCTTCTTTGACCAGATAGGCCAGCGGGCGAATCAAGGCGAGCCGCCCCGAAAACAGCACCTGTTTGGGGCGCATGGTGCTGATATTGCCGCTACAGGTGAGGTTGATAAAAAAGGTTTCCACGATATCGTCCCGGTGATGTCCCAGAGCGATGGTATGAGCACCTTGTTCATGGGCATGATCAAAAAGGAGCCGCCGCCGGTTGCGGGCACATTGAAAGCAAATGCCGGTGGTTTCTGTTCCTGCTTGAGTCTGCTCTGCACCTGATAGCACGGGCAGTTCCGCCGGTAAAACCTGACAGGAGAGCCCCAGAGCAGCCAGTCGATCACTGATGAGTCCAGCCCTGTGCCCTGCTTCAGCTTCTGGTGGTCCCGGTGGCCGCATGTCCACATACACGGCCTGCACCTCGTAATCAATAGGTGCCTTCCTTCGCCAAGTATGAAGCACCCAAGCCAGGACCAGGGAGTCAATACCGCCGGAAACCGCCACCAAGACCCTGTCGCCGTCAGCCAGCATGGAATAATCCAACATGGCCTTGGCAATGCGCCGATTTTCTCCGGCAGTCAGGACGCTTTTCATGGGTAAAACATTATTTCTCTTCCGCAAGATAAGAGCATTTTCCCAGCCTCTTGCGCAGCCCCTTCGTCATAAATTCCTCGGCAGTAAGCCAGGTCAAGGATCCGCCTGTTCCCTCCCGCAACCCCAAGAGATTCTCCAGCAGGGATTTTTGCTCCGCATCAAAGCTGTCCAGACAGAGCACCTTACCTTCGGGCATGGCCAACAGGCGATACGCAAAGGCGACAGAGGCAGGCTCTTTGGCAGTCATATTACCGCCAACCCGCTCTTTATAGCGGTGCAGGGTGGTTTCCAACACGGCATTACAGCTGAGCTTACTGGCAAACTTCTTGGCCCGTTCCAAGGAAGGTGCTGCCGAGTCCTCCGTGTCCCCAAGCTGTCCATCGCTGAAGAGCCGTACATCCTGCCTGCTGAGAAAATGTTTTTTCAAAAATTTATTGAGGGAGTACAGCCCGTCCTCCAATTCTTTTTTCTCTATTTGAGAAAGCAGCTCGCTGTCCAAGGGCGTACCGCTGGATGCCGGGGCAACCGCAACACAGCTGACGGCAAAATCAGACGCCTGTGCCGTGCTTTTCAAATTCCTTTTGCTGCATCCGCTACTCAAGATCGACAGGGCAAGTATCCCTGCCAAGGCAATCCCTTTGATACTGCTTTTTTTCGCAATCATTTGTTCCCCCATGATAATAATCAAGGATTTCCCCCGGAAATAAAATCCCGGTTTTCGATGCAGGACTGTAGGGGCAGGCCCCTCTGCCTGCCCGTTTATGAAAGGACGAACACAGCGGTTCACCCCGACAAGAAATCTACAAAGACCCCTTGGACGAAAGCGTACCGACAAGGCCCTGACGCAGGGAAGCGCCCGCCCCCATAGCCCGCCCCAGGGCCTTAAACACGGCCTCAATAATATGGTGGGCATTGTCGCCGTGCAGAAGATCCACATGCAGGGTGATTCCGGCATGCTGGGCTAAGGCCCGCAGGAACTCGCAGACAAGGGCGGTATCAAAGGTGCCCACTTTTTGGTCTCTGATGGTCACGTCGTAATGGAGAAAGGGTCGGTTGGAAAAATCAAGACTGACCCTGGCCAAGGTTTCATCCATAGGCACATAGGCATGGGCATAGCGATGAATACCGGCCTTATCGCCCAAGGCCTGGGCAAAGGCCTGGCCAAGGCAGATGCCGATATCTTCCACGGTATGATGGTCGTCGACATGGGTATCGCCTTGTGCCTGCACAGAGAGATCAAAAAAACCATGCACGGCGAACAGAGTCAGCATATGGTCCAGAAATCCGACGCCGGTGCTGATATCGGCCTTTCCTGAACCGTCAATGTCCAGCTGAAGAGAGATCTTTGTTTCCAGGGTTTCCCGCTTGATGGTGCTTTTTCGTGGGGAAACAGTGGTCGAGGCTTCAGTCATCTTATATATCTCCAGGCAGGTCGCAAGGGCACATCAGGCCCGTGCTCGGATGAAAACGGATCTGCTCCGTTATGCTCTTGTTAAAAATTCTTCACGAAAGAAAATCCCCCTTGTTAGGGGCAGGGTGTAGGGGCAGACCTGCGTGTCTGCCCAGCATAAAAGGGCGAACACATAGGTTCGCCCCTACGGCACCCGGCATAAAGTATTTCTTTTTGAAACCCTTACAGGTTGATAAACCAAGTTATACTATTCCGCCTGCCAAAGATTGGCAACCGGATATTGGCTTTCTTTCCCATTTTCTCCTCTCTTGCGGAACAGAGACTTATCTGCTATCCTTTTCCGAGGTTGTTCAGATTCTCTCTCCCCAAACATACCTCCAGACTAACCATGAAACTCGGTGCCGCCACAATCCCTGTTTACCTTGTCTGCACGATCTGGGCTGTCTATCTTGTGGATCTCATCCTCCCTTTCCGGCTCAATGCCTATGGGATTGTCCCGCGCACGGCTGGCGGACTGCTGGGGATTCCGCTCACCAACGTTCTTCACCTCAATCTCAGGCATCTTATCAGCAACACGATTCCCCTCTTTGTCCTGAGCCTGCTCCTGACCCTGTTTTACCGGAAAATCTTTTTCGACGTCCTTATCGTCATCATCAGCTGCGGCGGCCTCTTGGTTTGGCTCTTGGCCCGCTCGGCCAATCATATCGGGGCCAGCATGCTCATTTATGGGCTCGCTGCCTTTCTAATCAGCTACGGTTTGCTAAAAAGAGAACTCGTCCCGGTTATCGTCTCTCTCGTTGTCGCGCTGATCTATGGGCTCAGCATGCTCGGCGGCATGCTTCCTTTTCATGGATTCATCTCGTGGGAGGGACATCTCTTTGGAGCTATGGGCGGGGTCTTTGCGGCGTATCTTTTTAGAAAGAAGTGATTTGTTCCACACTGAAGAAGGAGGAAATCGGATTCATTGTGGCGAACGGAAGGGAAGTATATACAGGCACATACTACAAAACACCCCACCCCGATATCACAGAGCAAAATCAAAGGGCCGAGCAATACGGGTTACAGAGCGGGATTACAGATTCAAGCCCGAAGCCAAGACAAAAAAAACCGGGCAACATGCTCTGCACGCGCCCGGTGAGGTGACGAAAAGGTAACTTCACAGAAACTTCATGTAGGCATCATCATACTCGTAATGCTAAAAAATCATCCGTTCTTGCTTCATCAGAGAAAGGGAACATCTCTATCAACTTTTCATATGTATTATAAAGTGCTTGAAATGATTCGTCGGAAACTAAAAAAGAATTATTCTGGGCAGCTTTTTCAATGAGTTGAATGGATCTTTCAAAGGCGTATATTTTTCTTCTAGATGCAGTCATTGTGAAGTCCCTCCTTTGAGAGCGGCAGCTCTAATAAAATAAATAAATTATTTTATTTAGTTCCCCTCTTTGATTACTCTTTATATGTAAAGTATAAAAAATAATACAAGCTATAGCAAGGTAAAAAAAATTTTACTTTACTGCTTTATAAAAATAGCCAGCCACCCTGACTCTTTTTTAGCAGTGCAATTGAAAGACACTGGATGACAGGGACTATCTGAAATAAGCAAAAAAAAACCCCGAATTCCTCGTCAGGAATCGGGGTTATATTATAAACCGGACTTCACCGGATTGTTTTGTGGTGGCGATGCAGGGACTTGAACCCCGGACACCACGGATATGAGCCGTGCGCTCTAACCAGCTGAGCTACATCGCCGAACATGCAAAACGCGCATATCGTTTCAGGCAAGATATATTGCCTTATTTTTCCTTTACTGTCAAGCGAAAAAATACTACGTATAAAAAATAATGCATAATACAAGGCGACATTACCCCGTGGGATAATGCCGCTGAGTCCGCAAACCTTCTACGGGCTGACCGAACAGGTCGGACAGGAGGGGCTCTTACATCATTCCGCCCATTCCGCCCATTCCGCCCATACCACCCATTCCGCCAGGAGGCATACCGCCCATAGCAGCACCGGCATCATCCTTTTCCGGCTCATCAGCAATCATGCACTCGGTGGTCAGCAGCATACCGGAAACTGAAGCGGCATTCTGCAGAGCTGTACGGGTCACCTTGGTCGGATCAATAACACCGGCAGCGATCAGATCGCCGTACTCTTCAATGGAAGCGTTGAAACCGAAAGCACCTTCGAGATCCTTGACCTTCTCGACAATGACAGAGCCTTCACGACCGCAGTTAGAAGCGATCTGACGAACTGGCTCTTCCAAAGCGCGTCTAATGATCTGACGTCCGAGATCCTGCTCACCTTCGAGCGTAATTCCATCAAGCGCCTTGATACAGCGCAGGAAGGCCACACCGCCACCAGGAACAACACCCTCTTCTACAGCAGCGCGGGTAGCATTGAGTGCATCCTCAACACGAGCTTTTTTCTCTTTCATCTCAATCTCGGTGGCAGCACCGACATTGATGACAGCAACACCGCCGATCAGCTTAGCCAGACGCTCCTGGAGTTTCTCACGATCATAGTCAGAGGTGGAATCCTCAGCCTGGGTGCGAATCTGCTTAACCCGTGCAGCCAATTTTTCCTTGTCACCGGCACCGTCAATCACGGTAGTGTTGTCTTTATCAACAACAATACGCTTAGCGGTTCCGAGATCGTTAACTGTGATGTTCTCCAGCTTGATGCCCAGATCTTCAGTGATAACCTGTCCACCGGTGAGGATGGCGATATCTTCCAGCATAGCCTTACGACGATCACCAAAGCCCGGAGCCTTCACAGCAGCGATGTTCAGGGTACCGCGCAGCTTGTTGACTACCAGGGTAGCCAGTGCTTCACCGTCAACATCTTCTGCAATAATGAACAGCGGCTTACCCATTTTGGCAACAGCCTCAAGGATAGGCAGCAGGTCCTTCATGTTGGAGATCTTTTTCTCGTTGATCAGGATCAACGGATCTTCCATGTTTACTTCCATGCGATCCGGATCGGTCACAAAGTACGGAGAAAGGTAGCCGCGATCAAACTGCATACCCTCAACAACGTCCAAAGAGGTCTCCATGGATTTTGCCTCTTCCACGGTGATAACCCCTTCCTTACCCACTTTGTCCATAGCCTCGGCAATGATGCTGCCGATGGTGGTGTCATTATTGGCGGAGATGGTCCCGACCTGAGCGATCTCGCTCTGCTCTCTGGTGGGTTGAGAAATCTTGGACAGCTCAGCAACAACCGTGGCAACAGAAGCGTCAATACCGCGCTTAATCTCCATAGGATTGGAGCCGGCAGCAACCATCTTGGCACCTTCACGGTAGATGGCCTGGGCCAGAACAGTTGCAGTGGTGGTTCCGTCACCGGCAACATCAGAGGTCTTAGAAGCAACCTCTTTCACCATCTGAGCACCCATGTTCTGAAACTTATCTTTGATATCAATCTCTTTAGCAACAGTTACACCGTCTTTGGTGATAACCGGCGCGCCGAAAGATTTTTCGATCAGAACATTACGTCCCTTAGGTCCGAGGGTAACCTTTACTGCATCGGCCAGGCAATTTACGCCAGCAAGCATAGCCTCGCGGGCTTTGCCGCTGTAATATAATTCTTTGGACATTGTACTCTAACTCCTTAAATATCTTTTTAACGTCTGAATAAGAACAAGTTGGTGCCGAAAAGGAACTTATCCTGCTGCAATAACACCGAGGATATCGTCTTCCCGCATAATGAGGTAACTTTGACCGTCAAATTTTACATCCGTGCCGCCATACTTGGAAAACAGCACCCGATCACCCGCCTTAACGTCCATAGCTGCACGCTGACCGGCATCATTCATCTTACCCGGACCGACAGCGACAATCTCACCTTCAGCAGGTTTCTCTTGAGCAGAATCAGGAATGATGATACCGCCTGCTGTTTGTGTCTCTTCCTCCAGTCTCTTAACCAGAATACGGTCATTCAGTGGACGAATGTTCATGGATAAATCCTCCTCTAACTTGATTAATTGTTTTATTTCATATCAAAGCCGGACGACGCTGATGTATCCTGTTCGGCTTTACGTGGTTTCCAGAACAAGAGCCGTGTATATTCGGCTCCTGTCATTTTGATGCGAGAAACAATAGGGACGGATTTTGAAAAATCAAGGGACAAAGAGAAAAAAAAACACCCCTCAATTGTTTGAAATAAAAAAAGAAGGAAAAAAAGAGGCTTATTTCACTCGAACAATCCAGTCATGCGGGGCCGGGGCCGCACCGCGCTGCACCTGCTGAATCCCGTCAAAGAAACGTTGCGCAAGCGGGCCGGTTGCACCGTTATTGATCATAATGGTCTCCCCCTTATAGCCGAACTCGCCAATGGGTGAAATCACCGCTGCCGTGCCCGAACCAAAGGCCTCGGTCAACGAGCCATCCTGAGCAGCCGCTCTAAGCTCATCAATGGTAATCCGCCGTTCACTGGTGGGAATATCCCAATCCGCAGCCAGCTGCAACACCGTATCGCGGGTAATACCGGGCAGGATGGTACCGCTCAGAGGCGGGGTGACCAGTTCATCGTTAATAACAAAAAAGATATTTGAGGTGCCTACTTCTTCGATGTATTTACGCTCAACCGCATCCAGCCACAAGACCTGGGTGTAGCCCTTTTGCTGGGAGGTGGTATGGGCCTTGATGGAAGCGGCATAATTACCCCCGGTTTTGACGTTACCCACCCCTCCGGGGACAGCCCGAACGTATTCGTCTTCAACATAGATCTTGGTCGGACTGAATCCTTCGGCATAATAGGCACCAACCGGGCTGCAAATGACAAAAAACAGATACTCATTGGCCGGACGAACGCCCAAAGCTGCTTCACTGGCAATCATGGCAGGACGGATGTACAGGGCTGCTCCTTCGGTCTGGGGTATCCAATCACGATCCAGATAAATCAGACCCTTCATGGCTTGCAGCACCTTCTCCGCCGGAATACGGGGCATACACATACGAACCGCAGAATCATTGAAGCGGTTGAGGTTATCCAGAGGACGGAACAGGAGCACAGAACCGTCTGCTGCTCGATAGGCCTTGAGCCCCTCAAAAATCTCCTGGCTATAATGCAGGACCATTGCGGCCGGATCAAGGCTGAAGTTGCCGTAAGGCCTGATTTCCGCATCATGCCAGCCGTGCTCCTTGTTCCAGCGCATGGTGAGCATGTGGTCGGTAAAATGTTTGCCGAATCCTAATTGATTCTGATCCGGCTTTTCCTTCAGATTCTCTGCTTTGTGCAGAGTGACATCAAGTTCGTTTTTCAGCATTTTTCTTTCCTGTAGAGCTAGCTACCTTTACTATATATTTTTTTAAATATCCTTACCAACAGCCTGAGATGTCAAATTTATTTTTCATTGCTCATTCAAGATTGATGATATCTACATTAGATTATAATGATTGCCCTCCACTCCTCTCACTCTTGAAAAAGAGTGAGCGCAACAATTCCCATCAACAACTCACACCTTCTCTAACGCGAATATTTTTTATAACAGCCAACCCATCCGAAGTAAAGCCCATTCCATCTCAGCTCCCCCAAATAAAAAAGGCCGTCCATAAGGACGGCCTTTGAGAACAAACGGGGCAGGAAACAGAAGATTACAAATTAGTCCGCTCCGCAACAGCTATGCGGGCAACGGCCCGCTGTAGAGCAATCTCGGCCCGCATTCGGTCGAGATCCTCAGCATGCGCCTGAGCCTGGGCCAAGCGTTGTTCTGCTCGCTCTCTGGCACGCAGGGCGCGGTCCACGTCAATCTCGTGGCCAAACTCTGCGGTTTCCACCAGAAAGGTGACCTTATTATTCGACACCTCGGCAAAGCCGCCGCTGACCATCAGGAATTTTTCCCGCTTATCCTGCTTAAAGACCAAGGTACCTGTTTTAATCGCGCTCAAAAACGGAGCATGATTTGCCAGCACACCAAACTCGCCCTCGACACCCGGTGCGGTGACGATGTCCACATCCTCGCTGACAACCGGTCCGGTGGGAGTTACTACTTCAAGATGAATCTGTGCCATTGTTTTCTACCTCAGGTTCGCTTGAACGAATCAGGCCTGTGCCTTTTCCGCCTCAGCTTTTGCAATGGCCTCATCAATGGTGCCGACCATGTAGAACGCATTCTCGGGAAGATCATCGTGCTTGCCATCCAGAATTTCTTTAAAGCCACGCACGGTATCCTCAACCTTGACGTACTTACCATCCATACCGGTGAAGACCTCGGCAACATGGAAAGGCTGGGACAGGAAGCGCTGGATCTTACGAGCGCGACCAACCAGCAGCTGATCTTCCTCGGAAAGCTCATCCATACCGAGAATGGCGATAATATCCTGCAGCCCTTTATACTTCTGCAAGGAAACCTGTACACCGCGAGCGGTCAGATAATGCTCCTCACCGACCACGTTGGGGTCAAGGATACGGGAGGTAGAGTCCAGAGGATCAACTGCCGGGTAAATACCCAGCTCAGCAATCTGACGGGAAAGAACAACCGTACCGTCGAGATGGGCAAAGGTGGTTGCCGGGGCCGGATCAGTCAAGTCATCCGCAGGCACGTACACGCACTGAACCGCAGTAATGGATCCCTTGGTGGTAGAGGTGATGCGCTCCTGCAGGGCACCGAGATCGGTGGCCAGGGTCGGCTGATAACCAACCGCTGAAGGAATACGTCCGAGCAGCGCAGATACCTCAGCACCGGCCTGGGTAAAACGAAAGATGTTGTCGACAAAGAAGAGCACGTCCTGGCCTTCCTCATCACGGAAGTACTCAGCAGCGGTCAAACCGGTCAAAGCAACACGAGCACGTGCTCCCGGAGGCTCGGTCATCTGACCGTAGACCAGAGCAGCCTTGGGCAGAACGCCGGACTCTTTCATCTCCATGTACAAATCGTTGCCTTCACGGGTCCGCTCGCCCACACCGCAGAACACGGAAATACCACCGTGTTGCATAGCAATGTTGTTCACCATCTCCATCATGATAACGGTCTTACCGCAACCGGCACCGCCGAATAACCCCATCTTACCGCCACGGGGGAAGGGAACCAGCAGGTCGATAACCTTAATACCGGTCTCCAGCACGTTGACCTCAGTGTCCTGCTCGGTGAACAGCGGTGCAGGACGATGGATCGGCATGGTCTTGGAGGCATCAATTTCACCCAGCCCGTCCACCGGACGACCAACCACGTTCATAATCCGACCGAGAGCCGGGGCACCAACCGGAATAGTGATCGGCTCTCCCGAATCACGGCAGGCCATACCACGAACCAGACCGTCGGTCTGATCCATAGCGATACAGCGCACTACATTATCACCGAGATGCAGGGCAACCTCGATGACCAGATTTTCCTCGGTATCATCAATACCTGGATTAGTGACAAACAGCGCACTCATGATCTCAGGCAGATCACCTGCCTTAAATTCTACATCAACAACAGGTCCGATGACCTGAATAATTTTCCCAACTCGCGATTCACCCATTGAAATGGCCTCCTGGAAACAATTTTGCGATATCCAAAAACGTTATATTTCGTATCAGCCCTTCAGTGCCTCAGCACCACCGACGATATCCATAAGATCGCCGGTAATGGCCGCCTGGCGAGCCTTATTGTACAATTGCGTCAACTCACTGATAATATCCCCGCATGCATTGGTTGCATTATCCATAGCCGCCATTCGAGCCGCATGCTCACCGGCCGCAACCTCAATCATAGCATGGTATACCTGCACATCCAGATGCAACGGGAGAAGGACCTCCATAATCTGTGCAGGATCGGGCTCATAGATATACTCCACAGCTGTACCGGTCTTCCCCTCCCCCCCTTGCTCAAGGGGTTTAATGGGCAACAGCGTTTCCTCGGTCGGTCGCTGTTTGGCCATAGAAAAAAAGCGCGCATACACAACCCGCACCTCATCAGCCTCTCCTGAGAGGAAATTCAGGCTGGCACTCTGAGATATAGTCCGGGCATTGAACATCTGAAAGGTACTCATGATATCCTTATAGGATTCACGAATCTTCCCGGATCGCCTAAAGGCCTGAGCAGCCTTGTTGCCCACCGTGATCAGGCTGACCTCTTTTCCCTCTGCCTCAAATTGATTTATGAGCTGCTGTGCCTTGGAGATAATATGGGCATTAAAACTTCCGCAAAGCCCTCGGTCGGAGGTGACGACAATAAGTTCCACAGTCTGCACCTCACGAACTTCCAGAAGCGGCTGGTTGCTGTTCGTGCCGCCGGACAGATCCTTCATAGCCTCGGCGAATTTTTTCGCATAGGGCCGGAAGGTCTCCATTCTCTCCTGCGCACCGCGCAGTTTCGCAGAGGCAACCATATTCATGGCCTTGGTTATCTGCGAAGTCTTTGAGACGCCTTCTATTTTATTTTTGACATCCTTTAATCCAGGCATGTGATCAGTTCCTTACTCTTCGAGCTTCGTGCAGGCCCTTAGTTCAAACCTTTAGTCGCTTTAAACGCCTCACCGAAAGCTGTCAGCGTTTTTCTCATCTTTTCATCCAGCTCGCTTGAAATCTCTTCTTTCTCCTGCAGCTCTGTAAAAATCGACGGCTCATTGGTCTCGATATAGCTGTACATTTCCTGCTCGTAATCAGCAAGAGTATCTACAGGAAATTTATCCAAAAACCCTTTGGTACCGGCAAAGATAATCGTCACCTGCTTTTCCATGGACAGGGGCTGGTACTGGGGTTGTTTGAGGATCTCAACCAGACGCTCGCCTCGGGTCAGCTGGGCCTGGGTGGCGGCGTCCAGGTCGGAGCCGAAACCGGCAAAGGCCGCCAACTCACGGTACTGGGCCAAGTCAAGACGCAGGGTACCCGCGACCTGCTTCATAGCCTTCACCTGGGCCGCACCACCAACACGGGAAACCGAGATCCCAACGTTAATGGCCGGACGAACACCGGCAAAGAACAGGCTCGGCTCCAGAAAGACCTGCCCGTCGGTAATGGAGATAACATTGGTGGGGATAAAGGCGGAAACATCACCGGCCTGGGTCTCAATGATGGGCAGGGCGGTCATGGAACCGGCACCGAGCTCATCGTTGACCTTAGCAGCTCGCTCCAGCAGACGGGAGTGGTTGAAAAAGATATCACCTGGATAGGCCTCACGTCCCGGCGGACGACGGAGCAACAGGGACAGCTCACGATAGGCGACCGCCTGCTTAGAAAGATCATCATATATAATCAGAGAATGCTGACCGCTGTCGCGCCAGTACTCAGCCATTGCGCAGCCGACCATCGCGGAAACATACTGCATCGGAGCAGGATCAGAGGCACAGGCCGCAACCACGGTGGTGTACTCCATAGCGCCGTTCTTCCGCAGGGCCTCAACTACCAGAGCAACTGTGGACTTTTTCTGTCCGGTGGCTACGTACACACAATGGATGCCGCTGTCTTTTTGGGCGATGATCGCATCCACACAAAGGGCCGTCTTACCAATCTGACGATCACCGATCACCAGCTCACGCTGACCGCGACCCACCGGCGTCATAGCATCAACAGCCTTATATCCGGTATAGCAAGGCTCATGCACACCCTTACGAGCGATAACGCCAGGAGCCAGCACTTCCATCTTGCGGGTTTCTTTCGCCTCAATCGGCCCTTTACCGTCAATGGGCAGCCCGATACCGTCAACAACCCGACCTTCCAGTTCTGGACCAACAGGAACCTCGGCAATCTTCCCGGTTCGCTTGACAATGTCACCTTCTTTAATATGACGGACATCACCCATGACCGCAACACCGACATTGTCCTCTTCCAGGTTCAGAGCGAGTCCCATGATGCCGCCGGGGAACTCAAGCAGCTCCATGGCCTGACAGTTTTCAACACCATACACACGGGCAATACCGTCACCGACCGAAAGGACTGTTCCGGTTTCTTTCAGATCAATATCGCTGGCATAACCGGCGATCTGATCCTTTATGATCCGACTGATTTCTGAGGCTTTGATCTGCATCTGACTATTCTCTCCCCTTGATAGATTCTTTTAATCCATTAAGTTGTGTTCTAATACTTCCGTCCAACACCAGATCTCCGACTCTAGCTATCATGCCGCCGATAATCGAGGGATCAACCTGTGTTTCAAGAATTACCTTGTGACCTGTAATTTCTTCCAGCTTTGCCTGAATCTTGCCAAGCAGCACTTCATCAAGCTCCATTGCCGATGTGACACGACCATGACTGATATTCTTTTCAAAGTCAAGCAGCTCACGAATCTGATCCGCGACCTCTCGCAGAACATCAATCCGTTTCCGCTCCACCAGCAGATTAAGAAAGGCGGTCGTCAGGGCATCGGCACCAGCGGCTTCCGCAATTGCAGTCATAACTTTATGTCTGGCCTCAAGCGGATAGAGAGGGTTGACAAGGGTTTCAGCGACTTCAAGTGCCGGATCATCAAAAAGATCAGCAATGGTGCCGAGCGTCTCCGCGTAGCTGTCAACAGTTCCATTTTCCTGGCCGAGGGTAAAAATCGCCCTGGCATACCGCTTTGCTATAATTGTCTGTTTCACTGTACCGCACCCACACGTTCAAGATACTGTTCAGTGATCGCCACCTGATCTTCTGGGGTCAGGTTTTTTACGATCAGCTCCTCAGCCATGACAACAGCCTGCTCCGCAATTTCTGCCTGCAGCTTACTCTTTGCATGAGTAAGAGCTCCTTGTACCGCAGCTTCAGCCTGACGCCGTATATCCTTTGCCGATGCCTCGGCCTCGGCAAGGATCCTGGCTTTCTCATCCTCAGCCATTGCTTTGGCTTTTTCAACAAGTTCAACCAGTTCACCGTCCATTCCGGCTAAGCGCAGTTCAAAGGCCTTATATTCCTGCTCGGCCTCGTCGCGTTTTTCCTGCATAGTCTCCAGCTCATCCTGAATCTGGCGTTTTCTGCCACCCAAACCAGCTGCAATGGGTTTGGCAAGAAACTTCACCATGATAAAAACAAGAGCGGCAAAGTTCAGGGCCCTCCACAACAGATCCCACAACTTCGCTTTGGTAATCATGGGGGCGACATGGCCTTCGCCATGACTCTCACCGTGCTCAGCAGTAGCATGTTCGTCATGTTCCCCGGTTTCGCCCGCAGCATGCTCAGCATGCTCTGCTGTTCCATGCGCTTCCATCGCATTATGCCCACCATCAAGTGCACCAGCATCTGGATGAACAACCTGCTGTTCATACACAGCAGCCTGTTCAACAGGATGTCCTTCTTCGCCGTGTTCCTGAGCAAAGGATGCAGCGCAGATCCCCCCACACAAGCCGACAACGAGCAGTATCGGAACAATTTTTTTCATACTTCGAGCTTTCATGCTTCCAGACTCCTTCCCAGTATTTTTGAGGCCATCTCTCGGGCAAAGTCTTCCATGTTGCCCAGTAATTCTTTGCGGGTTTCCTCAAACTCGGTATGCACTTCAGTAAGCTGTTTTTCCTTTTCGCCGTCTGCTTCCCGGCGAACAACAGCCAGCTTTTCAGCACCAGCCTTTACCGCCTCATTTCTGGCCGCATCTAATGCTTCCTTGGCTTTAACTGAAGCCTCCCGCATTTTTTTATCCACTTCCGCCTGACAATTCCTGGCGTTTCGCTCGCATTTTTCAACGTCATTACCCAGGTCATCCAGCTTATCCTGCCGTTTTTCCATAATCTCAATAATGGGCTTGTACAGAACCTTATTAAGGATGAACATTAAAGCTATCATATTAATGATGTGAATGAGCACCGTGATATCGACTGAAATCATATAACCACTCCTGATGACTCTTGAAAATAACGTTTAATTTTCCACGAATTTAAAAACATACCTAACAAAGGTAAGAGCTTTACAAAAATTACACCTTTCTGTCAAATATTTTTTCTTGCAGCATCCCCTTCCTCTACTTCAGGATTATCAATGAAAAATTCGAACAGATTCTCTTCCTTTTCTCCATCTCGGATGTTCACCGGACAGGATAAATCAACGCTCTTTCTTTATGACTCGAAGAGAAATTTACCCTTTAAAAACAAAAGCTAAAGAGCATGGTATATTACAGGGTTTTATAGCCTGACTGCAACCCCTTGACCCGGTTAAAAAAATCAGGAGACTTTGGAAAAAGTGCGAAAACGACTGTTAGCCAA
>CBFDDU010000072.1:0-16961 GCA_965603655.1 uncultured Candidatus Electrothrix sp. | reverse complement strand
CGCTGTGCTGTTTGTTTGGGCGAAGGCGTGCTGAATAAGTAGAAAAAGGTTATGCTGAAGATTCCGGCCGGGGTTGACACCGGAGCCAGGATGCGACTGAGCGGAGAGGGGGAAGGCGGTCGTCGAGGCGGGCATGCTGGAGATCTCTATGTCATTATTCATGTTCAGGAGCATGAGTATTTTCTTCGTGATGGCCGGACGATCTATCTTCCTTACCCTGTTTCTATGGTCAAAGCGGCCTTGGGTTGCGAAGTTGATGTTCCCACAGTCAACGAAAGCGCCAAGTTGAAAATAAAGGCGGGGACGCAGTCGGGTGAACGGTTGACGCTTCGCGGTGAAGGCGTTGTCGGCCTGCGCGGAGGACGTCCGGGGGATATGATTATTGAGGTCCAGGTCCAGACCCCTACAGGTCTGACCAAAAAACAGAAGGAACTGCTCCGGGAATTTGACGAACACTGCGACCAAGAGGAAGAAGGCTTTTTTTCTAAGATATTGCACGGACACTTTAAAGGGAAGGAAAAGGATAATTCCTGATTTTTATCTGTTCGAATACCTTGACTTGAGATAGAATGAGCGTGGTACACAAGTTGACCCATTTTGATGATGCCGGGAATGCCCGTATGGTGAATGTTGGTCTCAAGGATGAGACTGAACGGATCGCTGTTGCTGAAGGGCGTATTACCATGACACCTGTTGCCTATGCGATGGTCCAGGCAGGCACAATGAAAAAGGGTGATGTCCTCGGTGTAGCCAGAATCGCCGGTATAATGGCGACTAAAAAGGTCGATACCCTGATACCTCTTTGTCATCCCCTGGCGATTACCAGGGCGGATATCTCTTTTTCCTTTGATGATGACGAGAATGCGGTGGGGATTGAAGCCACAGTCGGCATTATGGGAAGAACCGGTGTGGAAATGGAAGCGTTAACAGCTGTTTCTGTCGCGGCTTTGACCATCTATGATATGTGCAAGGCCGTAGATAAGGGCATGGAAATTTCTGACATTCGTCTGAAGAGAAAAAGTGGCGGCAAAAGCGGTGATTATAGCCGATAGGGTCGGTGATTGGAGGAGTGACTCATGGAAAGTGAACAACTACAGGAATTCAGAGAGCAGCTTGAGGCAATGAAAGGAGAGATTATCTCCGACGTTGAACAGACGCTCACGGATATGACCAGCCAACAGGGTAATATCCCAGACCCCAATGATCGGGCGACCATTGAGTCGGATCGTGAGTTTGAATTGCGCCTGCGCAGTAGAGAGCGTAAACTGCTGGCTAAAATAGAATTGGCTATTGGCAGGATTGATAAAGGTACCTATGGTGTTTGTGCGGACTGCGAAGAACCCATAGGTATTAAGCGTTTGCAGGCTCGGCCAGTTGCAAGTTACTGTATTGACTGCAAGCTTGAGCAGGAGCGGCGGGAAAAAAACCTAGGGAAGTAAATGCCTGAATTACGCAAGGATCCTATTCTCGGACGCTGGATAATTATTGCTAGGGAACGCAGTAAACGTCCGACGGATTTCGTTGTTGATGTGCCTGTGACTGGAGGAGGATTTTGTCCTCTCTGTCCAGAAAACGAAAAGACCACGCCTGGTGAAGTCCTGGTTTATGGGCGTGATCCGCACAGGCCTGCCAATGCAACTGGTTGGAAGCTCCGGGTTGTGCCCAATAAGTATCCTGCCTTGGTGATCGAAGGGGAACTTGATAAGCAGGGAGAAGGGTTATACGATCGTATGAACGGGATCGGTGCCCATGAGGTCGTGATTGAAAGTCCTGATCATGCTGATCAGTTTGCCTTTCTCCCGCATGAGCAGATGATCCTCACCTTCAGGGCCTTTCAGGAACGCATTCGGGACCTGTCCCATGATGACCGCTTTGTCTATGTGATGGTTTTTAAGAATAACGGCCGAGCAGCAGGCGCTTCTCTTGAACATACCCACTCCCAGCTGGTGGCCTTACCCGTGATGCCGCGTATGTTGGCGGCCGAGCTTGAAGGAAGTAAGTCCTATTACGATTATAAGGATCGTTGCGTCTTTTGTGATATTATTCGTCAGGAAGTTCAGCAGGATACCCGTTTAGTCTGTGAGAATGAACGTTTTGTTACTTTGGCCCCCTTTGCCCCCCGCACCCCTTTTGAGATGTGGATTTTGCCAAAGAAGCATAACTCATCCTATGTGAATCAGGATGAGGCCTCGCTGGCTGACCTGACCCGTATCTTTTCCGAGACACTCAGGCGGCTTGATGCCTGCATTCCGGGAATTCCCTATAATTTTGTCCTTCATACCCAACCCCTTCAATCAGGTGCGCTTGATCATTATCATTGGCATTTTGAGATTGTTCCTAAGCTGACCAATATTGCCGGATTTGAATGGGGAACGGGTTTTTATATCAATCCGATGCCTCCTGAGGATGCGTGTCGGTATTTACGTCAGGTCGAACTGTAGGAGAGGAATACCATGGAAAAAAAAAAGGTGCTGCTTGTTGATGACCAGGAGAGTATCCTCTTGTTATACAGCGAGGAAATTGAGGAAGAAGGTTTTGCTGTGGAGGTTGCCCATAATGGTGATCAGGCCTTAGAGGTCTTTAAGGCTTCTCCACCGGATTTAGTGATTCTTGATATCAATATGCCGGGAATGAACGGCATTGAGGTGCTCCGCCAGATGAAGGCCGTCAACGCTGACCTGCCTGTGATTCTCAGTTCCGCTTATCCAGAATATAAAGAAGACTTGGGAGCGTGGGCTTCAGACGAGTATATTGTCAAATCCGCCAATACAGACGAGTTGAAAGCCGCTGTTCATAAGTACCTCGATTAAGGTGCCTTACGCCGGAACGCCGGAGACGGAATTCTACGGCACAACAGTCCTTTCGCCATTTTCGCCAGTCTCTTTTGCGGATCGCGCTGGTTTTTTTGCATTTCTATGACTGCCTTTTTGACAGTCAATCTCTGTCATGAAAGATATTCAGAACCTTCAGGATGATCGCCGAATCAGTATTCGCAAGGTCGGCGTAAAAACTATTTCTTACCCTATAACCGTACTGGATCGGCAAAAGAAGCTGCAGCATACAGTGGCCACAGTGGACATGTATGTGAACTTGCCCCACCGCTTTAAAGGGACGCATATGAGTCGTTTTGTCGAGATCCTGAATAGGTTCCACGGCAAATTTGATCTGCAAAAGTTTCATCTGATTCTCCAGGAAATGAAGGATCAGCTTGATGCCGAGGCCGCCCATCTGGAAGTACGGTTTCCCTATTTTCTTGAGCTCTCCACTGAAGACGGCTCCGGTATGGAGCGCTATGAATGTCGTCTGCACGGTTCGCTGCAGGAATGCGATGATTTGGTCATGGAATTGAATGTGCCTATCACGTTGCCTAAATCTATGGGGCGTTGGGGCTATGCCCAGGTCTCTGTTCGCTTTCATGAATTTATCTGGCTTGAAGACCTGATCAGCAAGGTTCAGCAGGCTATCAGGGCGGGCTCGGAACGGTGTGCATCTGTTGAGTCCCTGTGCGGGCAGCTTGGTGATACCCTGAAAGCCACCTCGGAAATCAGCTGGTTCCGCGTTGAGGTGGAAAACCTTGCCAGTGGCTGTTCCACCTTTGCCACCGTAGAAAGTACCCTTTCCTGAAAGCAGGTTGTACAGACTTTGCCGACCTTGCTGATTTTTTCCGGTCACAACGGCTCATAATGCCTGCAATCTGCTCCTTACTCGCTCTTTCATGACATGATCTTGGTGATCAGTGTTGGGAAGGCGAGCTGCTTGTTTGTACGCTTCTTTTGCCTTCTCAGGTTGCCCCGTGTTTTCATAGCTATGCCCTAAGTGAAAAGAGGTGTAGACAGGTCGTGTTGTCTGGAGCGTGATTGCCTTGCGGAATGCTCGGACAGCATCATCGTAGGTCCCCTCGGGTAGATCGCCGAAAAAGAGACGGGCAAAGGCCTTTAAAAAGCTGTTCAAGCTCGCGACCTCTTTATAATAAATTCCCAAGACCACATAGGCATCAGCGTAATCCGGGTTCATCGTAATGGCCTTTTGGATATTTTTTTCAACAAAGCCTGAGAGTTTGACCTTTTCTTTGCTTCCCCGCAAAAGAGCTAGATTGCCGTAGCTGACCGCCAGCCAGTAATAGCTTTCTGCTTTTTCTGGAAATTTTTTCTGTACTTCTTCAGCCTGCTGGACGGCCTTCTCATAGTAAGGCTCCGACGCTTCCGAAGAGAGGTCCTCCCCAACATCGTTATAAGCCCTGATGACTTTGGTCTGACCCTCGAAATTCCCCGGCGTAATTTTCAGAGCTTTTTTATACAAGGTTAAGGATTGGAGGTTGTTGAATTGCTGATAGAAAACATCCCCCTGCTGCATAAGCTCCTGGCTTGTTTGGGCATCAGTCACCTGAGGTGAAGTGGCGAACAGCAAGAACAGCAAAAGCAGCGAGAGTTGTCGATGAAATTGTATTAAGGGGCTTCTCGTTATATCCATGGATTATCTCTCCGGTTGATCACGCATCAGTACTTACTGAGTTTATCATGAGGGGTGCGTATTGGTCTGCTGCTGACATCTCTTGGCTGAACTCCCTGCTTCATTGCCTCTTTGAGGGCGATTTTTTTCCCTATCTTGATATAGAGATAACACCAAAAATTGAATGATATAAATGAAAGTGGTTTGCGAGCCATGAGCTCAACCGCTTGGTCGGGTACTCCAAGGCCAAGTGAAAGGGAATCAGCCGCAATGCACAGTGCTTTATCAATATAATAAAGAGGGGGTCGGATAATTCCTTTGTATCCCTTGAAACCAGTGATAGGCTGCCCGCTGAGAAGGACTTCACCTGCCCCCATAGCAAGTCCTCCGGCCCAACTCATACCGCATTCATGGGCAAAGTTTCGACAAATGGAAAGAGATATGAAGTTTTGGTACGTTTCCGGAAAGCCGTTATTCACTATCGCAATCACTCTTTTTTGATCTCTGTTTGTGAACTCCTCTTTCTTTTGTTCAATGAGCTCGAAAGCTTTTGTCGTTAGGAAGGGGATTGTGTCACCATAAAGTGGGCAGGTGATAATTATGAGGTCAGCTTTTGCTATGGCTGAGAAGAGATCATTCTTGTTGGTGCAGAGCAATTTTTGTTTGAGTGGAAGCGCAGTTGTACTCCAACCGCGTTTCTCAAGTTTCTTTAACAGGGCATTTCCCAGGACCGAGGATGTGCTGGATTTTTTTTGTTTTGGACTGCCGACAAGCAGCAGAGCGTTGGACTGGGGGGAGAGTTTACCCATTTGGGGATCGGCCATTTTAGGCAATGAGCAGAGTTCCTTTTTGTAGGGGAAATTGTCATTTTTTAAGAGAAGAGTGTCTACATTATAAATAATATCTTGTGCTGAATCAGTGCTGTCGATTACACCGGCGGAGTAGGATTGCGAATTGAAATTGATAGCGTTTCTTCCTGTAAGTAGCTTGAAGCATTCGATTAATTCTGTATCTGGGGAGGGGTGTACACCTATCCCAACAAGGCGTGGGAAAAAAGGGTAACGTGCAACATGATGTATTTCGTTGTGGATTTTTTTAAAAAAGGGCAAAAGGATAGGCAGGAAACGGTCTAAGGCCTTTTTCAATTCCGAAGAATAGCTGCCAAAGGCGACAGGAGTAAATAAAATAACAATATCGCGTTGCAGAACCTCCTGTAGGATGTTATCTCCGGCATCTTTATAGATACTGCATTTTCCAGGAGTTTTGGTCCAGCAGTTGAAGCATCCAATGCAATGTTTTATTTCCATATCACGGAGCGAAAAAAGAACAATCTCATTGCCATATCTCGCATGTAAAACATTGAGTAACAGTTTAAGTATCGGCCCTAAGTGGTTATCCTCTGAAGGTGCGCCATCCAAGATGATAATTTTTTTTTGTTCCATTTTTTAAGGCGTTATGGTTTTCGAAAAAATTGAGTACAGAGCAAGGGGAAAGATGGCCTGAGAACTCTTGCTACCTCGTGTGCGCATAACCACCCACTCAGCATAGCACCGGTAAACCCTCCACCCGGACTTGCCCAGGCGGAAGCAAAATAGAGATTTTTAACAGGCGATTTACAGGGTAATCGGAAAATTCCTGCTTGTCGTGGAAGCTGTGCAAAACCGTAGACAATGCCATGAGGATTGCGGGTGAATCTCTGGATTGTTTTTGGGGTTCCGACTTCATAATGATCTATTTTGTCAGTTATACCGGGGAGGAGGCATTCTAGTCTTTTAAAGAGAGCCTGTGCGACCTCTTCCTTCTTTTTTGTATAGGCTTCTTGATCAAGTTTTTCCCAGTCAACAAAGTAATCAGCTGTGGAAGCGGTACCTACTGCCTTGGACCTCGGTGCAAGTCCTGAGTCTATCTGCCCATAGTCAGTGAAGAAAAAGCTTCTTTCGGAAAAAGTGTCTCGAAAGTTTTTCTTCATGTCAGAGAGTTTCTTTATGCGATCATTCATGAGGAAGGTAGAGTAATGTTCATTACCGAGCTCTTGGAGATTGCTCTTGAATCCTATATAAACGGCCATCAGGGAACAGGGAGAGCGCAGATGTTGTATCTTTTTCTTCAGCCGCTGTTGTTCCTTTCCGCAAAGCATTGCTGCTGCATTGGGAATAGCAGTATTGGCTATGATAATTTTTGCCTTCGCGTAGAGTTTTTCGCTGTTCTTTGCAGACAACGGAGCGTATTGCACACCAATTGCTCGGCCTTTTTTTGAGAGTATTTTTTCGGCTTGATGGTTAAAGAGGATTTCTCCATTATTTTCCTTTACGACCTGTGCAAGATAATCAGAGAGCTTTTGCGAACCTTCTTTGATGTAATGTGAACCTCCGTTGTAAAAACTTGCCTGGGCAACACTGAAGTAGATGAGGGACATGGTTAGCGGATCATCGTGATAGTATAAGATGTTGCCCGCAAGGATAATTTTTAGATCGTCGTTTGTAATTTCGTTGTTAAGGAATTTTCCTATGGTTTTAAAGGTATTAAAAAAAATATTTGGAAAAAGGATGGGGAAAAAAGGAAGCAGTACAAAGAGCTTCCATCTCACTAGAGGAAGTCTGTTATTCTCTCGTTGTATGGCATGAATCGTCCTGAAAAACTTTTTTATTCCTCGTTCCTCCTGCGGAAATTTTTTGATCAGGAGCTTGATCGCTTTGTCTCTTGAGTTTGGAATGGAAATATCTATTCTTTTGTTTTTTATCCGGTAAAATTCCGGGGCGGTGACAAATTCAACATGTTCAAAAACGCCGAGTTCTTCGAGGAGTTTTCTTTTGGGATCGTTGGTATCAAGGCCATCCAGCGCGTGTAGACCCACTTCCATTGTATAGCATTTCCTCTTAAATGTCGTTGCGCACCCTCCAGGTTTATGATGCTGTTCTATGAGTAGCACCTTCTTGCCGTCTTTCGCAAGTTTTGCGCCAGCAGTGAGCCCGCCAAGACCGCTTCCTATGATGATAATATCGTATTTTTTGGGTTGGATATGCATAGGGCAACCTGACAGGTGCGTAATGAGGTGAAGGGGGGCTATAGTGCCGTTTGCTATGAAGAGATGTAGCCCTTGCTGTGCATAAGGTTGTTCATTATGTGTGACTATGTTATCCTAGTCTGATGCCGGAGAACAGTGCCGGGAACCTTTTAAAGATCAACATTTTTTATATGAAGATATATAACACACTGACACGAAAAAAGGAAACGCTCTTCCCTATGGAGGAAGGTCATGTCAGGCTTTACGTCTGCGGGATAACGTCCTACGATTATTGCCATATCGGGCATGCCCGCTCGGCTTTAGTCTTTGATATGGTGGTTCGTTATTTGCGGTATTGCGGGTATCAGGTTGTTTTTGTCCGGAACTTTACTGATATTGATGATAAGATCATCGCCAGGGCTGCTGAACAGGGAGTTGATTCCGGTCAGTTAGCAGAGCGATTTATCGATGAATTTTACACGGATATGGATGCGCTCGGGGTGCTCAGGGCTGATATTGAACCAAAAGCCACTGAGCATATCCAGGAGATGATAGAGCTGGTTGAGGATCTTATCGAGAAAGGACTTGCCTATCCTGCTGGCGGAGATGTCTATTACCGGGTAAGAAAATTTACTGAGTACGGTATGCTTTCTGGGCGTAAGCTGGAAGATATGCAGGCCGGTGCCCGGATAGATGTAAATGAGCAGAAAGAAGATCCTATGGATTTTGTTCTCTGGAAGGGTGCAAAGCCCGGTGAACCGAAATGGGCAAGTCCTTGGGGCGAGGGGCGTCCGGGCTGGCATATTGAGTGCTCTGCCATGAGCCGCAAGTACCTCGGGACCAGTTTCGATATTCACGGTGGGGGTAAGGACCTTATTTTTCCCCATCATGAGAACGAGCTGGCCCAGTCTGTTGGTGCCAATGGGTGTTCCTTTGCCAATCTCTGGATGCACCACGGCTTTGTCACCATCAAGGATGAAAAGATGTCCAAGTCCTTGGGTAATTTTTTGACCATCCGGGATGTGCTCAGGGAATACCCGGCAGAAACTCTGCGGCTTTTTATCTTCTCCACCCAGTATCGCAATCCCTTGGATTTCAGTGAGACTGCCCTGCAGGATGCTCAAATCGGTCTGGACAGGATGTATGATTGTCTGGCCGGAATTACCGGGCTTGTTCAAGCAGCAGATGCCGATTCAGGCGGTACTGATGCAGGCACCTCAGTGATTGGGCAGAAGGATCGGAAGAAGATCGAATCATTGCGCCAGCGTTTTGAGACGGCAATGGATAATGATTTCAATACGGCCCAGGCCATGGGACATCTCTTTGACGGCGTCAAGATCTTGAACAAGGCGTGCAGGTTGGTGGGCTCGCAGCAGGGAGCTGCTGGAGACCTGGAACTGCTTCAGCAGGCCGGGACGACCTTGCAGGACTTGGCCGGGTTGCTCGGTGTGCTGCAACAAGACCCGGTGCAGTACCTCCAGGAGAAAAAAGACAAGCTCTTAGCCTCGATCAGCCTATCTGAGGAAGAGATCAACAGTTTGATCGCAGAGAGGACAGCGGCTCGGGAGAGCAAGGATTGGGCTGCAAGCGATGCTGTCCGGGATAAATTGTTGGTGCATAATGTGGAGTTGCACGATGGTCCGTACGGAACAACCTGGGATGTGAAGGCATAGGGCTTAGAGTAGGGGCGAATCCCTGTGTTCGCCCTTTCTACTTATTTTCTCAACCCATCTTCATTGGCTAAAAACCAAGCATAGGTATCTGCTATACCTTTCGGAAGGGTGATCTGACTGTCCCAGCCCAGGGCCGAAAGTCTGGAAACATCAAGAAATTTCCTCGGTGTGCCGTCCGGCATGTCCTTGTTGTAGCGCACAGTCCCTTGAAAGCCTACTGCCTCGGCCACCAGTCTGGCCAATTCAGCAATACTCACCTCCTCACCAGAGCCCACATTAACGATAGCAGGATCGTTATAGTTCTCCATCAGGAAGACACAGGCTGCCGCAAGGTCATCCACATGGAGGAATTCCCGTTTCGGGGTGCCTGTGCCCCAGATCTCCACTTCCGGGAGGCCTTGTACCTTTGCCTCATGGAATTTACGGATCAGGGCGGGCAGGACATGGGAGTTTTGCAGGTCAAAATTATCCCCTGGGCCGTACAGGTTGGTGGGCATCAGGCTGATGGCGTTAAAGCCGTGCTGCTTATGATAGGCCTGGCACATCTTGATACCCGCAATCTTGGCTATGGCATACCACTCATTGGTGGGCTCCAGCTCACCGGTAAGCAGATGCTCTTCCTGCATGGGCTGGGGGGCGAATTTTGGATAGATGCAGGAAGATCCGAGGAAGAGGAGCTTCTTGCTCCCGCATTGATAGGCTGCATCAATGATGTTGGTCTGGATCAGGAGATTGTCGCGGATAAAGTCGGCAGGCAGGCTGTCATTGGCATGGATGCCGCCGACCTTGGCCGCAGAGAGAAAGACATAGTCAGGCCGGTTGTCGGTAAAGAAGGCGTGGACAGCAGCTTGATCGGTCAGGTCCAGTTCAGCATGGGTGCGGGTCAGGATTTTGTCGCAATCTTGCTGTTTCAGGGCACGACAGATGGCGGAACCGACCAGGCCTCGGTGGCCTGCAATGTAGATGACGGCGTCGCTCAGGGATGAAGAAGGTGCTGTAGGCATGAGAGGTAACAAGGACTTGAGTTTATTTATCTCCCCCAGCCTTTTTTAAGAAGACAGGAGGGGAGGGGGCTTATTTGTACGGTGTTAAGGCATCAGGGCACTGAGGCCTTAATCAGCTTCAGCACATCTTCAAAGCATCATAACGGAGCGCCGCAACTTGTTCAATAGTATATTGCTGTGAACTCAGCCTCGTTTGGCTCGATAGCGGAGCCAGAGATCCTCCGCCAATCCCTTGAGGTCTGCTCCGAAGCCAAAAAACTCCGGTTCGGCCTTGACGTGTTTTTTGATCACCGAAATCAGCGACTCCTTGTCGTTGATGCCTGCAGGCGCCTTTTCCAGCAGCTTGAGCATCTTTTCCTCATCCACGGTATTGAGTAACTCAAGGAGCGAATAGGCCTTTTTCGCCCCTTCCGGGACAAAGCGATCCACTCCCGCCTCCAGGTTGATACGCAGGGTTTCGCAATCCACGCTGAGGAATGGATTATCCGGGAGAGGAATGCGCTCGCTCACCTTTAATCCTTCAAAGCCCGTGTTGATCTCCCGCAGGGTGAGCATAATCACGGTGAGGAAGGCCTTGGGCTGGGTGCCGGTCACCGCGATATGGATACGCCGGGCCTCGTTATCCGCCCGAATCACGGCAATGCTCTCCAGCAGGGGATGCTCCAGCACTACCCCGCTGCGCCAGCGCAGTCTGTCCTTGATCTCCTGATGCCGCTTAACAATGAAGCGGGGCATGACCGAGGGCGGCAGAAAGTCCTTATACTCCAGGAGGAAGCAAAGCGCATCTTGGTCGTCGAAATTAAAGGAGGGCTCTGAGACCTCCAGCAGATCCGGGATAAGCACCTGTTCGTCTTCCAGCTCGTAACAGAGCTCGAACTTACGCATCAGCTCAATGAAATAGCCGTGATCCTGCCAGCGGTAATGATAGGTGTCGCCTTCCTGAAAACGGAGGATCTGCCGCAGATTATCCTTGCTGAACAGGCCGTTGCGCTCAGCAATGGAGGGCGCATTGATAATCTTATACACGGCCTCGGTCACCCATTTGGGATCCAGAACATGATTATCCGCCAGGTCAAACTCGGTAAAATGAATGACTATGCCCAGATCGTGGAGGAAATCCACCAGGACTTTTTGGCTGATTTCGCCGGTCACCCCGGCCTCCCGACATACGGTTTCACAGTCCTCATAGCTGATGCAGGGATCGTTCATCTCCTCCAGTCGTGCTTTGGTTCGGAACCAGCTTGCGGGCCATTCATTGCGGGTCAGCGGGACTTTGCCCAGCTCTTCGCGCAGGGCTTGGCGGAAATTCCGGATACCGTTGTTGGTGCGGCAGGATGTACGGAAGAAATCAACGATAAAGGGGTATTTTTTCTTGAGAAAAGGCCGGTTGAGATCAAAGCCGGGATTGGTGTCGTACTTGTTGAGAACAACGAGCACAGGCGAGCCGCCGCCAAAGGACTCGATATAGCGCAGCCAGTATTCGGGCCGCTCGTCCCGCCTGCCGTCCAGGACCAGGACATAGAGGCTGCGTCGGGAGAGGAAAAATTGGTGGGTGGCGTGCATGATCTCCTGGCCGCCGAAGTCCCAGAGGTTGCAGCGGAGTGATTGGTCGCCGGTTTCCAGCTGCCAGGGCTTGATGCGGATGCCGTGGGTGGTTTCCTCATGCTCGTTGAAGCGCTCTTCCCGCAGGCAACGGGTGAGGGAGGTCTTGCCGGATGCGCCTTCTCCTACCAGGATGACCTTGACCTCGGAGACTGTCTGGGTGCCTTCTTCGGCGGAGGTGAAGTACTCGTGGATGGCTTCTATGCCTTGGATGGCTAGTTCGTAGGGTGGGGAAGTGAGGGGATTGCTCCAGATCTCAAGCCGTTCTATCTTGGGTAGTTGGACGATTTCAGGGGGCAAGTGGGTAAGTTGGTTGCTGTAGAGGAAAAGGTTAGTAAGATTAGTCAGCTGAAAGAGTTCAGGGGGCAGTTCAGTAAGCCTGTTGCTATCGAGGTAAAGCATTGTTCCCATTGTCTCCTTCGCTTTTTCAATCCTCCGCAACGCCTCATCATACCCCATCGCCTGTTCCTCCGTCTCTGTTTACCCGGCGCGTTGCACCGGGCTGATACATATTGTCCCTTCAGGACATGCGGGCTGCGCCCTTGCCCCAAAGGGGCTATATTTATCCAGCGCAGGGTAACACCTTGTGTGAAGCTGCCGTAATGCTCTGTCGGGGCACGGCGTGCCGTGCCCCTACAATGTCTTGTCAAACCGACCCATTCCACCCAGCGATAAATCACTGGGCTATTTGCGGATTATCCCTACGGGATAGAAGCACCGTCCCAAAGGAACAGCACGATCATAGACCGGTGTTTTAACGCCGGGCCGGAGCTATATCACCCCGTCAAGTACCCGTGCCACCGCAACAGAATACCACCATGAAGAAAAATCAGAAAGCCCGGATAACTGCAACGGCTGTGAAGCCGGGTGCTGTCCGGTAAGGAAAGATACTGCGGGAATAAGCAAAGAAAGGAGGGAAGGGGAGGGCATACCGACCGAACGGTGCAGTATGCCCTCTACTTCATCAGCATTAATATCTATACTCGTAGAATTGCTGGTGCTGGTACTGCTGTCCTTCCTGGCGATAATCCTGGTATTTATACTGATACCGTTCTTTCTTGTTATACTTGGTGCAACGTTCGCCTACCCAGTTGACAAGGTAGTTCCACTGGTCCACAGTGACCTTTTTGCCGTAACCGATCTCCTGGAAGTTATCAGCCAGGAAGAGCATGACGCCTCTGGCGGTGGAATTGCCGTACCATCCGTCAATAGGACCGGAACAGTACCCCAAAGCTCTTAGCATGCATTGGAGCTTTTTCACCTGCTGACGTTTGTACATCCGGGCACCGGGGAAGCCATCGCGGTATTGCAACTCTATGCCCTCTTCAACGGCCAGCGGAGCAGTCTGCTGTGACTGTTCGCATGATTGGCAGGTATTGCAGCGACTGTACCCGGTGCCCGCAAAGACGAACACGGCGAGCATAACAACCCCGCACCCGATGATTTTATGCAATGCTTTTTCGTTCTTCATCGTTTAACCTCACAAAAAAAGTAACGTTAGTTTTTTGTTGTCCCTGCCTGCTCTTTCTGCCTGCTGTTACGACAAGAAACAACCCCTAGTAGTGCTTGATAATGCTTTGTTTTCGTTTTTCTGTATGCCGGGACGGATTACGCTCCAGCGGATGAGCTCTCCCGGATCGTCTCAAGATGCCTTTTGATGGCTCCGGCCCAGACCTGATAACCACGGGTGGCCAGATGGACCCCGTCGTTGAAGAAACAGGGTTTGGTCACGGGCAGGCATTGTTCGGTGAAAGGACCGGTCATGTCGAGAAAACGACAACCGCTTCGTTTTGCCGCATCACGCAGCTCGTTATTGGCAGCAGTGATGGATTCTTGAGCTAGGCCGCGCAGCTGCATGGGCATGAGCGAATTCAGGGTAATACTGCTGTTCGGGCAGAGGTCGGTCAATCTCGGCAGCATGCTTCCCAGGATGGCTGGAAAATAGGGGCTACCCATGAGCAGATTATTGGTTCCTGTCATAAGCAGGATATAATCCGGTTCCGTACCGGCGTCAAGAACAGCGTCAATCTCGCTGACCAGTCGGGCTGACAGCTCTTCGGTGTGCTCCCCGGCAATACCGCGATTAATGATCTGCATCTCCGGGAGCAGACTCTCCCAATCACCCCATTCGACCAATGAGTCGCCGAGCATGAGCAGGGTTTTTGCGGTCTGCGCAGTTTGTGTTGTCATGTGGCTTTCGGCTCCTGCTCTTGTTGCTTTGTCGGTTTATCTCAGCTTGGTTAAGGGGATCGCAAAAATGTACAATCTCCCCCTCAAGGCAGGTTGCGTTACATTCTGCGCCTATCTTTCTTTATCTTCCATGAAGAATTCTTTGTCAAGAGTTACAGGACAACTTCCTGAAAGTCAAGTGCTTTTTTGCTGATATTTGGGTGAGGGGAAGATGCATGAAATCAGTGACACATCGTGTGATTTATCGGAGAAGGATTATTTATATTTCAAGTGATATTGTATCAGTTGGAGACAGGTGCCCATGAAAAAAAAGTTTCAGAATAATCAGTACAAAACTGTGAGTTGTTTCTTACGAAAATGAAATTCGCCTTGAAAAAGAAACTAAAAAAGAATATAATGGCAAATTCTTGTCAAGAGTAGTCAATATCAAAGAATCAATAAGCCGGCTGCCTCTTGTTTGCCGGTTTGCTGTATGTGGGCAGTGCAAATGGTCACATACGGACTTTTTTTAAGGAGCAGCCATGAGCGCAAAGATCATCAGCGGAACCGAAACTGCAAAAGCGATAAGGGAAGAACTGAAGAAAGAAGTTGCCGAGCTGGCCGGTAAGGTGGTTCCGGGCCTGGTTACTATTTTAGTGGGAGAGGATCCCGCTTCGCAGTCCTATGTGGCAGCCAAAAATAAAACAGCGCACGCTCTGGGGATTCATTCCGAGCAGGTTACCCTGGATGCCGAGACCAGTGAGGAAGATTTGCTGGCTCTGGTGGAAAAATATAATAACGACGATAAAATTCACGGTATTCTGGTGCAATTACCCTTGCCCAAGCATATTGATGAGGCGAAAATTCTCAATGCCATTAATCCAGATAAAGATGTGGACGGGTTTCATCCTGTGAATGTGGGACGGATGGTGCTGGGCGAAAAGTGCTTCCTGCCTTGTACACCGCACGGGGTGCTGGAGCTGCTGCAACGTTCTGGTGTCGAGACCTCGGGTGCTGAAGTCGTGGTTGTCGGGCGTTCCAATATTGTTGGTAAGCCGGTAGCCAATCTGATGCTCCAGAAGCGGGCCGCAGGTAATGCCACAGTCACCCTGTGCCATACTCGGACCAAGGATATGGATTTTCATACCAAGCGGGCTGATATCCTGATTGTTGCCGCAGGTGTTGCCAATATGATTAAAGCGGATCAGGTCAAAGAAGGCGTGGTAGTTATTGATGTCGGTGTGAATCGTATCGGAATGACCGAGTCGGGTAAGGCCAAGCTGGCCGGTGATGTGGATTTCGAGTCAGTCAAAGAAAAGGCCTCAGCCATCACGCCGGTACCTGGTGGTGTCGGCCCGATGACTATCACGATGCTGATGAAAAACACCGTGCAGTCTGCTAGGCAGTTTGCCGGATTGGCGTAAGATCAAGATCGTTAGGAAATAATTTTTAAGGATATGAGCAGGCAGCATACTTTTAGTCGCCTTGCCTGCTCTCAGACTTCTGTTTTCGAGGAGACCGTACTATGGCCAAGCCTAATCGCTGCGAAAGCTGCAACGATATAACCGCCAGCTCAACTCGCGACCTGCTGAACCAGGATCTTGCCAAGCAGGTTCGCACCGCCTATGACCGTATTGAGGATCGGGGGATGTCCGCCTGTCTGTTCGGCTCAGGAGGCACCTGCTGCCGTAACTGCAATATGGGACCCTGTCAGATCATTGATGGTGTTGAATCTATGGTCGGCATCTGCGGCGCCACAGCGGATACGGTTGCAGCCCGAAATTTTGCCCGTGTTGTCGCAGCGGGCACAGCAGCCCATACTGATCATGCCCGTGAGATGGTGCGCGGTTTCATTGCCACGGCAAAAGGGGAAACCCCGCACGAGATCAAGGATGAAGCGAAACTGCATGAGATGGCCCAGCTTTTCGGGGTTGAGACCGAAGACCGGGAGAAGAACGAGATCGCCGTTGAGCTGGGTGAGAAGGCTCTGGCAGAGTTTGGTAGCCAGGATGGCACTCCTTTGACCATGCTGAAGCGGGCTCCAGAGAAGCAGCAGAAGATCTGGAAAGAGCAAGGGGTTGAACCGCGCGGGGTTGATCGCGAGGTTGTGGAGATGATGCACCGGACCCATATGGGCGTGGATCAGGAATACCATAATATCACCAAGCAGGCCAGTCGTTGCGCCTTGGCAGACGGTTGGGGTGCTTCCATGCTTTCCACCGAGTTGACCGATATTATGTTCGGTACGCCAGTGCCCAAGCGAGCCATTGTTGATCTCGGCGTGCTCCGGGAAGATATGGTTAACGTCACCGTCCATGGCCATGAGCCGCTTCTGGCCGAGTCCCTTTGTCTAGCAGCTGAAGATGAAGAAATGCTGGCCCTGGCGAAACAGGTCGGTGCCAAGGGCATTAATCTGGCCGGTGTCTGCTGTACCGGTAACGAGATCCTGATGCGTCGGGGTATTCCGGTGGCAGGCTCCTTTATTCAGCAGGAGATGGTTCTGGCCACCGGTGCAGTCGAGGCCATGGTCGTTGATGTCCAGTGCGTCATGCAGTCCTTGGCCCAGGTCGTCAAGGGTATGCATACCGATATTATCACCACCAACTACCGCGCCAAGATGCCGGACGGTGTCCATATTCAGTTTGAGGAGCATGACGCCTATGCCTCAGCTAAGCAGATCTTGACTCGTGCCATCGGCAACTTTAAAAAACGGGGCGAGCATTATATCCCGAAGGATAAGAAATTCGATGTGGTTGTCGGTTTCTCCCATGAGACCATTAACTACATGCTCGGCGGTCGTTTCCGTCAATCCTATCGTCCGCTGAACGACAATATCATCAACGGTCGTATTCGCGGTGTCGGGGCCTTGGTCGGCTGTGAGCATTATAAGTATTCCGATGATATTCATTTTGAGATCGCCAAAGAGCTGATTAAAAATAATGTGCGGGTGCTGGCCACCGGGTGCGCGGCTCAGGCATTGGGTAAGCGCGGTTTGATGCGGCCTGAAGCAGCCACTGAATATGCCGGAGACGGTCTGCGCGAGGTCTGTGAGACCGTGGG
>CBFDDU010000071.1:0-16992 GCA_965603655.1 uncultured Candidatus Electrothrix sp. | reverse complement strand
CTGGTCATTGCTTCCAGGCTGTCGATACGTGCGGTGAGCTGGTCGATTTTATCGGTCAGGACTTGGCGGGTGGTATGCAGATGCTCCTGGATGCTGTTTATTTCGGCATTTATCGTTTCACCTTCTTGTTTCGCCGCGAGACCCTCGGGCGCCGCCTCTGTTGTTGCTTCTTCTTGACTCGATTGTGCGGAAGTACTACTGCAGCAGCATTGCTCTGTGAGCGAGGGCAGCCCACTGAGCAGGAATGCTTTCAGATTATGGAACATCTTGGCGGAAGTCTTCCGGTCAAACAGGGCTACAGCTCCGAAAAAGAGAGCAAAGAGAAAGGCCAGGCAGACAAGGAGAGCCAGGGTCATGGCGATAATCCATTGCATCGTTCGGAGTGTCCCCATAATGATCAGACTGAAGGAGCTCCATACCGTTGCTTCAGGGCTGCCGGTGATCAGGTAAATAAGCAGGCTGAACAGTGCGAGCACGATCGCCGAATAACTGAGTGGTTTGAGTAAGGTATTGTTTTTCATAGGCCCTTCCTTTTTTCTTGCGGAGCTTCCGGCTTCGATACCCCGCAGCTTGCGGTGTACCCTGTAATTTTATTTAAATCTTGATAGACTAACGCCTTGGGGTGGGGATGTTCATACTGTTAAGCAGTCTGTCAATTCCTCTACTTTTTCCTCTATTTTTCCACGGATGACTGCGTGGAGTTCAGCTGCCACCTATGAACGGGAGCAAGCAGCTGAGCAGGAGTGTTTGAGATTACCGTACATCTTGGCGGAAGTATCCCGATCAAACAAGGCCACTGCTCCGAAAAAGAGAGCAAAGAGAAAGGCCAGGCAGACAAGGAGAGCCAGTGCCATGGCGATAATCCATTGTATCGTTCGGAGTCCCCCCATAATGATCATTCCTAATGAACTCCATACGGTTGCTTCGGGATTGCCAGCGATTAAGTAAAGCAGCAGACAGGGGAGCGCGAGTATGAGCATGGATTGAATCAGCGGTTTCACGAACATATTATTTTTCATGGACTATCCTTTTATGCAAAGTTTCCGGGTTCAATACCCCGATGATAGCGGCGTTTCCTGTGATTTTCTTTAAACGCCCATCTCATCCCCTCTGGGGCGGGATAACAAAATATGAAAGTTGATCGAACGACGCCAAGGGGGCCGTCGATGCTTTCATATAAATTTTGATATGTTGCCCTTATTGTCGATTTTTGTCAAGATCTCAATGCGAATGATCCTCATCCCCGAGAAAAAGTTCATGGTATTCTTTTTCTGCTAGATGTTTATGGAGCAGCTCGGTCAGTTGTTGGACAAGGCCCGTAATGTCATCTTCCTCAAGGCGAGGAATCAAGGTCTTCAGCAGCTCATCCTTGCTGAACAGACGGAGAAAAAGAGCAAGCGATTGTTCATCCAGTTCCCGGTCAAGGCCGAAACAGATTTGCTCAAAGGGTATTTTTTCTTCTTTTGTCATCCTGCTATGACCTTCCAGTTCACCTGACGACTTCTGGGACCGTCGTATTCACAGAAAAAGATGCGCTGCCACCTACCTAACTGGAGTTTGCCGTCAGCAATGATGACGGTGAGGGAGCTGCCGGTCAAGGTCGCCATCATATGGGAAGGTGAATTGCCTTCAGCGTGGCGATAGGGGTAGGAGCTTGGAATGATTGTTCGAAAGACTCCGAGTAGGTCGTGCTGCACATCCGGGTCACAACCTTCGTTGATGGTCAGACCGGCTGTGGTATGGGGATTAAAGAGGTAGAGGACGCCGTCGGTAACGGCGGATTCAGTCATTGCTTGCTGGGCCTGCGAGGTGATATCCACAAATTGCATATGCGCCGTGGTGCTGACTGGGAATTTGCCGGAATGCATCCTTATTTCTCCTCACTGATCCGCCATTGGCCATTATTGGCGCGGCATGCTTTGGTGTTGATTGTTTCGAGCTGATCGTTGCCATTGAGCATTGCCTCCATCTTTGCCTTCCTGCACACACTCTTGCCAATGGTCTGAAGAGCTGGCAGCGGGGTTATGCGATATTGGTTACCCCTGTCTGGATTGGTCCAGGATGACGTCCGACCGGACAGACCGCGTTCAAAGACGTGGTTGACCTGCTCACGGTCATACCGGTCCATTTCTTTTTTCACAAGCAGGAAGAGGGGGCTCTTCGCAGCATCGCCACGCAGGGAGACCTCAAGATCATGCCCGACAGCTCGGCTATTGATTGCTTTGTTTTTTTTCTTGGACCGAGCCTGATTTTTTTTTTCTGTCCGAGCAGGTGCGCAGGAGACAAGAAAGAGGGCGATAAGAAGGGCAATGATACGTTTTGTTTTCATGGTATTCCTTATAACGCCGAGGTTCTGTTTGAGGGGGATTATTTACACCTCCTTATATCGCCCCTTTTCCGGCAGAGCGATATTGAGTTCCAGAATCTCGCAGTCCTCTTCTCTATCCAGAGAGACCGTGACGTCATCCTGGTCGATATCAACGTATTTTTTGATGACTTCAAGGAGTTCGTTCTGTAAAGCAGGTAGGAACGAGGGCTGATTTCTATGGAAATGATCCCGGGCGATGAGGATACTCAGGCGCTCCTTGGCCACATCGGCCGAATTACGGTTCGCATGGAAATAATCGAATAATCCCATTTATCTCCCCCCGAAAAGTTTACCGAAGATGCCGCCCTTCTTGGCATCAATAAAGCGGAATGCAATTTCCTCTCCGAGAAAACGACCTATGCAGTCGCTGTAGGCAAGGCCTGCTCTGCTGTTTTTATTGACAATGACAGGGATACCTTGGTTTGATGCTGTGAGGACTGATTGTGATTCCGGTATAATGCCCAAGAGCGGGATAGAGAGGATGTGCTGAATATCGTCCACAGAGAGCATTTCCCCATTTTTTACCCGTTCTGGAGCGTATCTGGTCAAGAGCAGATGTTCTTTTACTGGAGTTTGATTTTCCACAACTCTCTTGGTTTTACTGGCCAGAAGGCCGAGAATCCGGTCAGAATCGCGCACAGAAGAAATTTCCGGGTTGGTGACCACTATAGCCTCGTCAGCAAAATACATGGCCATGTAGGCCCCGTGTTCAATCCCGGCTGGCGAGTCACAGACGATGTAGTCAAAGGTCTTTTTCAGCTCATTGATGACAGCTTCAACCCCTTCCATGGTCAGAGCCTCTTTATCTCGTGTTTGAGATGCGGGCAGGATGTAGAGATTTTCTATGCGTTTGTCCCGAATGAGGGCTTGATTCAGGCTGGCCTCCTTGGTGATCACATTGACAAAATCATAGACAACCCTACGTTCGCAACCCATAACCAGATCCAGGTTGCGTAAGCCGACGTCAAAGTCTATGACCGCAGTCTTATATCCTTGTAATGCCAAGCCGGTTGCAAAGGCCGCACTGGTTGTTGTTTTGCCGACACCTCCTTTACCGGAGGTAACTACTATTACTCTGGTCAACTATATGTCCTCCTGGATGACAGGTCGTTTTTTAACTATGTTTTTTCTTGCGAAGTTTTCAGCTTGATCCCCCTTACTTTTTTGAGTGGGCGGGTGGATTTTTTGTTTTATAATGGGGTGATACGTATGCTTTCTGCCTGGAGCCGGATATGTACGGGTTGAGCACGCAGGCTGTTGGGGAATTTTTCATTGACCAGGTAGACCCCGGCCACAGCGACAAGTTCCGCTTCCAGCTGCTGACAAAAAATTCGGGCTTGGGTGTCGCCGGTGCTGCCAGCAAAGGCCCGACCGCGCAGGGCTCCGTAGACGTGAATATTTCCGGCTGCTGTTATCTCGGCCCCGGAGCCGACCGAAGTCAGCACAATGAGATCACCCTGCTCCACAACGATTCGTTGACCGGATCGTATGGGCTCGGTGATGACAGTGGCGGCAGGGGATGTGTGTGCAGTCGGTTCCGGCTGAGCAGTATTGTCTTCAGAGAGTATCTCCTCCTGCTCTTCATCTGTCTTGTCTTCCTGCAATCTTCCGCTTCCGCGCGTGGTCAGCACGGCCAGCTCCAGAGCTTTGCCCTGCCTTTGCTGCTCCTCTGTGCAATTGGTTATGCCGACCGGAATAAATCCTTTTTCCCGCACCAGATCCAACAGCTTGCTGATATCAATTTGGTCAGGATCAGGGAGATGCCCGAAATCAAGAACAACCGGTGCATGGCGAAAAAATGAGGGTGCCTGATAAACTTTTTTCGCCAGCCATGCCGCCATTGTCTCTATATTGCTCTCCCGGAGGGAAAGCATCAGGATTGTAAAGGATGAACCTTTGAGATCAAAAGGTTCCTGCATCATTCTTCACTTTTTTTATTTTTTTTGCCATGATTTTCGTCGCTCCAGCTGCCCGTCCTCGCTGTTTCGCGACCAATGTCCCTGCGTTGCAGGAAAATCAACCGCTCTTTATCCTAGACACTATACCTTGTTTCAGTATTAGTTTCAGCCCGGAATTTTAGGAGATGTTTTTTTTCGCTCAGGATGTCAGCGCGAGCAGTTAAAGAGCTCGAACTCAACCCGTCGATCAATGATATTTTGGTCGTTGTCCGGTACACTGCCGTCTTTGGTTGCTGTTTCTCCTTTTCCTTCCACAGTAATGCGTTCTCCGAGTTTTGGAGTTGCTGATTCCTCAACCAGCCGTTTTTTGATATATGCAGCACGATCAGTGGAAAGATCCATATTATATTGAAATTCTCCCTGCTTGCTCGTGTGGCCGATGATGTGCATACATTTTTTTTTGTTCTCTTGCAGGTAGGTAACCAGTTGTCTGATCCAGATATCGTATTCCTGGGTGCGGTTGAGGGTAAATTCGGTGCTGTTTGATTCAAAGAGAAAGAGGAGCGGCATTCTATGGGTATTTTTAAAACCGATCTTGATCATCTTGAAGAAGGCCGTTTCCGCTGCAGCAAAATCATTCATTTTCAAAGAGGCCAGGTACAGCATCCGATAGGCATCCAAGGCATTCTTGCCAGAGGACTTGATGAGCTGTTCAAGGATCTCGCGAACCTTTGGGTATTGTCCGTTTCGATAGGCAGCCTTTGCCTTGGCAATTCGAGCATCGATTTTGATATCTTTTACAGAGATTTTCTGCTTATTGATAATTTCAGTAATCTTACGTTTTGCTCTAGGATCTGCTGTTATGACAGGAAGCTCCAGCTTTCCATAAGGCACAGAATACACCCAGACCGACTCGCGGGCGGTTAATTCCCCTGTTTTTCGGTCAGCCAAGGAGGCCAGAATACGGTAATATTTTTGGGTCGGTTGCTTTGGAAGGGGTGAATAGCTGATAACACCTTTCAGAATGTAATCCGCCTTTTCCAGTTCTCTGTCAGATGCATCAGCAGTGCTTATTAAGCGAATTCCAGCGTATTTTTTTCTGTTGCCGATTTCTAAGAGCAGTCTTTCTATCTCCACACTGGCCTTGATCTCATCGTAGAGGGTTGCTTCTTTGAAGGGCTCTAGGAGCACAACAGCTTTTTTTTTCGGTATGCTGTTCAGGATACGACGCCCCAGGAGCGGGATGCCTTTTTTTAATGTTGTCAGTTCATTTTTGCTTGGCCCTGTTTTTGGTGCGCAGGAGGAAAGTGCGACAGCAAGGATGAGGAACAGGGTGAAGAGAGCGGTCTTTCCTGTGGACGACATAAGGTTTCTCCTTAAAAGCATTGTAGCTGCATGAATTCGGGTTGATCAGAGCGGGTTGTTCAATCACAGAGCTCCGGCATCCCGACGCTGAGTTCATTCTCACACCCTTTTTTCTCAGTCTTTATTGGCAGCGGTTCCGGCTTTGGTACCAGTTTTAGTTTGGGTACCGGAGTAGGCTTCGATATGGGGTTCGGAGTAGGTTTTTCTTCGGATTTTGTTTGAGGTTGCTTTACCTGTTGTTTGTTTTTATCCGGCTTCAGCGTCTTTTCTTTTACTTTTTTTTCTTCAGCAACCAATTGAACAGAGATGTTTTTTGTATCTGGAAGGGTCACGTTTTTCGTCGATTGCTTATATCCTTCCCGGCTTGCGGATATCGTACAGGTCCCGGCAACGGCCTCAAGGTGAAAGGGTGTTTTAAGTGAAGCCAGACCGGAGTACTCTTTCCCATCCTTGCACTTAACATATATGGCGGTCTTGTCAATATTTGATCTGATGGAAAGGGGATAGGCCTGCGGCAGCAGTTCAAAAAAGGTTTGGGCCCCGTCCCGGACAAGGACCTCACGCTGGATAGTTATATATCCTTTTTTTTGCGCAGTAATATGATGGTTGCCCAACGGTAGCCCAAGGGTGAGCTGTTTTTCAGAGAGCTGGTGTTCTTTTTCGTCGACAAGGAGTGTTGCTCCTTGCACATTTACTTTGATGGTTACCTGTGGAAACGGCAGGTCGATATTCAGGCGCTGATCCTTGTTGAGCAGAAGTTCTTGCTGAATAGGGTTTGCGGACTGCGGGTTGGAGACAGTGATGGCGTACTTGCCATTTGGTATGGAGAGGACAGCAGGTGTTTTGGTTCCCGCCTTTCCCACCTCTTTGCCATCCAGCAGGACCGTGCTGAGGTCCAGATTGGTATAAACAGTGACGAGGAAAAGTTGCTTCAGGGTGATGGGCAGCTCTTGATCCCCTGTCAGAGATACATCCTGGCCGATATGCTGGTAGCCTTGATTTTCCGCAAGGACTCTGCATGATTGTGCAGAGGTTTCAACCTGAAAAGGATTGTCCGGCGATGCAATACCGAAATATTTCTGTCCGTTTGTGCAGGTCACCGAGATGGAACTGTTGACCACGTTGGGAATGATGGAGAGCTGATAATGAATCATTTCCAGGGTGATAGGTAGGATCTGGTCCTGATCCTTAATGATCACTTCTTTTTCTACAGGAGTATAGCTCGGTTTGTGGACGATAAGCTGGTGAGCACCAACAGGCAGTTTCAGTTCAAGCTCCTTTCCTTTGGCTTGATATTCTTTTTCCCCGATCCTGATTATCGCATCGTCAATATTGGTGCGGATGGTGAGTTGGGGGTGCGGGAGTTCGGCTTTGATGATTTGATCCCCATGCAGCAGGATTTTTTTCTGGAAAGGTGTCGAGACAATGGGATTGGTCAGGGTGAGATCATATTCTCCCTTTATGAGAGAGAACTCCAGCGGGCTGGTGTTTCCTGCTGTGCCGACAATATTTCCGTCAAGCATGACCCTGCTTCCCTCCATGTCTGCATACACGGTCAGGGTATAGAGCTCTTCAAGCCGGATGCCTATTTCCTCATTGGTGGTTAGGAAGATATCCTGACGAGCAGGCTTAAATCCTGGCTTTTTCGCCAGCAAGCGGTAGCGTCCAAGGGGCAGGGTGAGGTCAATTCGGTTGCCTTTGGTGGGGTATTTTTTTGCTCCAAGCCAGACCTGGACATCCACGGTGTTAAAGAGAAGCGTCAAGTCGGCAGCTTGCTTGTTGGCAAAGAGAGGGAGGAGGACATAGAGGCTGCCTCCGATCAGAGCGATGAGAAGGGCAAAAAGGAGGAAGGTTGTGCGGCTGCCGCTTTCTTTGATAACGGTGCGGGGTCTCGGGGTGGAGAGGAGTTTTTCTATCTTGTTGATGCAGCGGAGGTGTCTGATGGCAATGGGTTGGAGGCACTCTAGGCAGGCCTGGTGGTCATGGTCCTCTTGAAGGGGCAGAATGTATTGCTTCTCCCGAACAAGGTCGCCGTCTAGGCTGTCCTGGACAAACTCCAAAAATTCATCTTCTTGAAGCTTGAATTTGTCGACAGATGTTGTTGTCTGAATCAGCTTTTCGCCGGTATCGGTTGTCAATTCCGTGGAGATGACATATCGAAATGATTCCTTATTCTCTGTATGGTAGATGACCTCCTGCGCCTTTCCCTCTCTGCGGAGCGCATGGATGACGGTGAGGATTTGTTCGTCGGAAAAATTATTTTCCAGAGCTGGTTCAGCTGAAAAAAGATTCAACATAATAGGCGCCGCAGTTAAAAATTTTTGTTCTGTCTCTGGGAGGATTTGGGGATCGGTGGTGATGTTGATTTCTTTGCTGTTCTTCTCCAGTTACTTTACAGTGTTTTTCTTTTTTCCGAAAGAGGTTCTGTGAGGTTGGGAGGGAAGAAGGTAGGGTTCAGGGGAAAGGGAAAAGTTTGTGCTCTGTAGGGAGCGAACCCCTGTGTTCGCCCTGAATGTCCCCCGGCATATAAACGGGCAGGCACTGGGGCCTGCCCCTACACAGTCCGGTGTCGATTCTATTTGACGGGCAGATCTTCTCCTCTATGGAGGTGCATATCCTGTTGGGGGAAGGGAATGGTAATGCCTTGGGCATCAAATCGCTTCTTGATTTTTTCCTGGATATTAAAGTAAATGTCCCAATAATCTGGGGTTTTCACCCAGGGGCGAACTGCAAAGTTGACGCTGCTGTCGGCCAGTTGCAGGACCGCAACGGTCGGGGCGGGATCTTTGAGAATACGCTCGTCTTCGGCAAGGATGCTGTTGAGGATCTCTCGGACCTTATCCAAATCATCACTGTAGCTGACACTGGCGATCATATCGACTCGGCGCTGGCCTGTGGCGGTGTAGTTGACAATATTATCCCCTGAGGCTTTTGCATTGGGAACAATGACCTTTTTGTTGTCCGGGGTTCTGAGTTCTGTGGTGAAGATCCCTATTTCCTTTACCGTCCCTGCTGTCCCGGCAGCCTCGATGTAATCTCCCACCTTAAAGGGTTTAAAGATAATCAGGAGCGTTCCTGCTGCGAAGTTGGAGAGAGAGCCTTGTAGAGCTAGGCCAACGGCAAGACCGGCTGCACCGAGGACGGCAACAAAGGATGCGGTTTGGATGCCCAGTTTGCTCAAGGCCGCAATAATGACAAAGGCCATTATTGCTAGGTAGGATCCGCTGGTTAAAAAAGAGACAAGGGTGACGTCAATGCGGCTCTTGGTGAGCATTCGTTCCACAAAAGAGCGGATGGCGAGTGCGGCCAAGCGGCCAAGGATGAGAATTAAGATGGCTGCGCCTATTTTCAGCCCGTACAGTACGATCCATTCCTGGAGTTTCACGATCAGATCTTCCATGTCTTACCTCTTTTTTTGGTGTTTTTTATTATGCTGATGTTTCAGTTAAAGCACGCTGAAAAGAGAAAGTAAATGGCAATTATGAAGAGGGGGATTTGGGGAAACTGCGAAGAGAGGGAAGGTTGTGAAGGGGGAATTGTACGGAAAGGATTTAATTAAAAGGTATTGAACAATAGGAGATATTAGGCAAGAAGCCGATCAGGTCAACCCGAGGAACCACGATAAAAGTAAAAGGGGAGGCAGTCCGTCCAACAGCTGAATCGTACTCCCCAGTTCGCTTAAATGTAAACCCCATCTTCTCCAATGTCTCAAGATCTTCAGTAAGAAAATTGCCCGTTCTTGCTACGCCTCCAGCACCACCACCTCAACCCCCTGGCATTGTTCAACCTCCACCTGTCCGCGTTCTTCCCAGGGGGTATCCGTAGAGGGATCAAAGATCACCAGATATCCCCGATCCCTGCTGAGTCGGGTTGCATAGCGTGCGACCTGCTCTACTCCTTCAGGCCGGGTGTAGGAGCCGCGCAGCAATTTCAGTTCAATAATATCCTGCCTGCCCTGAAAATCCACCACCAGATCGGCTCGGCCCGTGCCTACGGCAAATTCCCGTTCAATATATCCGCCTGAATTGACAATCCGCTGCAAATAGGCCATGAACACGAGATGGGGCGCAGCCTCGTGATAGGGCATGCCCCGGAGCAGTATTTCGCCGTGCCTTCGCCAAAATTTGATAAAGCCCTGAATGAGTAACGTGATGTCTAAGGAGCCGTCTTCAGAAACAAACCAGGCCGGTTCATCTGGGACAGCGGTTTGGATCTGGTGGGCAAGTACACGAGGAATGATCTCCTGATAGATGGGGTTGGCGATACGCCGGGTCCCGTTTGCCACCTCAACCAGACCGAGGTCTCGGACATAGGCAAAATCATCATTATAGGTCGCATCCGTAGAAATACCCCCTGTCATGATCGGTTCAAGAACCGATTGCACTCTTGGTTCATGCAGTTTGTCGACAAGGCTGTCCAGATGGGTATCCCGACGTTCGATAAGAATTTCCCGCGCTCTGATCACATCCTGTTTTTGGACCGGACAGGATCGGTCTTTGACCAGAGCGTCGTAATCCGTGACCAGTTGCGCAGCCAAGGCATTGGTCAACCAAGGCTGACCACGGGTCAGGCGGAAGATTTCCGCCGCCGCTTCAAAGTACTGGCCGGTTGCTTGGGTATGCAAAGAAGGCGTGGTCGTCGATCAGGTCACGTACTTCGGCAAGCCGCTGTTCGGGCGGGAGCATGTAGTGGCGTTCTTCGAGGCAGGGGCCAGTGGTATTGAATTTTTTATGTGGCATGGTTATACAGAAGTTATACAGAAAACCCCATTTTTTCCAAGGCCTCAAGATCTTCAGTAATAGAACTGCCTGTCGTGGTCAGATAGTTACCAACAATGGCCCCATTGGCACCGGCAGCAAAACAGCGATATTGGTCGGCTCCCAACTGCTGCCGCCCCCCAGCAATACGGATGACCGCATCTGGATTAATAAAGCGGAACAGGGCAATGGTGGTCAAGATCTCCTCCGCAGAAAGCGGCTCCAGCTCGGCAAAGGGGGTTCCGGCAATGGGGGTGAGGATGTTGATGGGAATAGACTGCACCCCTATCTCCCACAGCTCAAAGGCGAGCTCTATCCGGTCTTCCATGGTTTCACCCATACCAATGATGCCACCGGAACAGACTGACATGCCCGCTTCTGCAATAACCAGGGTGTCCACCTTGTCCTGCCAGCTATGGGTAGAGCAGACCTCAGTAAATCGTTCCGCATTGGTTTCCAGGTTACAGTGATAACGGGTGATCCCGGCATCTGCCAGTTGTTCTGCCTGCTCCTGATCAAGAAAGCCCATAGAGGCGCAGAGCTCCATAGAGGTTTTCTCATTGATTTCAGCATACAGTTCAGACAGTTTTTTCCAGGTTTCCTTGTCCACAGAGTGGCCGCTGGTGACCAGCGAAAGGCGATGGACCCCGTGGGTCTCGTTATCCACGGCCAGGCTGATGGCCTGTTTGCGGTCGATCAGGTCGTAGGTGGTTGCTCCGGTGTGATAGCGGGCTGACTGGGCGCAAAACCGGCAGTTCTCGGTGCAGTTGCCGCTACGGGCATTGATGATGGAGCAGAGGTGGAATCGGTTTCCCATGAAGTGGCGGCGGAGCCCATCAGCAGCAGCCCAGAGGCTCTGTTGGTCGGCAGTGCGGGCAAGTGCGCAGGCCGTTGCAGAGTCAACGCTTGCCCCGGCCATGATATGCTCCGCGATTCTCTGTGGAGAGTCATCTGTCTTCATCGGCTTGCTCCATCTTATGGGTTGTCAGTATCGCTTTTTCGTTTTTTACCGTTGTCGTTCACAATGGGGCAGGGGCACTGCCGGAGGGCCCGCAATAATCATCTCCGCAATGGTTTTTTTGACTCTGGGGTAGAGATGGCGTTGTTCTTCAAAAAGGCGGGATTCCACTGCGGCGAGCTGACGGAAGAGCTGGCTGCGGTCCATGGCCGGGGCATCGGTTTCTGGCTTATATTTTTCCTTCACGATCTCCTGGCAGCGGAAGCAGCCTGGAAAACGCATGGATTGTCCGTCTGGCCTGGTGAGTGTGGCTGGAATACCATGCATCCGGCAGACCAGCAGCCGATGGTGATAGAGGCTGCAGAGACCGTTATCGTTCAACGGGCACATGATTTGGGGGCGACTGCCCTTGGCTAGTGCTTCAGCACTTTGCGCGATGTATTTCTTGGCCCGGCTGACGATCCGCTCAAGTTTCTCGGAATCAAGCTGGTGAAGCCCCTGCCAGAGATAGGCCCATTCGCTGTAGGTATGATGGAGGAAATAGGAGTCGCAGCAGTTATCCGGGCAGCCCTCACAGGTCAGGCCCACCTCTTCGGATACCCGATCGTATCCCACCTGCATGGCCTGATAGATTGCTGCAATTTCCTTGGTGAGTTCTGGAGACAGGGTTATTTCCTTCATGATCGTTTTAAGAATTTTTTTCATCAAAATGACAGGCCTGATAGGTCTGTACGGTGAGGTCCCCGTGTTGCCAGCTATCAGCGGGCAGGCCTGCCTTAAGGCAGAGGTGGCGGAGAAAGGTTTTTGGCTCCGGGAGTTGCTCCCAGACCTGCGGAAGAAAGGTTGCTCCGGCACCGCCGGGTATCTTGAGAATCACTCCGTCAATGCTAGGCCGCAAGCGGTTGATCAAGTCGGTACTGTCTGTATATTCCAGATTTTGCGGTGGGGTCAGGACGGAGATTTCAATGACCACCTCCGGCAGTTCATTCACGGTCAGCAAGGGGAAGCGATTATCACGCAGGGCCGCATTGATTGCCTGTCTGCGTACCCCAGCTACGAGTGGCTCCAGGCCCAGGAGGCTGCCGATGCAGCCCCGGAGCATTCCGTCAAGATTCAGAGTGACGAAGACGCCGCGATGCTGCCGGAGTTCTGGATCATCCAGTTCTTCCGTTAAAATGGGATCGGTTGCCTGTTGACCAAGTTCTTCCTCTATGGTCTGCCGGGCTAGGCGGAGCAGGAGTTTTTTCTGGAGATCTGTGAGCATCTTGTTTTCGTATTATTGTAAGGGAAGACCTGCGTGTCTGCCCGATATGAAAGGGCAAACACATAGGTTTGCCCCTACTGTTTATCGCCGGGATCATCCTGTCCAGGCAGGCAAAAACCATTTGCCCAGGCAATCAACAGGGCGGCCAAGGTGAAATCATCCAGGATACCGAGAATCGGCAGCGCTTCCGGGATGAGATCCCAAGGCGAAACGATATACACCAGGCCGAGGCCCAGAATGGTTTTAACGTAGAACGGTGTCTCTTTTGCTCTGAACACGGCAACCGCATGCCGGGCCATGGACAGCAGGCGGGACAGAAAATTTAATTTACCCGCAGCCATCAGCCCACCGCCTTGCTGATAATGGCATTGTCAAAATAATTCGATCCCATCCCGGCATCCACCACAATGGTCTGGCCGGTGATTCCGGAGGAGCGTTCGGAGAGAAGAAAGGCCGCTGTATTGGCCGCCTCTATGGTTTGCAGGGCCTTTTTGCGCGGGATTGCCTGCTCGGCAAAGAGGTAGGAGTCAATATATCCGGGGATTCCTGCTGAGGCTGAGGTCTTCAGTAGGCTGGGGCCGACGGCATTAAAACGAATCTGGGAAAAGGCGGAAAAGGATTTGCTCAGAAAGCAGAGGGAGGAATCCAGGGCTGCCTTGACCGGTGCCATATAGCCGTAGTTCTCCGCCGCCATGCGGGTGGTGGAAATGGAAATCGTGACCAGAGAGGCGTCCGGGGCCAACAGCTCTTTAAAATGGTTGGCAATGGAGATAAAGGAGAAGCAGGAGATGTTCACGGCCTGAAGAAAGTCTTTTTTCACAGTGCCATGAAAGGGCTTGATTCCTTCAGAGTAGTTGGCAAAGGCGATGGAATGAACAATGCCTGCAAGGGGGCCGCCGATCTGGTCGGCAATCTCGTCACGCACCCGGATGATATGCTCTTCTTCCTCCACGTCGCAGCAAAAGACCGGGCTGTCCGGGAAGAGTTTTCGGCAGGCCTTGGCCCTTTCCTCGCTGCGCACCACATGGATGACCTCAGCCCCGGCTTCTACCAGCACCTTGCCGATGACACAGGCCACGGACTTTCTGTTGGCCAGGCCGAAAATAACGATTTTTTTGCCTTCAAGTCGGAGAAAATCCATCCTGTTTACCTTTTCATCTTTTATTCCCCAAGGCTTCGGGGAAGTTCATTTTTGGAAATTCAGCCTTTTAAGGCACAGGCAAATTCAACCTGTACAGCAACTTTACCCTTAATCCGTACACTGCCTTTCATGAACCAGGCTGGCCCAAGCTTTTCCTTGAGGGTCGCCTGGATTTCAATGGTGTCGCCGGGACCTACCTCTCGTTTGAATTTGGCCCCGATAATCCGGGTCAGGACTGGAACCCCTTTGATTTCCTGCTCCCCGCGTAATGTCTCGCCGATCAGCAGGGCACCGGCTTGGAAGACTGCTTCGCAGAGCAGCACACCGGGCATGATAGGATAGTCAGGATAATGCCCTTGAAAGACATCAAGATCCGCAGGCAAGAGTTTTTCTGCCCGGATGGTCTCTGTGCCCAGCTCCAGTATCCGGTCCAGCCAGAGAAAAGGGGCACGATGCGGGATGCGCTCTTCAATAAAGGGCTGACCCATCGGCTCGTTGCCTTCGCTTGCTTCCATCATCGCGTCCATTACAGGCCTCCTGTGACTTCCAGAACCGAGCCGTTAATATAGGCGGCGTTTTTTCCGGCAAGGAAGAGGACAGCATCTGCCACTTCTTCCGGGGTGCCGAAGCGTCGCGCCGGAACCATCTTTTTATAGGCCTTGACCTGCTCATCGCTCAGGCCGTCAAGGAAATCTGTACCGATAAAGCCGGGAGAGACGCAGTTTACTGTGATTTTGCGCTTAGCCACCTCTTTGGATAAGGATTTCATCATTCCAACCTGGCCCGCCTTGGAGGCGGAATAATTAGCTTGTCCGGCAAAACCGAGATGGCCCATGGGTGAGGTGATAAAGATAATCCGCCCATATTTTTGCTTCATCATCAGCTGGACTGCGAACTTGGTCATATTATAGCCGCCAGTCAGATTGACATTAATGACCTGATTCCAGTCTTCCTGGCGCATCATGGCCAAGGCCGCATCACGACGGATCCCAGCGTTATTGATCAGGATGTCAATGGTGTCGAACTCCTCTTCCACCTTTTGGAAAAAGCCTTCCACGGCCTGATAGTCACTGACATCGACCTTATGTAACCGGAGACGTTCAGGGATGGGGCAGGTCGCGGTAAATTCTTCAGCTGTCTTTTCATTACCGCTATAGAGCCCGATCACGGTTGCGCCTTGTGCCAGCAGGTCCTCTGTGATTGCCCGCCCGATACCTCGGGTGGCCCCAGTGACCACAGCTTTTTGTTCCGTAAAGGTATTCACACCTATCCTAGGGTTAATGATTTTTGTTTGTTTGCGGAAGCACCGACCAGCCATTCGATCTCCAGCTCCAGTTTTTTCTTGGTTCGCCGTCTGCCGACCTCTTTTTCCGCCTTGACTTCCAGCTCAACCCGACTAGGTATCTTCAGCCTGACCTCTTTTGCGCCCTGCTGCAGGATAACTTTGCCGTCCTTGATCTTCCCGGCCAAGGCACGAAGCAGGTCCGCAACCTCACTGCGTGACATTTTTTCTTCTGTTTTAAAGAGCACTGTTTCACGTCCCATGAGATCTCTCCCTGTTGATTTCAAGAAAAATGGCCTTTGCTTTTCGGTTAATTGCATGCACTGCATAAATAATAGTCTGTTATCGGCTGTGCGTCAAACATCAATCCAAGAGTAAGGAGGAGAAAGAGGGCGGGAGGTGCCTGCGGCGTGTAATTAGTTGTACCACGCTGTGGATGGTCCGGGTAAGGAATATCCAAATGAATATATAAATGATGTTGTCGTGTGTCTGGAGGACCGATTATTCCGGTGTTGCCCCGGTACGGCAGCTACGGGGTAAAGAAAGTCTGAGGAGGTATCCCGGTGAGATTGAAGCTTATGAGTATGCTGTGGAACCTTTGTGTTCCTTGCTTTGCGGCTTAACCGGTCTCTCTCGCTTTTCCGGCATATTTTATGCATATTTTATAGCATAAGGAAAGATATGCGGTGAAACCGAGTAAAATTTACATAGAGGAGGCCGGTTATGCTGAGAGAAAAAATGCAATACGCAGAGGAGGCGGGAGGAAGCATGTCGGCTGTTCATTCAGTCGAGTATACTTGGTTGTTATTTATGTTTTTGTTTTCCGTGACCTTTTTGGTCGCTACCTTCCTGTTTTTGGCAACAGGGGATGAGATGATTTTTCTTCATGATATGCAGATTCCTTTTTTGTCTTCCAGTTTCCGATGATGGAAAAGGCCTGCTTGGGGAATAGATGGCAAAAGATAATTTTTCTTCTGTAATTTTATGAAACTGGTTGGCTTGAAATTTTATGACATACGACTGTCGGGTAACTTGCGGGTGGCGGGTTCTCCCGGCCGCCCGTGCGGGTCGGGCATTTTGCCCGTAAAAATGAGGTGAACGCCTTATTGCTAGGGGAATGGGTTGTGTGGTTAGATGGAAACAGTTGAGATGGAAATGCGGCTTTCTGAAAATAATATCTGAAAGGAGTGGCAAGATGAGTACAAATACACAATCTATGATTGAGAAAGAGTACGATTGCCCTCTGACCCATAAGCATGTTCAGTTGAAGATGAAGCAGGGTGCTCAAAAGATGTGCGAAGAGCCGGAATGCTGTTCAAATGTTGGGCAATGCGGTTGTAACGTGGTGCAGATTATTTACGGTATGAGCTACACAGTTGATTGGAAAAAATGTTCTTTGTACTCCTCCTTCATGGAACATTAATTTTCGTTTGTTGGACGCTGTTCTCTTCTCTTCTTATTTCTTCCTCCGCAACGATCCTGATAGCGTTTTCGTTATTTGTCAGGATCGTTGCTTCCTGAAAAGATCTTTGTTGCAGTTCCCTTCCCCCGGTTGATAAAATCCTGAGTTGTTTTTTTTTTCTTTGTAAATTGTTGTAAAGTCCAGTTGTTGGGCTTGTTCTTTGTTTCATTGTGTAAAACGATGAAACGAATGAAGTAAAACGAATATGTGAATACATTGAAGAGCGGATAATGCTTGAGATGTACCGGTTCGCTTCGGTAAGAGCGACCTTTGTTGAAGAAAAGAGCGTTGGAAGGTAGAGCAAAGATGGCTGGGGGACAGGGATTCGAACCCCGATAAGCGGAGTCAGAGTCCGCTGTCTTGCCATTAGACCATCCCCCAGTGGGTTGGAAGGCTGAGCAAATATAAAAAAAAGAGCGGCGAGTGTCAAGAAAAAATATCATCTGTATTCATAAATAAACTCACTTGTTCTGATCGTAACTTTTTTTTGCCTGGGG
>CBFDDU010000070.1:0-17429 GCA_965603655.1 uncultured Candidatus Electrothrix sp. | reverse complement strand
AAAAAGGCGCTACCAAACGAATCGTATCCACGATCCGGCTATAGACATCCTTTTCAGCACTCTGCAAATAAAAGAGAAACGGGGCAATATTCGCAGCATCAAAACGCAAATATCTATTATCATCAATTATTTCAGACCGACGCATAGCGGCAGTCTTGCCAGTATCATGAAAATGATATATCTGCCAGGAAGAAACAGCCTCGTAAACAGAGGAAGCAATAGTATCTCCCCGGTCGCTCTCCTTCTCTTTAAGAAGCTCCGGTCTGGCATGACCGCTTCCCATCTCCCGCCATTGGGAGCAATGGCCATCAAGACATATTCCCTCATCAATAATGATGAATGTTTCATCGGCTGTGGAAACCAGTCTGAAGCGATAGCCGTTTCGACCGAATATTATTTTTGCCTCTATTTGTTCTGTTGTTTTCGGTCCGTTAAACAAAAAATCATCACTGCCGCCGCCGGTTGCGATATAGGTTTTCAGGCTTGCGCTGGCAAGGCCGGGCAGAGGCAGTTCCATCATGGCTCGCAGCATCCGAAAAAAATCAATAAAGTTACTTTTCCCTGCTCCGTTGCCGCCGATGAGAACGTTGAGGTTTGCAAGGTGAAAGTCTTCAAGGTTCTGAATAGACTTGAAACCTTTAATGGTTAATTGATTTAACGGGTGTGCCATGTTTCTTTTTTTCGGTGTGAATTTCTAAAAAAATATCACCTGTATTTTTCTGCAATGCGGTTGCCAAGGCAATGCCGGAAAAAAGATGTCCGCCGGTGCCGCCGCCTGTTATGATTATGCACATGGAGTTTTTAAGTACTCAGCTAAATATAATCGACACTTTCTTTTCTGGATTACACATTAATTATCCATCGTTTTCCAGATCCAAAAGTGTCGATTATATCTGGTCAGCTACTTATTGTAAAAACAGGCGATATAATATCGCCGAGAATTTCCCCCTTTCCAGCAATGACAGGAGACGGTTTTCTTCTCTTTTTACCTTTCCTTTTCTTTTCCGGTATGAGAAAGATTGCCTCCATGCGAACATTCGGCGGTAATTCTGGTTGGCTCACCAGTCTTCCGTGCCGATCTGTTTCAAGAATCATTTTTCTTGCCTGCATGATACCCTCCCTATTTGTTATCTTCCTGAATATGATCTCGCAACCGAGAAGAAATGCCCTCTGATGCCATCAGTGATGATCATACGAAGTTATTTTTCAACCGTTTCAAATACAAGTTACTCATAAGTAACGCCCTTGTATTTTAACCAGCTACTCTTAACAGCGGATCAATTTATCTTACAGCAGCAGTAAATAAACAGGACTGAGAACAGGCTGCGCCTGAACAAAATGCGGCTGAAGAACAGCCATTGCAGCACGGTCCTCTCCTTGCTCGGGCCGCCCTAAGTTTGTCGGTTCAAGCGTAAACTGATATTCTTCCCACCACGGGCCGCCTGCCCACCAGGTCCAGCCAAGCCAGACATCGGAATTCCCCTCCATGTAGCCGAGCATATTGTCTATGACCTCATCACCGACGTCCTCTACAGTATCACCGATTCTGGAATTTGCGATAGCAAACTCGCCGAGGAATCCTTTGAGATTATGCTCCTTAAGCCAATCGGTAAAACAGGTGAGACGATTGACACCAATCAGAGGATCATTATCGGTAATATCAGGGGAACCACCAGAATAATCATCGTCCATATACTGATGCACTTCAAAGGCAAAATTTGCTCCCGGATCGACGATATTGAGCATTTCCGTGAAATTATCGGTTGAGCACCATGCCCACGCCCCGCTCCACTGATTGCCGGACACAAGAATCAGATTATTCGCTCCGGCAGTACGGATGGCAGCGATGGCAGCATTCTCGGAAGCAACCAACTGAGCTGTAGGCATCGTATTTGGTTCGTTCATCAGGCCAAAAATCACCCGACTGTTTCCCTTGTAATGCTCAGCAAGTTTCTCCCATAAATCAGCAAATGCAGCATCAGGGACCTCCACAGTTCCGATTAATCCCTGTTCGGACTTCTGATGGTCAGCAGGATCAGGATAATAACGCTGAAAATTATGCGGATCAATGATAACAGAGGCACCTTTTGCCGTTGCATAATCGACAAAGGTATCCATACGATTCAGCTCTGCAGCATCGAATGCGGCAAACAGAGCCTGCTGAAGCCGCTCCCAGCGAAACGGCAGGCGGAAGGTATTCATCCCCTTACTGATGTAATAATCGACCTCAGCTGAGGTTGGATAAATATAATCAGTGTCGTATATTCCGGGGAGATTGACATTGCCGTCCCATACTCCGAACTCGGCACCGGCCAGATTCACCCCGGTGTATTTGAGCTTCGCGTGAAGAAGTGATGGATTCAACGCCATAGAAATGGTGAGAACAAATAATATCAACACAACGAGTTGAGTTACTCTCTCTGTTTTCAATTACTCCTCCACTTTCGCTTGAATTGAATAATTTTTCTAATGCCGAAAAAGTGAAACACCGCCTGGAATAACGAATAAAGGCTAACAGGAGCTGTCAAAAAGTTTAGGGCCGAACCGTTCTTTACTCCTGCTACCTTAACTTGATTCCGAAACCAATTGAATTTTGATCTTTCGTATAGTTAGACAAAGTATTCATAGGCCCGAAATGAGCCTTTATATAAAAAGGAATTTCCAAATCGTTTCTGGGAATCCAAGGAAAAACTAAATTAATATCATAAGAATCAGTATCTAGTAATTCATCACCAATAGTCCACTTAACCCCTACTTCTATTTTCGGAAATGATGGAATAAAAGTAGCAAATGTATCTGACACGACGATATTTACTCTGTCATAATCATTAATTTTAACTCCAGTATTAGCCAAATCTCCCCAATAAACATCAGAATCCTCGTTTATATACAGCTTGCCGCCAACCCATAAATTGATACAATCAATGCTACTGTTACATTTTTTATAGTCGTTTCTATGCTCTCCAACATTAAACTTCCCTTCTACTGAAAAGTAGTTCGCCCCCCTGCTAATCGCATCAAAGTATTCATGGTTTTCGTCTTCTAGCTCTACTTGTGCTCTATATTTCCCAAAATCAGGAGAGCTAGCATCCGTAACTTTCATATCTGCTTCAATCACTTGTCCATTGGAACGGTGTTCCAGCCCCAATGTTACCCACTGCATAGATATATTGGCGAATGACAAATTTTCAAAATTATTTCTATAGTGAAATCCTGGGTTACTAATTCGATTAATAACTGGTCCTGAATCTCTCGATCCTAAGTAAAAATCAAATTCACCTGTGTACTTAAAGAACACTTCCGAACGATCCCGATAATCTCTTAAGCAATCAATATCTGGCTTAATATTCTTTTTTGTATTTTCAGCACCGTCATCACCCTCATTACTTTCATCCACTAAAAATTTCAAAGGCATACAATGCGGCTTGGTAAAAAGATACCTGAACGAATAATGCGCCTCAAGCGAACCTTCATCATCATCTGTGCTCTGAAAAATGGCATAGTTTGGCTGGTATGTAGTTAACCGTAATTTTCGGCTGGTACATAAATCAGGTCTGTCATGACAGAAATTTTTTATTTCAATATTATCTTTTTCCTCAGCAGAACAACTACTTTTATCTCTCCGACATTCTTTGCTAACTTTTAAGCTTTCAACTACCGATGCATACAAATCAGGAACAATTGCCAAGCACGACACGCCCGTCAAAACAAATAATAATTTTAACCTCATAACCTTCTCCCTTTTTGAAAGATTGACTAAAATTACCCTCTACCAAGACTTATGTTCCCGTTAATAAGTATGCGTTAAACTATCAAGCTCCTCCTTCCAATCCACCAACACACCGGCTAAACTCATCCCCCCGCTGTTCATAACTCCTGAACATATCAAAACTGGCGCAGGCCGGGGCCAGCAGCACCGTATCGCCTTGGGAGGCAGCAGCAAAGGCCGAGGCAACAGCCTCTTCCATATCAGCAGCAAACTGAAACCCAACCCCGGCTTCTTCGGCAACTGCGGCCAAATCCGACGCAGACTCGCCGATCAGCACAACATGTTTGGCATACTGCCGGAATGACGGAACCAAGGCCGCAAAATCCCCGCCCTTATTCCGTCCACCCGCAATCAGGACAACCTCTTTTTCCGTTCCCTGCCCGAACCCGGCCAGAGCCGCAACCACAGCCCCCACATTGGTGGCCTTGGAGTCGTTGATAAATCGGACGCCGTTGATCTCACCGACCGGGGTCATTCTATGCTGCGGCGGCTGAAAATCGGCCAGCCCAGCCTTGATGCTCTCCTCTTCGCAGCCAAAGGCCCGTACCGCAAGAATGGCGGCAGCGGCATTATACAAATTGACCCTGGAATGCAGCCGCGTTTTTGCAAGCTCGTACAATTCGCCCTTAGCTTCCGGGCCAAAGTCCGGTTCCAGGCGCACAGCTTCTCCTTCCACCCTGGCTCGGCAACCGGGATGGGTGCCGAAGCTATACAATTTCTCGCCAGCAGTGGGCGGTGCAGCCGCAAGCAGAACATCATCAGTACCGATAATCGCTGTATCCCCCCTGCCCTGCCAGGCAAACAGCTGCATCTTGGCTGCGGCATATTCCTCAAAACTGCCGTGCCGGTCAATATGATCCGGGGAGAGGTTAAGCAGCAGGCCGATATCGGGTCGGAAATCTCCGGCTGCTTCCAGCTGAAAACTGGACAGCTCCAGCACTACAACTTCGGCTTCGCCGGGTTCCAGCAGGTACTCCAAAATCGGGGTGCCGATATTGCCGCCGACAAAGACTTTTTTACCCGCGCTGCGCAGGAGATGTCCGATTAGGCTGGTCACGGTGGTCTTACCGTTGGAACCGGTCACCGCGATAACAGGAACCTGGATGCGTCCGGCGGCCAAGGCCAATTCACCCAGCACCGACACACCCCGAGTTCGGGCTGCAGTCAGCACCGGCAAATCCGCAGGCACACCAGGACTGGGTACGACCAGATCAGCATCGGCAAAAAAGGCAGCCGTATGACCACCTGTCTCCAGCTCAGTGCCGAGATCTACGCCGCATTGCGCAAGCACGGCCTGTTCTTCCTCCGGGATCGTCTCCCGAAACTCAGAAACCACGACCTTCAGCCCCTGTTGGTGAAGATACCTGACTGCTGCCAACCCGGATTTACCCAAGCCGACCACCACGGCTTTCATGCCTGCCTTCAATTCAATCATAATTTATTAACCGAGATGATTTCTAGATCCGGCAAGCTGCCCACAACGTCCTGATAGGTTTCCGAGGCTTCGAGCACTTGCACAACGCACGGCAACGGTTCATGCCATATTTCGGGAAAATCCGCCTCTCCTTTAATTTGAATCGGAAAAGCGAGTTGTTCATGAGGAGGCATAAATGCTGCGGATACCCCTGCTTTATTGCCTCTGGCATCCATACGATACCAGCCATGTTCCTCAAGAAGCGCTGCGTTCAATCCTGTCTGCTTTCGCTTCACTCAAGTAGACCTACATGGCTAGGATAGCAATCACTGCTCCTGAATAAACACCAGAGGGGACACATTAAACTTAGCACTCAATTCTTTTATTTGCCTAATATTCAAATTCCTTTTCCCCTTTAAAACCTCAGAAACTATCCCCTGGCTACCAATCTCAGGAAGATCAGATTGTTTTAAACCATTCTCATTCATTAAATAGCGCAACACCTCTGTAGGGGTACCATATATATTAGGAAAATTATTATTCTCATATGTTTCGACTAAACTCCCAATAGATTCCATAAGAGATGCCAAAGAGTGATTCTCATTTTCACCAATTTCATCAATCAGGCTATCAAGTAAGGAAACAAGATTTTCATACTCAACTTCTGAGTGAGGGACAGAAAATATATTTTTGATAGATGGCCAAACACTGGCTATGTTTTCAAGATGATGTTCCATTATCAGCCCTCCTTCCATTTATTCTTGTCATATTCGCTGTGGGTTAATACGTGGCGAATATATACCCGTTGCGTATTATAGTGAATTGCAGCAATCAACCTCACTTTATTCCCACCTATATTGAAAACAGTTAACCCCTCAACCTTATCTGCGCTAGGAAAAATAGCTCTCAATTCAGCAAAGCTCCCAATAGTTGAGTAGTTAACAATGCGATACCATGAATCAAGCGCACTCGAACAATCTGGATATTTTTGTGCGAAATCTAATAATCGCTTGCGAGTTATAATACGCATACTTAAACAATATCTCTTTTTGAGATAAAATCAACCTCGAATTATCGCAACTTCAATGTAGCCAAAGCCATCAACCCAAGAATAATAGAAATAATCCAAAAACGAATAACAACCCGAGGTTCAGCCCACCCCTTCTTCTCAAAATGATGATGAAACGGAGCCATCAAAAAGATACGTTTACCGCCGCTTATCTTAAAATACCCCACCTGAAGAATCACCGACAGCACCTCCATCACAAAAATGCCCCCGGCAATGGCGAGCAAAAACTCCTGCTTAATAATGATCGCCACTGCCCCCAAGGCCCCGCCCAGAGCCAGCGAACCCACATCACCCATAAAAATCTGGGCCGGATAAGAATTGAACCAGAGAAAACCAAGACAGGCCCCGACAATAGTTCCGCAGAACACGGCCACCTCACCGGCCCCCAGCACATAGGGGAGCTGCAAATAATCAGAGATCAGCACATTACCCGCTGCATAGGCAAAGATAAAATAGACCGCAGCAGTGATCATCACCGTACCGGTGGCTAAGCCGTCCAGCCCGTCGGTCAGGTTGACCGCATTAGAGGAACCGACAATCACGGCCACGGCAAAGGGGATGTACCACCAGCCCAGATCTGGATGCACCCCTTTCAAAAAAGGCAGACTCAGATTGCCGTCATACCCAGGGTGCAGATGGAGAAACAGACCGACCGTGCAGGCCCCGGTCACCTGAAGAATCAGCTTCCCTCGGGCGGACAAGCCCTTGGTGTCACTTTTCGCGACCTTTTTCCAATCATCAACAGAACCTATCAGGCCGTAAAACAGGGTCAGCAACAAACAGACCCACACCAGACTGTTTCCCAGGTCAGCCCAGAGCAAGGTTGAGCCAGCAATGGCAATCAGGATCAAGAGACCGCCCATAGTGGGCACCCCCTGTTTGCTGAAATGACTCTCCGGCCCGTCATCACGAACCACCTGCCCGATCTGTCTTCTTTTCAGCCAGCGGATAAACAGCGGCCCGGAAAGAAACAGGATAAGAAAGGCTGTGACTGCCGCGCCGATAGAGCGAAAAGTCAGATAACGAAAAACATTAAAGGCACCGAATTGGGTGTGCAGGGGATAGAGCAAATGGTAAAACATAGTTCTATAGATATTCCTTTTCGTTAATACCGGTGGCAAACCGATTTTCTATCTCCTGCAACACTGCCTCCATCCGCATGCCCCGAGATCCCTTGAGCAGCAGCCAATCATCCGCCGCCACCCCGGCCTGAACCATCTCTTGATAGAGCCAGTCAGCCATGCTGTGGGTATCTACAAAAACATGCACCTTTTCTTCCGCCATCCCCGCCTGCTGGGCTCCCAGGGCAACCAGGTCTGCAAAACTGCCTATAACAGCCAGTTGATCATAGCCCAGTTCTGCGGCCTGTCGACCGACCTCAGCATGGGCCGCATCCGCCTCTTCACCCAGCTCCAGCATATCACCCAGCAGGGCAATGCGGCGACAATCCTGACCAAAACCGCTCACTGTGCGCAGGGCCGCAGCCATTGAGGCCGGGTTGGCATTATAGCAATCATTGAGCACCTGTACCCCGCCGGGCAGGGTCATCATCTGCATCCGCTTATCCGTGCTCTGAAAATCTTTCAAGGAGGCGATGATCGTTCCAGAGGTAACTCCGCCAGCATGGGCCATAGCAGCCGCAGCCAGACAATTGCTGATAGTATGCATGCCCGGAGCCCGAACGCTGATGCGCTCCTGCCAATCCCCGATCTGGAGGGTAAAACGCATCCCCTCTGCGCCGAGATCCTTAATGCGGGTAGCCCGAACAGCAGGTTTATGACGACGACCGGCTGCGGTGCAGGCAAAACCGATAATCTTTTCCGAGTTATTTGGTAACCGGCGCACATGGGGGTCATCATAATTGACCACTGCCACGGTATCCGGCCGCATGCCAGCAAAAAGCTCGCCCTTGGCCTGGGCAACACCTGTAATACTGCCCAGCCCCTCAAGATGGGCTGCCTGCACATTGGTGATGCAGGCGATATCTGGATCAGCGATTGCAGTGAGCCGAGCGATCTCACCAAACTGATTCATCCCCATCTCCATGATCGCGACTTTATGGAATGCGTTCACTGGCAGCAGGGACAGGGGCAGACCGATCAGGTTGTTAAAATTCCCTCCGGTTTTAAGCACAGGATCCACGCCGGTGTCTGTCCCTTCAGTTGCTTTAAAATGGCGATAAAATATTGCTGCGGTCATCTCCTTGACCGTGGTCTTACCACAGCTGCCCGTGATGGCGACAAGGGGCAGATCCCGGTGCAGCAGCCTACGCCGATAGGCCGCTAATTGACCCAGCGCGGTCAGCGTATCCGAAACCTGAAGAACAACAACATGCTCCGGAAGAACATCTTTCTGCAGCTCATCCTTCTGCAACTCCTGCTGGACAATAACCACCGCAGCCCCGGCCTCAGCCGCTGCCTGAAGATAATCATGACCGTTAAAATTTTCCCCAACCAAGGCGACAAAGATATCCCCTTGCCCCAGGGTTCTGGTGTCAGTAGAAATCTGGCCGAAAAGACCTGTTTGTTTCCCCTGCTGAATTATCGTCCCACCCTGAAGGGCCTTGAGCAGGTGGGGGATGGTCCAGCGCAAGAGCCCGTTGAGCCCCTCCACCCGGTCATCAAAGAATATCCGTTTCTGCCCGATCACCTGATAGTCTTCATGCCCCTTTCCGGCCAGCAGCACAATATCACCGGGGCCAGCCAAAACGCAGGCAGCATGCACAGCGGTCTTTCTGTCCTCAAGACAGACATAACCGGGAAAATCACCATACCGAACCGCCTGATCTCCGAACAACTCTTCAATTGTCAGCTCAACAGCACCCATGGAAGCGGCACCCTGGGCAACCTGCTGAATAATCTCTTCAGGGGCTTCCGAACGGGGATTATCCGAGGTCACAATGGAGATACTGGCGCATTCCGCTGCAACCGCGCCCATCAAAGGACGTTTCCCCTGATCTCGATCACCGCCGCAGCCGAACACACAAATCAGCTGTCCTTCGGCTAAGGATCGCAGGGTCTGGAGGACGTTTTTCAAGGCATCCGGGGTATGGGCATAATCAACCAGGACACAGGGCTGTTCTTCCTCGCTGACGCCCGGCAACAGCACTCGCTCCAAACGGCCCGGCACCTGACCGACCTCTTCCAATCCGCTGAAAATCCGGCGCGGCTCCATTCCCAAAGCCCTGCCCACTCCGGCAGCTGCCAGAAGATTGAGGACATTATATTTGCCTGTCAGGCGGGAATTGAAGGCGACCCGTTCTCCGGCCAAGGCAAGTTCGCAGGAAAATCCGTTGATATCCTGACTGAGTTTGTCGGCATTGATTGCAGCCTTTGGATTAAACCCGCAATCAAGCACCGCACGAGGAGCCTGTTGCCCAAGAGTCTGTTGTTGAAGCAAGTCATGACAAAGCCGCTCTCCCCAGTTTATTGCCTCCATGCCGCTTGGCTCCGTGACAACCACGGCCTGCCCCTCTTTCTTGAGATAGCGGGTAAAGAGCAACTTTTTCGCAGCAAAATAGCCCTCCATACTGCCGTGAAAATCCAGATGATCCCGGCTCAGATTGGTAAAGAGGGCAACATCAAACTGAAGTCCGGCCAACCGTCCCAGCTCCAGGGCATGAGAAGAGGTCTCCATAACTACATGGGTCACGCCCTGAGCAACCATTTGCCGGAGGAGCCGTTGGAGCTGCACCTGCCCCGGAGTGGTCAGGGGAGCAGGTTCAATGATCTCCCTGCCCGAAGCGTCCCGATAGCGGTAATTCACGGTTCCGATCACCCCGACCTGACAGCCTGCGCTGCAAAGCACCTGCTCAATCATCCAGGAAACCGTGGTCTTGCCGTTGGTCCCGGTCAGTCCGATCAAAGACAGAGACCGAGCTGGAAAATCATAAAAAGCTGCAGAAAGCCAACCCAGAGCCTCAGCAGTGTTGTTCACTCTGACCACTGTCACACCGGGCAGAGGACCAGGATCATCCTCAACCACTAGCCAACAGCTCCCCTGGGCTACAGCCTGGGAGATAAAATCATGCCCGTCAACCAGGGCACCCTTGATGGCAACAAACAGGGTGCCCGGCCCGGCATCTCTGGAATCACAGGTAATTCCGGTGCATTTCCCCGCTGCCTCATCATAATCATCATGAAGAACCTCCGCAGCCAGTTCGACCGGGAGGCAATGCAATAACTCATCAAGACCCTTGACAGCCGGGCTAGTCATGTTCTTTTTCAAGTATCAGCTCACAAATTTCTATTTCAGTCAACGGTTCACCGGCTGCCGGAATCTGGTCGACAATACGACCGCTTCCCTGAATCCGCACGTTGATATTATACCTGTTTATCTGCTGCAGCCCCTTGCGCAGGCTCAACCCGATCAAGGACGGCATGAGCGGCTCTGCATGCACAAGATTTTCTTTCACCTCAGCAGCACTGAGTTTCTTGCTGAAAAAATATCGGCGCAGATTGACAGAATTTTTTTCCGGCGATGGTTCAGCAAAGGTCTCCACCGACCCGCCATAACCAACAAGGATGGGCAACAGATTTCGTCCCAACCCGAGAAGTCCAGCCAGATCCCGACTCTCCACTTCGGGAGGCTGGGGAGCCAGCGTATCGTAATCGACCGTGAACAGCAAGAGCACCTCAGGCTCCTCTCTTGGCACCGCAGCCAACAGGATATCCTGAATATGGTGAACACTGAGCCCGTTCTGTCCAGAGACCGTTGAGGCTATATCGGCAAAGAAAAAGCCTCCCTCCTCGGAAAATAAGGAATCACCGAGCATCTCTCGCCGCAACCGACTTCCCTGGACCGGAGAAAGTACCCGTTCTCTCGGAGAACCGGAAAAATCACGAAGAAAAAAACGTTCTTCCGTATAATCATACAGTCCGTTGAGAAACCAAGGTGTCACTCTCTGGCCGCTGTTCAATAGGCTTGCCACCCCGTAAACCATCTGCACAGGGCTGAGCATACCGGACACCGCAATATCTTCTGACAGCGCTCCCCCTAGACCAAATGAGATAGGGAGAAAATCCGGGATCGGTTGCCCCAAATCCAGCTTCAACCAATATTCTTGCAGCAACTCCTCTGGCAAACCGTAGTCGGGCACACTTACTGTAACCGGCAACAGCTTCCTATCCATACCGAATTCAAGGGTGGCTGCGGCCTGAACCAATAAAGGCCGCATGAGATCCTGATCATAGCGGGGTGCGAACAGGGCCTTATGCGCCTTTTGTTCGTCTGTCTGCCAAAAATAATTTGGATCAAATCCCGGCTGGCTCACCAAAGCCAAAATCCGACCGGAATCAGGATCAATAGCAATGGCACTGCCGGAACGTGCTCCTTTTCGTTTCCGATACTCCTCAAGGGCCTTGTCAAGCTGTCGCTGCAACTCCATATCAATGGTCAAGACAATATCAGCGACCGTCTTTCCCAAGGCATCATGCCCGGAAAAATTAACAGCAGGAATGTTGATCTGCCTAAATTCACCGGGCTCCAAAACAGCATTGTAGAGAGCCTCGACCCCGCTCAGCCCGGCATTACCACTCACAAAACCCAACATTTGACCGGCAACAGCGTGATCCGGGTAATAACGGACTTCCACGGGCCGACAATGAATACCGGGCAGATGTAATTCTTCTAAGGCTTCAACCTGCCGTATTTCAAGATTATCAGCCAGCTCAATAATGCCGTCTGTATGCTGCAACCGTTGCAGGATGAGTTGTTTTTCCGTATCAAGGATAGGGGCTAACTGCTCTGCGGCCAAATCTTTGTTTGACAATTCAGCAGGCTGAATCAAAAGGGAGAAGAGCCGGTACGAAACCGACATCTCCTCCATATTTCGATCATAAATAGTTCCGCGCAAAATCGGACGATCTTGTTGCTCAGAGAAATTTTCGCCCACAAGCCTTTCCTGTTCCATTGCTTTGGATAGACCAGTAGGCAATTTGACAAGCCCGGCCATATCACGCAAAGAAAAAGGAAAGAAAAAAATCATCCAAACAAAAATAACAACCAATAGCCCCGTCAGAATGACAAGGCACAGCCCCTTCCTGCTCCTCCGCAAAGGACGCCCGGGGGGCGTGTAGGTATAGCCACTTATCGGCGCAGATTCCTTTTTCCTATCTAGCACCTGGAAAAATAAACGTTTAAATCGCTCCATCATGAACATCGGCAGCAACAAAACATTCGCCTTTTCAAGGCAGTCCCCATGAATACTCTTCTCTTTCCGTCGCTGCCAAGAACGAATGGCCTAACGACCTTCGCCTTAATACAAATAATGTTCCTGATCCGTTTCAGGAAGATGGAGATCAAGTTGTGCAGCACCCAGAGCCACCAAACGGGGCTTGGCAAGCAACTTATCCCGCTTGACCTTCAAGCCGACTTGTTCCCGACTGAGGCTTTCCTGCACAAGCTGTTGCTGCTCAAACACTGTTTCTTCCCGGCCGATATTCCAAGAAAAAAACAGGCTCGCCAAAAAAAAGCATAAGACTACCGAGCCCAGTGTATATGCTGACAACTGAATAAAATCTTCTGAAAAACCGTCTCTCCTTCTGAAAACCGTCACTTGCCTACGCAGACTGAAAGAGAGAGCAGGTGACCGTATTGAGCGAATAGTATGATTCACACCAGATCCTCCTTTTTTGACGACCGACTCCCCATCATGCCGTTACAATCTTTCTGCGACCCGTAGTTTTGCACTACGGGATCGCGAATTATTCCTCACCTCATCCGCTGTCGGCAGGACAGGCTTACGTGTCAACACCTTGCAATGGGGTGTCTTTGCAAAGGCCTGCTTGACAATACGATCTTCAAGTGAGTGAAAAGTTATGATACAAAATCGTGCTCCAGGCTTGAGCAACTTAGGCCCATCTGTCAATAAACGGGTTAAATTGTCCAACTCCCGATTAACCGCTATGCGCAAGGCCTGAAAAACCTTGGTGGCAACATGAATTTTTTTCGGGTGATATTTTTTTGGAATCGACAGAGCAACAAGATCTGCAAGCTGTCGAGTGGTCATAAGGGGTTGCTGCACCCGAGCCTCCACAATAAAGCGTGCCACCCGCCGGGCCTGAGGTTCCTCCCCGTAATGAAAGAAGATATCAGCAAGTTCCTCCTGCGTACATCGATTAACCAGCTGCTCCGCTGTCACCTCTCGTCGGGTATCCATCCGCATATCCAGCGGAGCATCCTCCCTGAAACTGAATCCGCGTTCAGGGCAATCAAGCTGGAGCGAAGAAACACCAAGATCAACAAGAAGACCGTCCACCGGGCCTTGCCCCTGGCTATGCAGTTGCTCTGCCATGTCCGCATAGGAGGCCGGAATCAGCTGAAACCGATCCCCAAAGCCAGCTAACCGCTCTGCGGCAAACCGGGCTGCCTGGGCATCCCATTCAAATCCCAGCACCCTTCCCTCCGGCGCTGACTGCTCCAGAATCATCTCGGTATGGCCGCCCAATCCCAAGGTGCCATCCACATAGCATCCAGAAGAACAGGGACGAAGCCACTCCATAACCTCCTGAAACAAAACAGGTACATGGAGATCCTTGCCCTCTTTTTCAGCAAAAACAGACTGTGGGGCCATTAAAGGATCCCCAGTGAAGACAAGCCTTCACGAAAACTGGTAAAATCTTCCCGGGTACGACGGACCTCGTTCTGCCAAGCCCCTTTATCCCAAATTTCAAAATGATCAAGCATACCGTTTAAAACCACTTCCTTGCTGATGCCGAATTCATTTCGCAACGGCGCAGGTAAAAGTATCCGGCCCTGTTTATCCAATGAGCATTCAATAACGCCGGAAATAACATAACGAACAAAGGCACTCATGCCGGGCTGACTCCGGCCTTGGGTTAATAATTTATCTTCTAAGGCCTCCCACTCAACAACGGGATAGGCCTTCAGGCTTTTCTGCCAATTGGTGACAATCAGGGCATTATTGTAGACCTCGGCCAGCACGTCCCGAAACCGACTCGGGATATTGAGACGCCCTTTTGCGTCCAAAACATGCTCGGAGCGACTGCGAAAACGTAATCCAACAATTTTTTTCTTTGTCATTTTATCATGAAAACCGTTTTAGCCATCAACTCCATTTTTCCCCACTCTACACCACCTTTCCTCCTTTTATCCCACAAGACCTTTTCCGTCAAGGAGAATAAGGCAGAATATCAACGGGTTCGTACCGACAAAAACAACACTGAAAAACAGTTTACGCGGCGAATAAATGCACATTCCTCCATGCTTGAATCACGTTGAGATGCAAGAAAGATGACTCCAGGGGAGGAGAAAACGTGTCGGAAGATACTCTTTTTCCAGATACGATACAAAAGCAGTTTTTGCAGCAAAAGAAGCAAGGGAAAAAGTTATCCTGTCACAGGATGGGCAGTGGGGAAAAAGTGGGGTACCGGACAAAAAAATCAGAAAAGAAGACGCAGGTCTGGCACTGGACCACACCTGCGTTTTTCCTGATCTGCTCCGAACTTTTTTCAGGCAGGAGACAGAGCAGTCTATTTTTTCTCTGGCATCAACAGGTCGGAGAAATCTTCCTTAGTAGCAAAGCTATGCTCTTCCGCCGGGAAACTTCCATCCTGGATCTCTCGGATAAAGGTCTGCACGCCCTGTTTAATATCTGGGGCAAGATTACAGTACTGTTTAACGAACTTAGGAGTGAATTTCTCGAACAGACCCAGCATATCGTTGGTGACCAGGACTTGACCGTCGCAGCTAGCACCCGCACCGATACCGATGATGGGAACAGCGACTTCCTTGGTAATAATTGCTGCCAATGGGGCAGGAACGGCCTCCAGAGTAATCCCGAAGACCCCGGCTGCCTCTAATGCCTTGGCATCGGCAAGGAGCTGACGAGCCGCTTCCATATCCTTTCCCTGTACCTTGAAGCCACCAAGCTGTCCTGCGGTCTGCGGAGTCAGTCCGATATGACCCATAACCGGTACCCCGGCCCGCACCAGGCCCCGGACCGCATCACAGACCTCTTCGCCGCCTTCCAATTTCACACAGTCACAGCCTGCTTCCTTGAGAAAACGAGTTCCGTTGGCAATGGCCTGTTCCACAGAGACCTGATAAGAACCAAAGGGCATATCGCCAATCACTAAGGCCCGTTCCGTGCCCCGACTGACCGCTCCGGCATGATGGAGCATCTCCTCCATAGTCACCGGGACCGTGGAGTCATAGCCCAGAACCACCATGCCCAGGGAATCACCCACCAGCAGGGCATCTACCCCTGCCTGATCCAACAGGCGAGCCATAGAGGCATCATAGGCGGTAAGCATAGAAATGGCATGATCGCCGTCCTTCATTTCACGAAAATCTTTAACTGTTACTTTTCTCATACACATTTTTCTCTCCGGCCTGCGGAGGTCTTGATTTTACGCCTTGCCAACGTGCTTCTTCTTCCTTCTGAAAGAGCAAATTGAGCGCTGCGCAGAGTTCATCTTGCATACGGTTTACCTTTTGCTGCGGGCTTATCATTTTTTTGCATTCCGGCGAACTGTATAAGCTCAGCACCAACAGCAATAAGGCTCCGCACTATGGCGGCAAGTATATTAACCAGAAGCAGACCGATAATCCCAAGGAAAATATATTGCAGAGCTGGCGATGCCTTGAATTCAAACTGCATCTGATCAAAATGTCCACCGAGAAGCAGCTCGCTTTCGCTTACCTTTTCCGCCAACCACGGTACAAGAGCGACGCCCTCAGGGTTATTGATGATCTCTACAGCCACCGCAGCCAAGCCCAACAGGGCAATCACCCCGGCTATAATCAACAAAACGCCTGTCCAAAATGTTGCGGTCCTTATCTTATCGACAACGGTATTTGGCTTTTCTATCATACCAGCTCCTTGTTAATGGGAACAAATAAGTCAGATTCATCGGACTGGATATTCAGCACCTCGGCTGCGGAAGAACGTCCGAGCCGCCTTGAGCCTCGAATCACCCACTACACACGGGTCTGTTCAGATTGCAGCAGCACGGACACAACCGCCTGACCTGTTTTTCCAAAAACGATGATACCAACATTCATACCAATTGCCTCCTTTTTTCTTTCAAAAACCCTTCTGGTTAATCTTCCGTTAACCTTCCCTCTGTTATTGTACAATCATAAACAAGAACAGATTTACTTTAAACATCGTAACAGACGGAGGTTCACCCCATGAAAAAGACAGCAATAGCCCTGATCGGATGTTTTTTTGCAGCAGCATTTTTTGCAACAGCCCATAGCAGCGAACATGAATACCGTTACGATGATGACCGCTATGAGTATCGAGAAGGGCGTGAGCGCCACGATGACGATCGCTACGAATATCGCGGAGGCAGCGAACGACATGATGACGACCGCTATGAATATCGCGGAGCTAGGGAACGATACAGTGATGACCGGCATGAGTATCGCGGCGGACACGACAACTATGAGTACCGCAGCGATGATGACCGCTACGAGCACAGACGCTATGCCTACGACGATTAAGCTTCGGAAGGTAGAAAGATAGCAGAAAGAACACCGCACCCATTCCTCTCTTTACTTCTCCTCCTTTCGTGGCCGGGGCGATCGTTATGATTGCTCCGGCATTTTTTTTATCTCCCCTTGTAAAAACAAATCTAACACAGCATATTCCCCTATAGATTCCTGCACCTTTCCGTCCTTAAATTTTGCCCTTTGAAACCAATTAATCTATCTATTTTTCTTTTCACATGTTGCTTGGCCCGGTATAATAATTGGGCTATTCGTGAAATATTCATTCTTCATAACGCTGCTGCATCGGCAGTTATGCTCAAACGAAGCATGACGTTGCAAAAAAGTTTGCGCGAACCTCTATCAGACAGAAAAACACGGCAGGTTCGCACCTATTGAAATCATGTGTCTTTTTTGACAAAAAGCATCTTTTGCTCTCTGTTAAAGTGTTTGAAAAATGAGGTTCGCGCAAATGCAATATTTTGTTACCTTGTAACAACACGTTACAAGTCGACAGTCGCCCCCCGCACGGGGGGCGTGGATTGAAACCCGACATCTTTCAATCCTGCCAAGGTATCCATTCGTCGCCCCCCGCACGGGGGGCGTGGATTGAAACCACAGTTCGCCCTGCTGGCGTAGGAGGTTGTTGATGGCGCCCCCCGCACGGGGGGCGTGGATTGAAACCGGATGTCCATGACGATCTTACCGCACAAGGGCTGTCG
>CBFDDU010000069.1:0-17775 GCA_965603655.1 uncultured Candidatus Electrothrix sp. | reverse complement strand
CAGTTTGGAGTCCGGTATCAAACAGCATAATACATTATACTGAAGCCGCACCCGCTGGAGCTAGCTTTTTGGTTCAAAAAAAGTCAGATAAAAAATAAAATATTATGTTAAATTCCTCCTCTCCCCCTCTCTTCACTGGCGCTATCCGCTAAGAGCTAATTCCGCTGGTGACAGCCCATGTTAAAAATTTCCGACAAACTCTGTAAAGCCGAAAAAATCGGCATCCTCGCTCTGCTGTCGGCGTTGCTCTGCGCTGTTATAGTTCCGGTCTTGGTCCCCCTTCCTTTATTATCTTTCCTGTTCCTCTGCGTTCTTGCGCCATTTTCCCCCAGAAGCAGTTTTTTCCTGCCTGTCATCAGTCAGGCTCAGGTCGGAACAGAGGGAATCGTCCTGACCTTTGATGATGGACCGTCCCCTTCATCGACTCCCGTCCTGCTTGAGCTGTTGGCTCGTTACCACCTGCCCGCAACCTTTTTTGTTATCGGTATAAAGGCCGTTGAGCACCCTGAGCTGATTGAGCAGATGCTGGCTGCCGGGCATAGCATCGGGAATCACAGCTGGGATCATGATTATTTCCTCATGTTGCGCAGCACCAAGAGGATTCAGCAGGATCTTCACAACACCCAGGAAGTGCTGGCGCGTCGGGGCCTTCGCCCTTTGCTCTTTCGTCCTCCGGTGGGTATCACTGGCCCTCGTCTCAAAAATGTTTTGGAGGAGGAAGGGTTGATCGCGGTAAACTACAGCTGCCGCGCCCTTGATCGGGGGAATCGTAATATTGCTGGTCTGAGTGAAAAGATTATCAACAAACTGCGGGCTGGAGATATTATCATGCTCCACGATCTTCCGGCCTTTCAGAAGGAAGATAGCGATTTACTGTTCAGGGAATTCGATAGCCTGTTCAGGATATTGGCAGAAGAATATACCGTTATTCCTCTGGAAGAGGCCCTGCAGCGCCCGGTGATGCGCTTGGAAAAGGAAACGAGTCCACCGGGAACCGCCTGTTGACTTTTTCGGCGCTGTTATATAATAATGCTGATATGCTATCAATTGGAGCCGAACTGGTCGGGTTTTCCTCTGCCGTCCCGTGAATTCATCAAGCAAGAGCCCGTTATGATAAAAGCCCGTTTGCAGTCCGTCCGTTTTCTCTCCTGTATGCTCTGTCTTCTTGGAATTGTTCTTTTAAGCAGAGGCACGGCGAATGCGGCAGAACTGGTTAATCCCTTTAATTTTTCCCAGGACAGCTATGTGTTCTTGGGCGGCTATGGCCAGTCTGTTCCCGGTTGGGGCAAGACTGAAGAGCAGGTAACAACCCTGGAGCTGATTCCCCGTTATAATCATCGGATCATAGATAATATGGGCTCTGGCTGGTACAGGGGCTTTCACTCCATTTTGCTCGAAGTACCTCTCTCCTTGGTGCTTAGCCCTGATGAATCAGCCATGCTGGGGATAACTTTCCTCGGTGCTTACACCTTCACCGCTGACCCGATCTGGCAGCCTTATTTGTTCGGAGGTGGTGGGCCGGTCTACAACTTCGCCGATATTCCGGGTATGGGAGCGGATCTTAACGGAAACTATCAGTTTGGTATCGGGCTGGAATACGCCTGGACGGAAAAGCGCAAACTGCTCGTGGAAGCACGCTACCATCATATTTCCAATAACGGCAGTGAAGATCCCAATGATCCGCTCAATGCCTATAAGCTTTTGGTGGGAGTGACTTTTTGAATGAAGAACGAGCAGAATAACAGAGAAGAGAGCGTCACCGACGGACTACACACGGTCAGTTACGTTGCAGATGCGCAGGGTGAGCAGGAATTGATTTCTGGCTCTGTCTGGCAACCGGTGAATATTGTCAATCGCCAGGCCTGGGAGGAGATAGAGGAGCACATTGCCGCCTCCAAAGAAAAGATTACCCAGGGGCGGGTGAGCTGTCTTCATTATTACATGATTGCCAATCAGATGAACATTGGCCTCCTAGCCAAATACACCGGTCAGGCCCGCTGCCTTGTCCGTCTCCATCTCGTCCCCTTTGTTTTTCGCCGACTAGGCCGGAAGACGCTTGACAGGTATGCAAACGTCTTTCTTGTCTCCCCGGAAGATTTGATCCAAGGGATCCTCAAAGAGCCCGTTTATAACCAAGAGTAACCAGTAGCAACTCCCCTATCGTTCCTGAAGAGCTGAGAAGTGTTATGCAACCTGATTTGTTGATTGATTTTCCCCATACCCAATCCGCCCATTGCGAAAGCGGAGCTGCTGCCAGCCTGCTCAACTGGCATGGCATCAAGCTCTCTGAAGCCATGACCTTTGGGATCGGTGGAGGCCTTTTTTACGGCTATTTTCCTTTTATTCGGATCAACGGTTTGCCCTTGGTGACCTACCGGGCTGCTGCCGGTCATATTCTGAAGCGCTTTGGTAAGATTCCCGGTATCACGATGTATGAAAAACGATTCAGGAATCAGAAGCAGGCAATGGCAGAGCTGGATGCCGCCCTAGCGGAGTCCATTCCTGTGGGTTTGCAGACCGGGGTTTTCTGGCTGCCGTACTTTCCCAGGGCCTTGCGTTTTCATTTCAATGCCCATAATCTGGTGGTCTATGGCAAAGAAGGCGATGACTATCTGATCAGTGATCCAGTTTTTCCCCAGCCGGTGCGTTGCCCGGCTTCGGATTTGGCTCGGGCCAGGTTTGCTGCCGGTGCCCTAGCGCCCAAGGGTAAGATGTATTATCTGGCTCTGACTCCAGACCAGCTGGAGCTACAACCGTTGATTCGGCAGGGAATTCAGTCTGTCTGCCGCATGATGCTCGGCAGTCCATTCCCCCTTATCGGGATTAAAGGGATACGTTTTTTGGCCGGACGACTAGTGCGTTGGCCGGAACGTCTCGGCAAGGAGAGTGCTGAACTGCATCTCGGCCATACCGTGCGCATGCAGGAGGAAATAGGTACTGGTGGGGGCGGCTTTCGCTTTATGTATGCTGCCTTTCTTCAGGAAAGCGGTAAAGAACTCCACGATCAGGCCTTGCTTGATGCGGCGGCCCTCTTTACCCAGGCGGGCGATCGCTGGCGGCAATTCGCGGTGATGGCGGCCCGGATATGTAAGGGACGGGGCGGTCTGGATGACACCTACCCCGCTATGGCCGAGAGGATCATGGCCTGTGCCGACCTCGAAGAGCAGGCCTTCCGGCAATTAAAGGAATGGCTCCGCGAGAATCCTGCCTCATGAAGCGAAGTAACCTGAGTTCGATACAAGACGCCGTGTGCCCACATGAACATATTGATTTTACGTCGAAAGACTAGGTTACAGGGGGACCTATAGGGGTGTCGGGTAGAGCAGGACGATAAGAAACAAGAGAAGACCTGCTAGGCAACGTCCGGGATGAGATTTCTTTTGGGGCGGAGCAATCGAATAAGGTAACGTATCTATTCGTTCTTTTCCTATGCTGCTTTTTTCTTTGTTCGGTGCAATACCTCCCGGTCCTTCAGCCCTCTCCGCCGTGGGGGCTTGGCGAACTTGCACCTTCACTTCCAAACCGGCCCGGCGTAAGGTGAGAGCCGCCTTTTTAACTTTCTCCTTATCGTCGGAACTGAACAGTTTTTTCGGTTTGTCATTCAGCAGCGATTTCTGGACCTGCTCTTCGGACAGCTTTGTTATTCGCTGTATCCGATTGATACTTTTTTGTTCCTCGGACCCGACCAGCAAACGCCCGGATGAGATCAGCTGATATTTCATGGCGGCTCCTGCTCAATGAGTTCGTCGCCCGGTGTATCCACCGCCTCTAAGCTGTGATTGAACGATTTCAATGTCTGTGTAGTCAAGCGGATCAACCCAGCCTGTGATCCGGGCCGCCTTCAGAATGTTGTCTCCCGGTTGTATGGCCTTGAGTGCATCGGCAAGGTCATGGGCCAGGGTATGGTCGACAGCTGCTGTTTTGGCCAAAGGAAAACCGGGATAAAGCTCTGTTGAGCATGTATAAGGAAAGTCAGGGTAGGCTTTTTGTCTCAGGATTTTCACATCCCTCATTTTTATTTTCCCTGCTTTTGCCATTCTTTCCAGAATACTGGAAGGTACGGTACCAGCGTCAACCTGTCCGCGAAGGACGGCCCTCACCACAGCATCGGGTTTGTCGAAGAAGCGCAGCGTGTGCAGAAAGGGGTAGGGGTCAATCCCCGCATTGCGGAACTCTTTTTCCGCCATCTGCCAACCGCCAAACGACCAACGCTGTAACGCGCCGAACCTTTTTCCGTTAAGATCGGTTAATGAATTTACAGTCGGATTATCTGCCCCTGTAAAGAGTACAGCCCCGACTGAATCGGCATTGATAAGTTTCATGGTCAATATTTCACTTGCACCGTATTGCATCTTGGCGCTCATGAACATGGAAGGGTCGGCGGTAAAAAAATCAACCTTTCCTTTCTTCACTGCGGGCAGAACATCTTCGAACTCCAGAGGCAGAACGGTGACCGGTCTCCCGAGCGCTTCGGCAAGGTACTTGCCGGTGCCCTCCCAGCTCTTCTTGAAACCTAACGGTCCTCTCCAGGAAAGAATTCCTATTTTGACGTTATCATCAGTATTTTTTTGGGCAGCTGAACTTGGTGCGATAAAGACGAGCAACAGAGCAAGTACTGCCAAAATCTTTTTTATCATTACACCTTCCTCCTTTTCTTCTTTGAAAAATGAGTATGAGTCGGGTTAAAAGGGCGAGGGAGGAGAAGTTTAAGCGGAAGGGGTGGCTATCCATATGGCTGGCGACTTAGGCCGGACAGATTTCCCTGTTCATTGATGTCATAATTCGACACTGCCAGACAACGAGAAGGACAAAATGGCAACCCGGCGGTCTCCTCCCGAGAGATCCGTGGCTTTCCGACACCGCCTCACGACGGCTGTGGCTTTATCAGCTCTCCATTTTTAACCGGAAAGCAGGGCGCTTGCTTTATGAATACGCTCAACCCTTTGTTATATAATCAGGGATGGCGGGTAAAAAAGTCAAGTTTTTTTGTAGATACTGAGGATGTTTGCTGAGGTATATTTTTGTAGCGAATGAAATGAGAGAACCTTCTTGTGGTGAGAGGAATGTCGTTTTCTAGTATAATATGTTTTGTATCAATGCATTGCATTGGCGACACTGTTCTCATTGCATCGCGTAACGATATGGGGACTTTTTCGGCCTGTACTTTCTATTGCGTCATAAGGGGCCAGCCTCCTTTTTTGATTGAGCAAAAAGGATCCAGTGCGAGCGGAATGTTTCTGGAAGGGGGGGGGTGGATTCATTTTTCTGCTTTTTTTGCAAGATAGCGCCATGAAATGACAGGTTGAGTTGGAGCAGGATGCAAAGAATATCTTCTTGGCTTGAGGGCGTTTTCTCTTGACAAAAACCTTCAGCAATTTAATTATTAATCAATCTAATAATTATTCATTCAACACAACAGGAGTCCTCTTTGGCCGATCAACAGACCATAGAACAGGCCGGGTATATCTTTTCCGTGGGCAAGATGATCCGGGATCATATGCACAACAGCTTAGCTCAGTTGCACAGTAATGACCGAAATTCCGATAGCTGCGAATTATCCATGGCCCAAATGAACCTGATGATGGCCGCGCGCGGTCAGGAAGAACTCACCCTCAGCGGGCTGGCCGAGATGCTCAAGGTTTCCCCGCCTTCGGTCTCGGTGATGGTGGAACGGTTGGTGGAGCGGAATATGCTGACCAGAAGCCGTTCCGCGCAGGATCGGCGCAAGGTGATTATAGCCCTGAGCTCGAATGCCGAGTTGCATATCGAAAAGATGGAAGAACAGATGCTGGCGACCTTTATCAGGCTGGTGGAGGAGCTGGGGCCGGAGACCGCCTGCAAATGGGGCGAGGTTCTGCAACGGGTTGAAGAAGTGCTCAGGCGGCAGAATAAAAAACAGACAGAACACACAAGAAATATAGGGAAAAAGTTATGAAGCAAATCGGCTCGGTATTGCTGCGTATCATCCTCTGCCTGCTGATCCTTGCTGGCGGGTATATCGGCATGAAAAAAATGAAGGGACTGAAGAAGCCCCCTGCCAAGGTGGAGCGCAAAGAACGCGCTCTGGCTGTCCAGGTTGTGCAGGTGCGGGCGGAAAAGGCGCCGGTGATTATTTCCGGCTACGGCGAGGTCGTTTCCCGCACCGTGGTCACTCTGCCCGCCGAAGTTGCGGGCCGCATCACTTTTGCTCATAAAGATTTGCAGGCAGGCGCAATCATCAAAAAGGGAGAAATTCTGTACAGGATTAATGAGCAGGATTTCCGCCTGAATCTGGAAACAGCCCAGGCCCGCCTGAAAAGCCTGTCCCGCGATCTTGAGCTTGCCCGCAAGGAGTATCGGCGGGTCAGCAATCTGTACAAGAAGAACAAGGTCGGGACCCAATCCAGCGTGGAAAAAGGTGAGCAGTCGGTCAACGCCATCAGCAGCCAGATGATTCAGGTGGAACAGAGCATTGCCCAGGCAAAGCTGCAACTTGCCCGTTGCGTAATCCGTGCTCCCTTTACCGGGCGCATCACCGAGCTGCATGCGGAGCAAGATGAGTATGTGACACCGGGCAAAAATCTGCTCACTCTGACCGATGACAGTGATTTGGAAATGCAGGTCTCTTTGGACAGTCGCGATGCCGTGGATTGGCTCCGTTTTAAGCCCCGTAAAGAGCAGGATAGCTCGTGGTTCGGTCTACCTGAAAAAACCGGCTGCACCGTCACTTGGACAGAGAACGCAGCCACTCGAGCTGAGGGCCGTTTGGACCGAGTGGTCCGCTTTGATCCCCGTACCCGCAGCCTGACCGTGGCCATCCGTTTGCAGCCAGATACGGCTTCGGTCTTTCCTCTGGTTCAGGGCATGTTCTGTCGGGTGGATATTGAGGGTCGCGCTCTGGACCGAGTCTTCATCCTGCCCCGTACCGCAGTCAGTTTTGAACAGACCGTTTATGTTGCGGAAGAAAATCGCCTGCGCACCCGCAAGGTGGAGGTGGCACGGGCTGAGGACGGCACGGCCTTTATCACTGGCGGGCTGGAGGAAGGCGAGCAGGTGATCACTACCCGACTGGAAAATCCGCTGGAAAGCAGCCTGCTCAATATCCTCACTTCGGTTGATTCGGTTGAGGAAGCTGATCCGCTTGATACGGTTGAAGCGGCGCAAAAATCCGATAAAAACAAGGCGGGCGAACAATGAAAAAAATTCTTGCGGCCTTTGCTGGCAACACGGTTTTTGCCAATATCCTTCTGCTCATGATTTTTGTGGGCGGCGGACTGGCTCTGCATACCATGCGGAGGGAGACCTTTCCCCAGTTTTCTGTGGATAAAATTCACGTCACGGTCGCCTATCCCGGTGCTGACCCAGAAGAAATTGAGGAAGGTATTGTCCTCAAGATTGAAGAGGCTCTGGAAGGGGTGGAAGGAATCAAACAGTACACCACTTGGGCGCGGGAAAATATCGGTTCCGCTCTGGTGGATGTGCGGGAAGGCGGCGATGTCAGCGAGGTGCTTGACGATATTAAGTCCAAGATCGACGCGATCTCCACCTTTCCTGTGGATGCGGAAAGACCCGTGGTTAACGAGATTATGATGCGTAACTCGGTGGTCATGCTCGCGCTGTCCGGGGATATGGCGGAAAAGCAGCTCAAACATTTTGCCGAACAAATTCAGGATGAAATCCGCCTGCTGGACGGCATCTCCCAGGTCGAGGTTTTTGGCCTGCGGGAAAGCGAGATTTCCGTGGAGGTCTCCGAGGAGCAGCTGCGCCGATATAATCTCACCTTTAATCAGGTCTCTGAGGCTGTACGCCGGTCCAGTATCAACCTGCACGGTGGTACCATCCGCACCAAGGGCGAGGAAATCCGGGTGCGCACGGTGGGCCGTAAGTACACCGGTGCCGATCTTGCCGAAATTGTTGTGTTGGCCGATCCGTCCGGCGAGCTGATCACCCTGGGCAGGCTGGCCGAAATTCATGATGGTTTCACCGAAGATCCGATCATTTCTCTGATTGACGAAAAACCGGGGGCCTTTGTCATGGTCTTCAAGACCGATGAGGAGGATGCGATTCGGATCTCCGATACCGTGAAAAAATATGTGGAGAACAGGCAACAACAGCTTCCTCCTGGTGTCCGGATTACTGAGTTCAACGACAGTACCGATGCCCTGCGTGCTAGGATCGACCTGTTGACCCGAAACGGTATCATCGGGCTGGCTCTGGTGTTTTTTCTGCTCTGGCTTTTTCTGGATCTCCGCCTGTCTTTCTGGGCCGGTATGGGCATTCCTATTTCCCTGGCCGGTTCCCTGTTCATCCTCTGGTACTTGAACGCGACCCTGAATATGATTTCCCTGTTCGCCTTTATCATGGTCCTTGGCATTGTGGTGGACGATGCCATCGTGGTGGGCGAGTCCATTTATGTTCAGCGGAAACGGGGGAGACCGCCCTTGGCTGCGGCGGTGGAGGGGACCTTGGAGATCAGTTTGCCGGTGATTGCGGCGGTGACCACCTCCATTGTCGCCTTTATCCCGCTGGCCTTTGTGGGCGGGGTCATGGGTAAGTTTATCGCCATCATGCCTGCGGTGGTTATTTCGAGCCTGCTGATCTCCCTGGTAGAATGCCTTTTTCTCCTGCCCGCCCATCTCAGCCATCTGCCGGATCTGAACAAGCCGCCGCACCGCAGTTTGCTGTTTCAGCTCCTCACCTTTTCCTGGCTGCAACGTTTCATGCAGGCCGGGCTGGATTGGGTCATAAACAGGCTCTATGTCCCCTTTCTCGGGGGCGTTCTCCATTTTCGCTACGTTTTTTTGGCCTTTGCCGTGGCCAGCCTTTTGCTGGCTGTGGGGTTAGTTCAGGCCGGGCTGGTTAAATTTCAGGTCTTTCCTAAACTTTCAGGTTTTGTGGTCACCTCCACCGTGGAATTTCCCGACGGCACGCCGCCTTCGGTAACGGAACAGGCTTTGCAAAGGATGGAAGAGAGCTTCATTAGGGTCGCTGAACGCACCGAAACCCTGACCGGCGAACCCATGATTAAACGAAGGCTGGTCCTACTGGGCCAGAGCCTGAGCGACAACAGTGGCACCAAAGGTCCGCACCTTGGTTCGGTGCAGTTTATTCTCCTGCCGCCGGAGGAGCTGGGGGTTCATTCCAATGATTTGCAGATAGCCTGGGAGGAGGAGATCGGCTCAATCGCCGGAGCGCGTTCCTTGGTTTTTGAAGGTGAGAGCCACGGCCCCGGCGGAGCGGAAATCGAGGTCTGGCTTCAGGGAAGCAATATGACGGATATCCTTGCGGCCTCGGAAAAGTTGCAGGAAAAACTGCGCACCTATAACGGGGTGGTGCAGATACGTTCTGATTTCGCTGCGGGCAAGAACGAGTTCCGGCTTCGCCTAAAACCGGAAGCCCGAGCCCTGGGCCTGACGGTGGAGGATCTGGCCCGACAGGTCAATGCCGGATTTTACGGCAGAGAGGCGTTCCGGGTCCAGCGCGGCAAGGACGATGTACGGGTCAAGGTGCGCTACACGAAAGAGGAACGGAGCAGGTTGACCGATTTCGAGCGGATGCGCATCCGCACCGCCGCCGGGCAGGAGATTCCCCTGCTCTCTGTAGCCGAGGTGGACTTCGGCCCAGGCTTTTCCACCATCACCCGCACCGACGGCATGCGACGGGTGGCGGTCACGGCGGATGTAGACCCGAAACGGGCCAACTCCCAAGAGGTGTTCGCCGACCTGTCTTTAGGTTTTTTTCGTGAGCTGGAAGCCGAGTATCCGGGGCTGCGCGTCTCGCAGCAGGGATCGAAAAAGGACATGGGTGAATCCTTTGCCTCTCTCAAGGTGGGCTTTCCCCTGGCCGTGTTGGGCATTTTCGTTATTGTGGCGACTATTTTTCGTTCCTACATCCAGCCCCTGGTCATCCTGGTCTCCATCCCCTTCGGCATTATCGGCGCAATCCTGGCCCATCTGTTGCTGGGCTATGATCTGTCCATGATGTCCATGTTCGGCATGGTGGCCCTGACCGGGGTGGTGGTTAACGATGCCATTGTCCTGATTGAGCGCATCAACGAGAATCTGGCCGAGGGTATGAGTTTTTTCAACGCCGTGGTCAAGGGCGGGGCACGCCGGTTCCGGGCTGTACTCCTGACCTCAATGTCCACGGTGGGCGGGCTTGCGCCCTTAATTTTAGAAAAGGATATGCAGGCCAAGTTTCTCATTCCTATGGCCCTTTCTCTTGCGGGTGGGGTGATCTGCGCCACCATCCTGACTCTGGTGCTCATTCCCGGCCTGTTGGCCATTGTTAACGACGGGCGCCGGATGATCGGTCGCTTGCGGACCGGTATTTGGCTAGAGCGCGAGGCGGTGGAACCTGCCGCTGCACGGCGGGTGGATCGGATGGAGTGAGAAACATGCGAAGGTCGTTAAACCGATCGTCTGTTTTAATCTGATAATGATGCTGCCTGATACAGGCCTAAAAAAAAGCGACCTGTGCGGTTAGATTAATTTTCACTACCCTCATGCGTGATATGTGATTAAGATTATAGAAGGAGAGGGCTCATATTTCATACGGAGGGATCAGAATGACTGGGTATAAAGTCAAAGTAAGCGTTGAACTTGTAGAGTGTAACGAATCCATTAGCGATACCCCGACAGAGCAGCAAGATGGAAGTCTCAGTATGGTGATCAGTGAGAAAGATGCTGTAAGTATAGACAAGTGCGAGAAAACCATCTTGCAAACCGCATATCCGACAATACGGTCTGCTTTATCCAGGCACCTTACCGGGGTGTCTCAAAAAAAAAGCTGGTGAGATGACCAAAGCAGGAGAGCATGTAATTCAAAATAGTTGTCCATACAAAGTTGATGGGGAAGTCGGACGATTTACATTCTTTACCCATAGTATCCTGAAGGATGCCGACGTGCAATACAACACCGGTCGAGATATTTTTTCGTGCCTGCACGGAAAAGAGTATTATCTAACCGCAGGCTTCAAAGAAATAGCTTTGATTTACGGTGATACAAAAGAATCATACAGAAAAACAACACGATTGATCAATCGCATCCGGTACCAGGAAAAAGACGGCACCCCATCTCGTACACTTCATGAAGCTACAGAGCGGGAAGGGACTTCTCTTCTTGAGCATATTGCGAGAAAATCTGGACAGATACTATCTCGTCACGGCTTTGAAAAGACCGGGATATACCGAGGAAAGAGTACACAGTATACTCAATCAGCCCCTGTTTTTCTGGATCAGAAGAAGGTTGACGGCGCACTTTCTGTTTGTACAGAAGGATGTTCCTTCTCTGATGGTTACATAGATAATCCAATAGGCTACGAGGATCCTTCTGAAACAGTCAACATAGCGGTCGATGATGTTAATGTAAAAAGACAGGAAGATAACAGAGTTCTGGGGCAAATAAGAACCGAGCATAAACGGAAATACGCACATAACACAATCGCTCGCCTTTCTCACAGCGGGACAAAATATGTCTTAAACGGGGAGTCCACAACCTCTCTTCTTCCCATTATAATGTCTTTTTTGCTTGCTAACGGTCTTTCCGGGAAACGATTTCAGTTTTTTACTGATGGCCATACAGTCCTGAATACAGCAATTATGAATTTCTATTCCTGGAAAGGAAATATGGGAATAATATTGGACTGGTACCATCTTGGTAAGAAGTGCGGGGAGTTGCTGAGTCAAACAATGAACGGTCGGAAACTACGCAATGAAGTTCTCAATAAACTCAAACCATTGCTTTGGTACGGTCTCACCAATAAAGCAATTGAGTTTTTGCGTGAGATCCCGGAGAAGGATATAAAGAACGGTCAATCATTAGAGAAACTTATTGCTTATCTGGAAAGGAACCGCCCTTATATTCCCTGCTATGCTGCCCGAAAAGAACTCGGACTTTGTAATTCAAGTGCTGCTGGTGAGAAGGCTAATGATCTTATTGTGTCAGAACGACAAAAACATAATGGAATGAGCTGGACCAGAAAAGGAACAGTGGCACTGGCCACGATTACTGCTCTTGGGCAAAATAATGAATATAGAAAGTGGTTTGAGGAAAAGGATATTGATTTTAAACTGGCTGCTTAGGCAAAAAAACGGCTAACCGCACAGGTCGAAAAAAAGTAACCGGCCCTCTCTTTTTTAAACGCTGGAATCTTCTTGTGGCACAAAGAAAATCCTCGAAATACACAGAAACTTCCCTTTGTTTTGGGGTTGTTACGCTAAAATAATGCTTGTTTTTTTTGCGTCGCAGCTTATATATAATGATTACATCAGTACTGATGAATTGCGGCCTTGGCTTTGGCTGTAGTTAATATCGAAACCGCAGCCTGAGTTGCAGGCTGCACTAGGACTTCGTAACAGAAATCCGTTTTTTTAAAAAATGGTTTCACAAAGAAACCACGTAGCAAGGAGCATCATGATGGCAGAAGGAACAGTAAAATGGTTTAACGATTCCAAGGGATTCGGATTTATTGAACAAGATGGCGGATCAGATGTTTTTGTTCATCATTCGGCAATTAAAGCCGACGGATTCAGGAGCCTACAGGAAGGTCAACGAGTAACTTTTGATGTTGTTGACGGTGCGAAAGGACCTGCCGCAGAGAATGTTATCTCTATGTAATATCTCATTTTAAGAGTGAAAGCCTCTCTATTTCCAGGGGAAGGTTTCGTTAAATCAAGAGTGCATAAGCTGCACTCTTGATGATTTCTTTTCAGTGCTCTCTCCGTAAAATACTCTCTTTTTCCCCCTTTCCTCTATCGCTCATAAAGAATAATATTTTTTCTTATAAGAGAAATCTCCGACAAATCTCTTCTCTCCTGCCCGGGTTGCTTTCTGGTATCAGTCTGTTATGGTACGGCTGTTTTTTTCTGTGTCTCTTTCCAAGACATCCTACGATGTGAATATTACCCTTGACACAGGAATAATTCTTAATTACTTTAAGAAAATAATAATAACTAACAGCAGGTGATCCGATGAAAGATATCTTACGAATGACCCACCAGCGTGAATTGATTCTTGAAGAGCTTGGAAATTGCCACAACCATCCTACTGCTGATGCACTGTACGAGCGGATCAAGAAGAAATTACCACGTATCAGCTTAGCGACGGTGTATAGGAATCTTGAGATTCTGTCCGAAGCAGGAATGATCAGGAAGCTGGAAATCAGCGGGCGTCAAAAGCGATTTGACAAGGAAATTGACCAACATGACCATATTTTTTGTGTGCAATGTCGTCGTGTTGATGATATTAAATTAGATCAGACTCGGTTAATCTCCTTGGAGGAAGGGCAAAATCAAGGGTATAAGATTTCCGGCTGTCGGGTGGAGTTTTACGGTATTTGTCCAAAATGTCAGGCAAAGAACAAAAAAAAGCAGATCCGTAAAGAAAGCTGTAACGAGGGATGCACAAAAAATTCTTGTAAAAAAAATGAATTGAGCGGCAGGCAAAGAGAAGTGCTTGAAGTATTGGCAAAATCAGATGATGTCTGTGCCAATAAAGATATTGCCGCTGTCACCTCGTTGGATCCTAAGCAGATTAGCTGTCAGCTTACCGCACTGAAAAAGAAAGGGTTTGTTACAAGCCCAGTTCGTTGCAAGTATGAAATAACTGAAAATGGAAAATTAGCACTTTAGTAAAAAGGAGACGATATAATCATGACCGCATTGCAAGGTTCCAAGACAGAAAAGAATATCCTTACCGCATTCGCCGGAGAATCGCAGGCAAGAAACCGCTACTCGTTTGCGGCAAAAGTGGCTAAAAAGGAAGGGTTGGTACAGATTGCCAACATCTTTGAAAAAACAGCTGAACAGGAGCGAGCCCACGCCAAGACCTTGTTTAAGCTACTTGAAGGTGGTGAAGTTGAAGTGCAGGCTTCTTTCCCTGCTGGGACCATAGGAACGACCATGGAAAATCTGGAAGCTGCTGCTGCCGGGGAAGAGCATGAATACATGGAGATGTATCCAGAATTCGCGAAGATTGCCGAGGAAGAGGGTTTTTCTCTTATTGCAGCTATCTTCAAGGCTATTGCCAAAGCGGAGCAGCAGCATGCAAAACAGTACCGTACCTTTATTACCAACCTGAAAGAAGGAAAAGTTTTTAAGCGTGATGAAGCTGTTACTTGGTATTGTACGAAATGCGGTTTCCTGCATGAAAGCCTCGAGGCTCCTCTGAAATGCCCGGCCTGTTCTCATCCGCAAAGCTATTTTGAGCTCCTTTCTGAAAACTGGTGATAGAGAAAAATCAACGAGTTCATATTGACTTATACGATAAACTCTGTCTATAATATAGACCTGATTTTTTCAAAAAGAAATACACGCCAACAAAGGAGGGCGGTATAATGAGTAGATTGGTTACTAAGCAGGCTCCTGATTTTACAGCAACGGCGGTGATGGGCAACGGCTCTTTTAAGGAAGATTTTAAGTTGTCAGATTATCGCGGCAAATACGTCATTCTCTTCTTTTATCCTCTCGATTTTACCTTTGTCTGCCCCTCGGAGATCATTGCCTTTGATAAGGCCTTATCAAAATTCCACGAAAAGAACTGCGAAGTTATCGGAGTTTCTATTGACTCTCAATTCAGTCACTGGGCCTGGAGAAACACCCCGATTAATGATGGTGGTATAGGCGAAATTCAATATCCTTTGGTCGCAGATCTGGATAAAAAAATATCACGTCAGTACGGCGTCCTGCTGGACATGGGCGTTGCTTTGCGCGGGACTTTCCTGATTGATAAGGAAGGGGTTGTTCGGCATTCCGTTGTGAATGATCTTCCCCTGGGCCGTTCTATTGAGGAGGCCTTGCGGATGGTTGATGCCCTGATCTTTCACGAGACCCATGGCGATGTTTGCCCGGCCAACTGGAAAGAGGGCGAAGATGCTATGACGCCGACAGCAGAAGGTGTAGCGGACTACCTGAGCAAAAATAACAGCTGAATCTCTTACAGCCTATCGTATAACGGAAACATTCATGCAGGAAGACACAAGCTTCCTGTCATCCTATAGCGTCTATAGCGACCATCTTATAGCGAACAGTAAAAACGGAGGATAATGATGACCAAAAAGAACGAAGTTTATAAGTGTCCCTTATGCGGAAATATCGTTCAGGTGCTACATACCGGTGCCGGTGAATTGGTATGCTGCGGTCAGCCTATGGAGCTGATGGCGGAAAACACCGTTGATGCGGCTCAGGAGAAACATATTCCTGTCGTGGAGAAAACAGATAACGGGTATAAGGTCACTGTAGGCTCTGTTGCCCATCCTATGGAAGAAAAGCATTGGATTGAGTGGATTGAACTGATGACGGATTCTGCTGTTTATCGGGCAGACCTGAAGCCAGGAGATGCTCCGGAAGCTATTTTCTGTACAGAGGCTGACGCCGTGACCGCACGGGCCTATTGCAATCTGCACGGATTGTGGAAATCATAATCGGAACTCACCGTTTTTTTGGTGAACTGCACAATAAGAAGGAGGGACTGTTTAATGGAAACATATACTTGCGAGATCTGTGGGTATGATTACGATCCGAAGGTGGGCGATCCTGACAATAATGTTGCACCGGGGACAGCTTGGGAGCAGGTGCCGGATGAGTGGGTTTGTCCAGTCTGCAATGCTGGTAAGGATGCCTTTGAGGTGGCATAATCCTCTTCTCGTAGAATGTTGATAGCAGAAATGGCTTGGGTAGTGAAAAGGCTGCCTAAGCCATCAAGAAAAGATACTTTGTCGTCCCCCCCCGAATACTCGAATAATATATAAAAAAAATGGATGGCGTTCACATCCTGTATGATACCGAGGGCCAGTAGGTGTTCCGATTGACTTTATTTCCTCTCTGTTTTCAACAGCTGAGCTCTGAGCGTTATCTTCTCCTTATCCACATCCCGTTATTTTTTTGTCCCGAAATTTTCAGCACTACAAAATCATTGGTAAGAAGGGGTGTTCACAGCAGATCTGCCCGGCCATGATAAAATATAAATATAATCCAACATTCAACATTCAACAGGAGAATTGATCAGTGAATCCCATTGAACTGAGTAAAAATGTATACTGGGTCGGTGCCATTGATTGGATGACCAGAGATTTCCACGGCTATTCCACCGAGCGGGGTACGACCTATAATGCCTATCTGATCATCGACGAAAAGGTTACGCTGATTGACACGGTAAAAGAGGGGTACCGCCGTGAATTGATGCATCGTATCCGCAATATTATCGATCCGAAAAAGATTGACTACCTAGTTGTTAACCATGTGGAAATGGATCACTCAGGCGTTCTGCCCGATGTGATTCGGGAAATTGAGCCGGAAAAGGTTATCTGCTCCAAAATGGGCCATAAGGCCCTGATGAAGCATTTTCACGAGGCAGACTGGCCCTATCATGTTGTCACCCCAGGGGAAGAGATGAGCCTGGGTGAGAAGACCCTGAGCTTTGTGGAAACCCGTATGCTCCATTGGCCGGATTCTATGTTCACCTATCTGAAAGAGGACCAGATCCTTTTTTCAAGTGATGCCTTTGGCGAGCATCTTGCCACCAGTGAGCGCTTTGACGACGAGGTAAATCAGGATGTCCTCATGCACGAGGCAACCAAGTACTATGCCAACATCCTGACCCTGTATTCACCTCTTGTCAAAAAACTCATTAAGCAGGTTCAGGATATGCACCTGCCCATCAAGATGATTGCACCAGACCACGGCATTGTCTGGCGGAAAAATCCAGGCAAAATCCTGGATGCCTATTCACGCTGGTGTGTGAACGAGGGCAACGGCAAGGCCTTGATTATTTATGACAGTATGTGGCACTCCACAGAAATGATGGCCAAATCCATTGCCAGCGGTCTCCTGGACAAAGGGATACATTATAAGTTATTGAATCTTCAGGTTAATCATCGCAGTGATGTTATGTGCGATGTGCTTGAGGCCAGCGCCATTATTCTCGGGTGCCCGACTCTGAACAATGGTATGCTCCCGAGAATGGCAGGCTTTCTGATGTACATGCGTGGCCTGCGCCCGACCAATAAGATCGGAGCTGCCTTTGGTTCCTTTGGCTGGTCCGGTGAAGCGGTTAAGCTGATGAATACAGCCATGAAGGAAATGAATTTCACTTTGGTTCATAAGGGGCTGAAGGTGCAGTATGTTCCTGAACACGGCCATTTGGAAGAATGTGTAGAGCTCGGTCATACTGTGGGGCAAGCCTTGCTTGATGTGAAGGATGGAAAGGAAGTGGAAGCTGTTATTTAATCATCCATGTATATAAATGATGCGCGAAGCTGACCAAACCACCGGTCGAATTTCATTTTTTGTTGTCCCGGCCCGTTGGGCCGGGATGGTGTTATTGTTCACCACAAAACAGGAGAAATCGAATGAAGATTGCAATAGATAAGAATATCGTTGAGTTCACGATGGAAAATCCGCAGGAGACCGCCGACATGGAGGTTCTTTGGCGTCTGTTGGTGGATTGTGTGGCTGATAATAAACGGATGGAGCCCATTGGGGAATATATCCCCACCAAGAGTAATGTTGCCCGATTCATCATGGAAGGGGTTCCTGCGAAGACGGTGTATACGGATGATCAAGTAGAAGAAGAATGCACAGTTGTATGCATGGTCTGCAATAAGTATGCACATCTCAAATCCGGTGACTCCGTGCCAGTCTGCTGCGGCAAGCCGATGGAAGAGGTGGACTGAAAACGGCTTCGCGCAGATTACCCGGCCTTGTAAGGAATTTAACAAGAAATAACTTACCCATTATGCATACCCCTTCATCTTTTGTATGCAGGGTGCCGTAGGGGCGAACCTGTGTGTTCGCCCTG
>CBFDDU010000068.1:0-17858 GCA_965603655.1 uncultured Candidatus Electrothrix sp. | reverse complement strand
CTTTTTTCAGTGTACCACGTTGATAATTTGTCTTGCCTGTTCCTTAATGCTATCATCATCGCATTCTTACCGGCAAAAGCATTCTCCCATACTTCGCCCTTTGATGATTGATTCGCCCACACATAGTTTACCGCCTTGGTTTTCCATATAAAGATCCCGCCATCAATAACGACATAGAGTCTCACCGCATAGTCATCGCCGGACTTATTTTTTTCATTCCCTGTGACCAGTCGGTTTTCAATTCTCCAAGTCCAATTTAAAAATGGGTATTTTTCAATATCAATATGGCCTTTTCTGATCAGAGCAGAAGCACTGTCTTGACTTTCAGCCAAGAGGACCTGCTTTTCCTCTACTTTCGATAATTGATATGAAGTTGAGCTTTTAAATTTTTTCGCTTCCCATCCTTCAAGGCTTGCTGCTGAGAAGTTTGATATTTGTAGAGTCTCTGCAACGGACGCGCTTGCAATGAATAATAACAAAACGCAACAGGACGCTATACTCATTTGGCCTACTATTTTTTTTCGCATGTCATGATTCACCGAACGCTCGTTTCAGCCTCCACCTACACAGGACATGGGGACAGCAAGTACTTGTGTCGAAAAAAAGCCATAAAACCACCCAGAGTGCGATGGTGGTCGGCCTGTAAACTTTTGCTAGCCACCAGTTTTGTTTTCGTTTTTTATTTTACACGCCATTATTAAAACTTGATCGTCCATGCCGTGATCGGCAGATGATGACCAGGAAAATATATTGCCCACCATACCGAGCGGCGTGCAAAACGTCAAACATCAGTGCCCCTACGCCACTCGGCATAACGCTGCTGCCCCGCCTACATCCGCAACACCACATGCTCCATATCCGCCTCTGATCGATCATGACTGATACTGAAACCCAGCTTGGTCACCAGCCGAAGCATTTCATTATTATTCCGCAGTATATCCCCTTCCATAGTCTGTAAGCCATGACTGCGGGCCGTATCAATGAGATGCCGCATCAGCAGATGGGCAAGCCCCTGACGCTGCCATTTATCAGAAATAACAATGGCGAACTCGCAGCTCCTGCCGTCTGGGTTGATAATATAGCGGGCAACTCCTATCTGCGTTTCCTTGTCACCCTGCTCCACCACCGCAATCAGAGCCATCTCCCGATTATAATCAATCTGGGTGAAGCTGGTCAGCATCTGCGGGCTCAGCTCTGCAAGAGATTGCATGAAGCGGAAGTACTTGGACTGCTCGGAAAGATTACGAACAAACTCCTGCTCGATCTCAGCATCCTCCGGTCGGATAGGCCGGATCACCATGTCGGTTCCATTGGGCAATTGCCGACTGGTCACCAGGTGGGCCGGATAGGGATAAATGGCCATATGACTGTAACGATCAGCAGTTTGGATATGATAATCCACCACAATACGGGCATCCACAGCAACAGCCCCCTTTTCATCCACAATCAGGGGATTGATGTCCAACTCCTTGACCAAGGGCAGCTCACAGGCAATTTCTGAAACCCGCAATAAGACCTGCTCCAGCGCTTCAATGTCCACCGCAGGCATATGGCGGAAGGCACCGAGCAGCTTGGAAACCCTGGTTCGACTGATCAGATCTCGGACCAGCCGCCGGTTCAACGGCGGCAGGGTGACGGCTCGATCACCCATCACTTCCACGGAGATACCACCCGCACCGAAGGTGATCACCGGGCCAAAGACCGGATCAGTAACTAGGCCGACCAGGAGTTCCCTACCGTTGGGCCGCTGGAGCATGGGCTCAATGGTCACCCCGTCAAGCCGGGCATCAGGGCGATTCTTCTTGACCTCGTTCAGCATCTCGTTATAGGCGCTGCGGGCTGCCTGGGCATTAGAGATCCCCAGCCGCACCCCACCGGCATCGGATTTATGGGTAATATCCGGCGAGTTAATCTTCAGGGCAATGGGAAAACCAATGCTTTCCGCCTGGACCAGGGTTTCATTGGGAGAGCGAACAATACTGGCGCTGGCTGTGGGAATCCGAAAGGCATGGAGCACAGCCTTGGATTCAGACTCGCTGAGGATCTTACGGCCCTCGCTCAGCACACTCTCAATAATCAGACGCGCCCCTTCCACGTCTGGAGCCTTGTCCCGTGAGATGGGACCCGGTGTTTCCAAAAGCAGTTTTTGGTTGCGACTATAGTTGACCAGATAGGAAAAGGCATCCACAGCGGTTTCCGGGGTATTAAAGGTGGGAATATCCGCCTTGCGGAGAATGCGACGGCCTTCAGCCACCTGAATCTCGCCCATCCAGCAGGTCAGCAGGGGTTTGCCGCCGGTTTTCAGAGCAACCAAGGATTTCGCCACCCCGGCAGGATCGGTCATGGCCTGGGGTGTCAGCAGGACCAGCAGGCCGTCCACACCGGGATCCTGCATGCAGATCTGCACCGCCTGGGTATAGCGTTCCGGGGTTGCATCCCCGATAATATCCACCGGATTATTCTTGGACCAGGTAGGCGGCAGGATCTCGTCCAGCTTGTTCATGGTCGCTTGGCTCAGCTCGGCCAGAGGCAGATCCAGATCAGCCAGGTGGTCTGTGGCCATCACGCCGGGGCCGCCCCCGTTGGTGATGATCACCAGACGGTCACCAGCTGCTTTAATGGGATAGGTCAGGGTACCAGCAGCTGAAAAGAGATTGGCGATGCGGATGCCGCGCACCACACCGGCCCGACGTAAGGCGCTGTCAAAGACATCGTCCGCGCCGACCAGAGCACCGGTATGCGACATAGCGGCCTTGGAGCCGCTGGCATGACGACCGACCTTAAGGGCGATAACCGGCTTGATTCGGGCTGCGGCCCGCAATCCGCTCATAAAGGAAAGCGCATCATGAATGCCTTCAATATAGAGGAGAATGCTCTTGGTTTTCGGGTCACTGACCAGATAATCAAGAATATCGCCGAAATCAATATCAGCAGAGATCCCGGTGGAGACCACAGCGGAAAAGCCGATATCATTGGCTGCTGCCCAGTCCAGGATGGCGGTACACAGAGCACCGGATTGGGAGACCAGGGCAATACTCCCCTCATTGGCATTGCCCTTATTAAAGGTGCAGTTGAGCCCGGTGCTCGGTCGCATCAGACCTAAGCAGTTGGGCCCCATAACCCGCATGCCGTAGCGATGGGCATTTTCCACCACAGCCCGCTCCAGCTTCAGTCCCGGAGGGCCGACTTCGCGAAAGCCCGCCGAGATGACCACGGCATCCTTGATACCGTACATACCGCAGGCCTCAATAATGCCGGGTACGGTTGCCGCCGGGGTGGTGATAACCGCAAGATCAACCGGCTTACCAATGCTCTTAAGATCAGGAAAGGCCTTGCGCCCCTGTACCTTTTTATGTTTCGGATTAATCGGAAAGACATCGCCTTGAAAACCGCCTTCGATCATATTCTTAAAGACCAGGTTACCCACCGCTCCCTCGCGGTCGCTGGCGCCAAAAAGGGCAACGGCGTCCGGCTCAAACAGTTTGTTCAAATAATGCTTACCCATGATTGCCCACTGGTTAAATTTTTCTTTTTGAACTACAGTACTGTGTACTGTAAAGAACACAAGGATGCAGAAAGAAAAAATACTCTCTCCCCTACGCCGAAACAAGAATTTATAGCCGAAATATGCTCGGCATAACTACAGATTAAGCGCATGATTGTAAAATCCATTATGTTTGATTGACATCTCCTTAGTTTCACCCTACATTGTCCGAGTTGATCCGCCGTAACAATCCGCAACAGTAACTTCATGCAATGTACTTCACCCAACCTCCTTACCAGATAAGGATTATTATGTCGTTTTCAAAACAACACGGGATGGTTAAAAATATCAAAAAATTTATAGCAGATCTGTTCCGCTCCCCAAAAGAATCACCCTCACCTGCGAAACAGGGCCTAGAGGATCAAGCCCCCTCTATTGAAGGAGACAGCAAGACTCTTCCCCGTCAGGAAAGGCCAACTCGCCAGACAGCCTCTGAGGAACAACTGTACTCAGGAGGAGAGTCCGAAGACATGGTCCAAGGTTTTTTATCCTCCGGTTTTGGTTCCGCCGATTCTGTCGATTCCTCCTGCGGTGACAGCCGTGATACTCGCTCTCATCGCGATGATAACGACGATACCGACACGGGGAATGAACAGGAGACATGGGAAAAGGAGGAGCCTCAGACTGAAACTGCTCCTGCTTCTGATGACCTGGTTACGGGCGGACTCTACGCTGTTCAAGAACAGGAAGCTGCCCCGTATTGGCTCGCAAAGGTAATTTATACAGAAGAACATGTCGTTCATGTAATTTGCTATGCAGAACGCCCTGAGCAACTCTCCCCTGAAATGACCGGACAGGACATGACTGTTGGCCTGAATAGAGAGGATGGCTCATTCGGCATTGATCATCTTCCGCTTCCCAAAGCTGATTTTATCGCCAAGACGGTCTTTCTCGGGCAACGCCCCCTGACTGAAAATGATTTTGCAGGCTATCGAATTTTTGTTGACTCAGTTTTCGATTGCCTTGATGAACAAGCTCCTGACTGGCTAAAAAAAGCCGGTTCGTATGCAGCCTGGCGGTACGACCATAATGCCATGGCCGCCCTTGTGGATCGCTATCTTATCGGGGTTGACCTGCCCAGAGATAGCAAGAAATCCCTGTACTGGCTGAATCGACTTGTCCATGCGAAAAAAAGGCTTATCCAGCCCGGAGAATCCATTACAGAAGAACAACAAATCCTCACCGGCGGCATTTACGCCTGCCCGCAAGAGGATGAAAGATATCGTATCTGCAAAGTCGTGCTCAAAGACAAACACGGGGTACAGCAGCTCGATTTTCCTTCCCTGCTCGGTCAACTTCCCGAAGAGTTGCATCCGATCCGGATAGTTGAGCAGGCATCGGCACGGCGTACGGGTAAGCCTCCTTCGCTCTCCCATAATTCCCTTGATGCCTCGAGTTTTCTCGCACAATCGCCTCTTTTTCTTGGTCTCTTACCCGTAACTGTTGACGAGCTCCACTGCTACCGGGCTCATCTGCGAAAAATGTTCGACGGGGCAGAGTTACGGGAGAGCGCATGGGAGTCCCTCCAGAAAAGGGCTGCTGAAGGTGATATACAGGCACAAATGGATGTGGCGTATCGTTATATCGACGGTGATTCTCTCTGGGAGATCAAACGAAATATCCCTGAAGCCATTCGCTGCTTTTCAGAGGCAGCTAATCAGGGCCACGGTCTGGCAGCCTATACCCTGGCACTTCTTTTTCAGCAGGGAGAAGAAGGGGTCCCACCTGATTCGCAGCTCGGTCTTGAATGGCTCGTTTACTCGGCACAACTTAATTATGGCTTAGCCCAGCTCCACACCGCAGACTGCTATCGCCAAGGAAAAGGCTGTGCAGCGAATCCTGCACGTGCTCATGCCTGGTATTCTCTGGCGATTATGGCCGATAATGACCTGTCGGAAGAGGTAAAAAAAAGAGCGAAACAACGCAAATACGAAATAGAAGGCGCCTGTTCTGACGAACAGCTGACAGAGGCAAAAGAATATTTTCAGCAGCTGCAGGAATCCTCCTGACTTCAACAACCTTAACCCGAACAACCCCATGCCTGAAACACCTTTTCCAATCAACGAGTATTCCGATGATGTAACCGTTATTCAGCATGACGGCAGAACGATCCTCCTGGTCGGAACCGCCCATATTTCGCAACAATCCGCTGATCTGGTCAAGGAGGTTATTGATCAGGAGCAACCGGATACGGTGTGCATAGAACTAGATGAAAAGCGCTATGCCGCTCTGGATAATCCCCAACAATGGAACAACCTGGATCTGAAGCAGATTATCCGCAAAAAACAACTCTCCACCCTGCTAGTGAACCTCGTTCTGGCCTCGTATCAGAAAAAATTGGGAGGAAAACTCGGTATCCAGCCGGGAGCAGAACTGCTCGCAGCGGCTCGGGCAGCAGAAGGCCATGAAATCCCCGTGGAACTCTGCGATCGAGATGTACGCATTACCCTGCGCCGCGCCTGGAAAGCAACCTCGCTGTGGAAAAAATTCTACATGATGGCAACGCTGCTGGCCTCCCTCTTTGAAGAGACAGAATTGGATGAGGACAAGCTGACAGAATTACGCAGCAAAGATGTGCTTTCCGGGCTCATGAAGGAAATCGGCACGGCCCTGCCAGCAGCCAAAGAGGCCCTTATTGATGAGCGGGATATCTTTATGGCAGAAAAAATCAAGCAGGCTCCAGGGAAACGCATCGTTGCCGTGGTCGGGGCAGGTCATATGGAGGGGATTAAACACGTCTTTCCGGAAGACAATAGCGGCAGGATGGGGGAAATCAACACCATTCCCCCGGTATCCAAGGGCTGGAAAATTTTCGGCTGGTCCATCCCGGCGGCGATTTTGCTCTCACTCGTTATTATCGGCTTCCGGCAAGGGGCGGGTGAGGCCGGGGCCAATGCCCTGTACTGGATCCTGGCGAACGGAATACCTTCAGCCATCGGCGCAATGATCGCCTTTGCCCATCCTGCCACGATTTTTTCCGCCTTTGTTGCAGCCCCGATCACCAGCCTGACCCCGGTCATCGGAGCCGGTTATGTCTGCGCCTTTGTCCAGGTTATGACCTGCCCCCCTGTCGTCAAAGAATTCGAAGGAGTGACCAATGACATTATTACCCTACGCGGATGGTGGCGCAATAAACTGCTTCGGGTTTTCCTGGTCTTTATGATGACCGGTTTCGGTTCCGTTATCGGTACCTGGGTCGGAGGGTACCGAATCTTCTCTAATCTGTTCGCCTAGCTGACTATCGGAATGAGCCGAACTTCTCGGCTCATTCCCCTTATTCTTTCCTCTTATTCTTCTTCTTTCGGTTCCCCTTCTTTTTGTTCCTGCGGGCCCCATGTACTTATGATATTAATTATCTTATCTTTTTCTTGCAAAGAAAGATAATTGGGATCACCGGTGCTCTCCACCATGCTGTTGACAATATCCGTCCATTCCTCCTTATTCCTCTCTACCCGCTGGATCCGCTCCAGGTCATGACAGACATTACATTTATTATCAAGCAAAGGATCGATATTCTCTGATATATCAGGATGAAAGGCACCTAGCCTGCTACTCTTACTCGGCTTACGGGTACTGAGAAAATGAATTATATCCTTCTTCTCCTGTGGAGTCAGAAAATTCGGGTCGCCTGTTATCTCCACCATACTGTTCACTGTTTCAAGCCACTGTTTTTCGTCCTTATGCACCCGCAAAACTCTGTCCAAGGCATGACAACCGGCACTGCACTTGAGTGCGACAAGGGCTTTAATCATATCACCCGAAGATTCTTGATCACCATTGGTTATATCCCGTTGGGGACTCTCCGGCTTCTTTTCCTGTCTGATATGCGTTAAGAAGTAAATAATATCTTCCGCTTCCTGATCAGAAAGGAAATCAGAATCACCGTTGGTCTTGGTCATTCTGCTGACGGTCTCAGTCCATTCCTGTCGACTCTTTTTCGCCCCAAAAATTCTATCCAGATTATGACAGATACTGCATTTCTGGCTAACCAAACTGCGCCCAATTTCCATACTGAGCTTATCTTTTTCCTCACCCTGCCGTTTCTGCTGCTGCTGCACCAGATAACCAACAATCTGCTTCACATCAAAATTCGTGATATTAGGGTAATCCAGTTCCGCCATCTTATGAATGGTGTGGGTCCAGGCGATATCAGATTTATAACTTTGGTATACCCGCTCAAGGCTATGGCATTTACTGCATTTTCTATTGGTGATTTTCTGACCGATTTCCACATTCAGTATTTCATCGTCAACATCGGAGAGGACCGCATATTTAAAATCAGAGCGATGGAGTGCATAATAGCCAGCCGTTATACCGGTCAGACCAAAGGAAAGACCGAATATCGCCAGACCCAACATAATTAATTTGGTGCTGAGCTGAGCATGCCGTCTGGCGATCACGACCTTAATCATAATCAGAGGAATAAGGAGCAAGGCCAGAATAATATGGATCATTGCCCGAGCCGGGAGCTCCTCCTGAAAACCACCTGCCTTAATCACCATGAAGACCAGCATAGCGGCGAAAAGAACAAGAAACAGATACCCGAGGATGCGGTGCAGAAATATCCAACCTTTTCTCCAGGGGCTGTCACGGACCTTTCCGGTCATCTCCAGCATGATAAGGACGGTTACTCCGCCGATAACAACCAACAGCGTTGCTAAGATTGATGAAAAATGGGGATGCATAACACCTACCTTGTTCTTTCCTTTTTGATCTGCTCGGGCGAATTGCCGGAACGGTCTCTGGTCATCCACATACGGTTACGATCCGAAGAATTTGGAGCAGGAGCGATCTCACTTGGTTTCTCCAGAGGAAGATCTCCCTCCCTGATGCGGCCCTGAAAAAACTTCTCCAAATCATGACATGCTATACATTTGCTAGAAATAAGCGTATGCACGTCTTCCGGCGCCTCTAAATTCACCATTTTTTCTTGTAAAAAAGGCCGGTTTCGATGAAGCAACCAATTAATAACAATATCCTCTTCCTGTTCTGAAAGAAAATTCGGGTCACCGGTCATTGCCTCCATACTCTCAACAGTTTCTCTCCATTGTTGCGGATCCTTTTCCACCCGCAACACTCTGTCCAACGCATGACATCCGGCACTGCATTTACGAGCAACAAGAGCTTCAGCCATCTTTGCCTTGCTCGAAAGCTTACTCTGTATCCTACTACCCTGCCGACTGCTGAGAAACAGAATAATATCGTTTTTTTGCTGCGTTGAAAGAAAATTCGAAACGCCGAGAAGTTCGATCATATTATCGATCGTCTCTTCCCATTCCTGTGCTGTCTTGTTTGCACTGAATACTCTCCCCAGATCATGACATATCCTGCATTTTCTGGAGACTAAATTTTCCCCGGTTTTTCGCCGATCCGTACTCTTTTCTCGTCGCCGCTGCTCTTCGATCAAATAGTCCGTAATTCGCTCAACATCACCCTTGCTGATATTGGGATAATCCAATTCTGCCATCCTCTGGACAGTCTGCTGCCAATCTTTTCCATCTTTAAAGCTCAAAAAAATCCGCTCAATCGAATGGCATTTGCTGCATTTTCTCTCCATAAGGATCTGATCGGATGCGACAGTCCGAAGTGTCCATCGCATTTTCATCTCACCCGCAGCACGAGTTTCTGAGGAATTAAAAATATAGTATCCCACTGTAACGCCGATCAGAACAAAAATGAAACCAAAGAGCACCGTTCCTATTAAAATCAAACGAAAGCTGCTTTGAACATGCAATTTGATAAGAAACAACTTGATAAGAATAAGAGCGAGCAGAAGTAAGGCCAGCACAATATGCACGGCCTCCCAAACGGACATCATCCCCTGATAATCGAACCCGCCAGCATTATTCAGCAGAAGAGCCACGACCACTGCGAAAAGGAAGAAAAGGAGATAGCCAAAGATGCGACGAATCCTTTTTCTCTTTTTTTGTTGCCCCTCTCCTTCTTTGCCGGTCTTTTCAATCATCACAAGGATAGTGGAACCGGCAATAACCAAGAGCAAAGCCACGAGCATGGATGAGAATTGAGAAAGCATAAAAAAATGCGTTAATCAGATTAGGCCGGTTCAACACCGGTAATTCGCGCCAACTCAGAATGCAGGGCCGCCAAATCCGTTCGATCAAGATCATGGACAGAATCCCTGCCACAGCTGCGGGCAACGGATTGCACGTCCTCTGTCGTGGCCTTGATAAAGCGAGCAATGCGGGCTGCCCCCTGCTCCACATCAAGCCGCTTACGCAGTTTCTTATCCTGGGTTGCAATCCCGTGCGGGCAATTCCCCAGGTGACATTGACGAAGATAGGTACAGCCTAAGGCGATCTTTAAGGCCCCGCCCATGTACACCCCCTCCGCCCCCAGAGCAAGGGCCTTGGCAACATCTCCGGCATGCCGGATACCGCCTGCCGCAATCAAGGTCACCCGATGAAACAACTCCTCCCGCCGGAGAAAGTCGGCAACCCTGGGCAAGGCATAGACCAAGGGCAGCCCAACATGATCCTTCATGGTAACAGAGGCGGCACCAGTTCCACCTTCACCGCCGTCAATGACCAGCACATCAGGAATATATTCCTGCTTAAAAAGAGCCTTCAGGTCCTCCTCAAGATGCCCCCCGGCTATTTTCACCGCAATGGGCTTTCCTTTGGTGAGCTCCCGGAGTTCAAAAATCTTTTCTGAAAGCTCTCCAGAACCTCGGATATCCGCATGGACTGCCGGAGAACTTGCTGTCACTCCTATGGGAATTCTCCGAACAGTCGCAATATCAACGCTGACATTCGCTGCGGGTAACTGCGCCCCAGTCCCCGGATGAGCTCCCTGGGCAAGTTTTATTTCCACCATATCCGCTAAGGCCAGCCGCTCCGGTGTAATCCCGAAACGGCCCGGAGCATACTGCAAGGTGAGATATCGGGCAAGCTCCCGCTCCTCATCCAGCATCCCCCCTTCTCCGGTATTGGCAATGGTTCCCACCTGAGACGAGGCCAGAGCCAGGGCCATCTTGGCTTCTTTGCTTAAGGCCCCATACGACATCGCGGCATTGAGAATCGGTGTTTTAAGGATAACAGGATGTTGAGCTGCCTTCCCGAGCACAAGTTCCGTTGTCACCTCAATTGTCTCGGAAAGCGGCAACCTGGCGAGCACGGCAGGACGGAAAATCAAGTCATCCATATTCAAAAAATTCCTTGCTGTCCCCTTGCCTTCGCGAAATGGCTCCCCTGTCTCCGCCATTTCCTTGATCATCCGCACTGTCCTGATATCCATATTCCCTGTTTTATCCCGGTCAGCTGCCGTACAGTCCATAAACAGATCAGCCGCAATATTACACATCGGACAAAAATGAAAGTCAAGGCCTCCTGAATGCAGATAACCGCAGACGGAGCAACGATAGGTCTTCATCAAGAATATCCTCCAACGCTGATCAGTGCAAAAAATATCAACGGAAAATTCATAAACCTTGTCTCACTCCTTTTTATTTTCTCTTACACGCTGCGCAATACCAGGAAACAGACCGAGATCAGTATGGGGCAAAAACATTGAGGCCATATACTGATCTTTGAAACCCGGAACTTCTGAAAGTTCGAAACTGGTCATCTTCCGAACCGCCTCGACAACATCTCGGCGAATGTGGTTGGAGAGCTCACACATCCAGCCTCCTGCCAAGGAACCGTTTCCCAGGTACAGAATTTTGTCCAGATCCACTTCCGGCAGCAGGCCCACACTCATTGCACTGTCTAGGTCAATATAGGAACCAAAGCCGCCAGCAAGAATGATCCGCTCCAGATCAATCACCTGCAAGCCAACCTGCTGAAGCACAGTGGTGATCCCGGCGAAAATGGCTCCCTTGGCCCGAATAAAATTCTCAATATCTACCTCGTTAATCACGATATCATGATCTACGGCGCATTCGTCCTGCCAAGCCAGGACATATTCTTGTCCGCTTCGTCCTTGGCGGATACGAGGATGGTCCAGTGGGTTAAACTTCCCGCTTTGATTGAGGAGGCCGTACTCAAACAGGGTTGCCACGATAATCAAAAGACCAGAACCGCAAATCCCTATGGGGGCCTTGCCTCCTTCAGTGACATTCATCGGCTCCAGGGTTTCCGGATTCAGGCTGAAATCGCTGATCGCCCCTTCTACGGCCCGGATTCCGTGGGTAATGCCGCCGCCCTCAAAAGCTGGACCAGCGGAACAGGCTGCGCAGGCCAACCAATCTCGATTGCCGATGACGATTTCTGCATTAGTCCCCACATCAATAAATAAGGTCAGCTGTTCTGAACGATACATACCCGAGGCCATGACCCCGGCCACGATATCCCCTCCCACATAGCTGGAAATAGCAGGATAAACCAAGGAGGCACAGGTGTCGGAGAGATCAAGATTTATCTCTCGAGCCCGAAAAGAAGGAAAAAAGGTGCTCGTCGGGACATAAGGGGCCCGCCGGATACTGCTCGGATCCAGGTGCAGGAGCAGATGGGTCATGGTGGTATTGCCAGCAATGGAGACAGAGTTAATTTCATCCCGCGCCACAGGGGCATGGTCCAGCCTACCCAACAGCCTGTCTGACGAGGCCGCCTGAGCCAGCATCTTAGTAATGAGTCGATTCATGGACTCTGTCACCAAGTTCTGCATCACATCCAGCCCTTCCGGCTTTTCAGCATAAATGATCCTAGAAATCACATCCTCGCCGTAACTCATCTGGGGGTTATAACAGGAGGCCTCGGCAAGAAATTCCCCTGTTTCAAGATCAATGAGCATCCCGTAGACTGTTGTCGTCCCGATATCAAAAGCCAGCCCAAAATTCCGATGACATTTATAACCCGGTTGAATATCCAGTAGCCGATATCGGGCTTCCAGGTTCACCGGCACCTCCAGGGTGGCTGTGGCCTGAAAACTGTTCTGACGCAAGGCCTTGCCCAGCTTCCGGAGGAACACCAGGCTCTTCAGCTCACATCTCCTCTTGTACTGTGCTGACAGCCCCTGCAACAGGCGACCGGCATCCGCCCGATTATCATGACCGGCCGGAGGGGGAAGCTCAATACATACCTTCTCAACAGAGGGAACCCAGCTCCCTTCCTGTTTAAGCTCCTCCATATTAAAGACATGCCTGCGGGCATGATTCCGCTGAGGAATCGCCGTGCCTAATCCTCCGCGCCGACTGCTTTCCTCTGGGATACGTACGCTAACGTCTTCACAGACCTGGGAACTACACGCCTGCCGGTATCCCTGCTCATAGGATGCAGCCGGTATTTTTTCACTTTTACCGCCAAGAACCGTTCCCTGCTCAACAACAACCCGACATTTACCGCAGACTCCAGCACCGCCGCAGGAGGCATTTACGTGCAACCCGGCCTTTCTGGCCGCTTTCAGCAACTCGGTCCCAGCCCGGACCCTGCTTGTCCTCCCGGTCGGAAGAAAGGTGACTGTATACTCCTGCCGCTCGTCCCCCATCACGTTGCCCCCGTTGCGTACATCCTGTTCTTTAAGAAAAAATTCTCGTTAAGCAAAATACTATGCGTATAATTATACATGTTTCTTAAAAAAATCCAAAGTATGTTATCAGATCAGGCCGAATTCTTTATAGCCGGATTACCCTCTTTAACAGTGCGGGGGTACTGCTGAAAAACAGCCGCCCCATCATGAGCAACAAAATCTTACCAAAACCTGACCACAGTCACTTTCCTCCTTGACCTTTTTCTCAACCGCGCTTAAAATTTCGACCAGAGTCAATAATGATAATAAAGCATTCGCGCTGACACCTTGCTCTTCGGGACGGGGCAGTTTAATTTCTCACAACAGATTATGGCAGGATTACGAGAACAAAAGAAAAAGGCGACCAGGGCCGCAATCATGGAAGCGGCAATCAATCTCTTCGGTGAACGGGGCTATGAAAACACCAGTGTTTCCACCTTGGCCAAGGCCGCAGGTATAGGGAAAGGAACCATTTACTCCTATTTTTCCTCAAAGAATGAAATCCTCCTCGCCTTCTGCGAAGAAGAATTGACCTTTATCCATAAAGAAATCCGGGGAAAACTCGACCCCGATGCCCCGCTGGCGGAAAAAATGCTTTTGGTGCTCATGAGTGAATTCCGTTTTGTTACCCAAAATAAAAATTTCGGACGGACTCTCCTGCGGGAACTGACCTTTCCCAAAGAGATCACCATTGAGAAGTCAAAAATAATTGAGGAACGTTTCCTCAATCTTTTTGTCAAAATATTCAAAGAAGCTCAGAAAAGAGGACAGCTGCGCCGGGATATAGAGCTAATTATCACGGGCGGGCATTTTTACGGTCTGTACTTAATGGCGCTGTCAGCCTGGTACTCCGGTCGTTTACACACAGAGGAAGATGTTCACGAGTCCCTGGAGCTGATGATTGAGCAGGCCATGACCGGGCTCATCCCGCGAGAAATTTCTTTACATTCCCCGAACGGAAAAAACAGATCATGAATTCACCCAAGCCGAGAACCTTGCGCGGAAAGATTGTCTGGTTTTTCCTGAAGAATATTCCCGGCCTTTTCTTCATCCTTATCCTGCTTGGTGCGGCCCTGATGATCGGCCAGCGGGTTGCTGACCAAAAGGCGGCCCACAAGGAGGAGCTGAAAAACGCCACTGCTGTGGAAAATCCGCCGACCAATGTGGTTGCCCTGGAGCTCCGGCCGACAATTCTGCGAGATAAGATCACCCTGCCCGGCATCGTGGAACCTTGGACAAAACTAGCGCTAATGTCGAAAATCGGCGGCAGCATTGAGGAATTTTTTATTCAGGAAGGTGATCATGTCCAACAGGGCCAACTCATCGCCCGGCTTGAAAACGAGGATTACCGCATCGCCCTGGACTCGGCCAAGGCCGCCTATGCTCTGGCCAAGGCTGACTACGACAGGAATAAGACCCTGCGTAAAAAAGGGATCTCCACCCAAGCCAATCTGGATGAGCAGCAATCCAAGATGCGCCAGGCCAAGGCCGCACAGAAAAACGCAGAGCTCGCCCTCTCCCGCTGCCGGATTACCGCCCCCATCTCCGGGATTATCAGTCAGCTGAATGGTGAAGTAGGAATGGTGGTCAACCAGATGATGCCTCAACCCATTGCCGAGATCCTCCAAATCGATCGGGTCAAGGCGGTGGTTGCTATTCCCGAGGCGGATGTGAGTGCAGTCCGGCAACTCAAGCAAGTCGGAGTAGAGATTCGGTCACTGGATAATGCCCGCTTCCAGGCCCAGGTTCATTTTCTGGCTCCGGCACCGCAAACCCTGGCTCATGCCTACCGGCTTGAACTGGCTCTGGATAACCCGAAGGAAAAAATCCTGCCAGGCATGTTTCTCCAGGCAAATATCGTCAAACAGAGCAAAGAGGACATTGTCGCGGTTCCTCTGTACACAGTTATCTCCCGCAATGACGAACAGTTTGTCTATGTGGCAGAAGATGGCATTGCCCGCAAACGACCGGTAGAAACCGGTTTTACCGAGGGCTGGCAGATCCTGATCCGCAGCGGACTCCACCACGGCGAGAAGGTCATCATCCAGGGGCACCGAACTGTGGAAGATGGACAGAAAGTCCGCGTTGTCAAAGAGCTCACTGATCTCAGCGAGTTCATGCCCTGATATTTCCCGCCCCCTCTTTGACCGCCACCTCTTGACCGACACCTATGCCGCAAGCGTCGCTCTCCTCCATCTCCTCCATCTCCTCCGTTGACCTGCCTGCGGTGCAGGCAGCGGTCTGCACAGAAGAAGGTAGACACATACGCAGCACCATGTAACCGACAAGGCCGGAAGCCACTGAGCCCAGGATAATACCGAGCCGCTCATCAAAGGTTATATCAACGCCGGTTTCTTCAAAAGCAAGCGACCCCACAAAAAGACTCATTGTAAAGCCGATCCCGCCAAGCGCTGCGGTGCCATACAAGGTCTTCCAGGACATCCCCTTGGGCAATTCAGCCAGCTTACACTGAACAGCAAGCCAACATATCCCGAAGATACCTATCTGTTTTCCGACAAAAAGCCCTAAGGCAATCCCCAGCGGAACATCGTGAAGAACATAGTCCAGCCCGATGCCGGAAACATTGATCCCTGCATTGGCAAAGGCAAAAATCGGCAGGACAAATAAAGCCACAACACAGTGCAGATCACTAACAATACTCTTTAACGGCGAGCGATTCTCGTCCTGCTTTGAGACCATGGGAATAAACAGGGCAAGGACGACACCGGCCAAGGTCGCATGCACCCCGGACTTCAACATGGCCACCCACATGACAATACCTATCAGGATATACGGGCTTTTTGCCTCTGGATTAAGCCTATTCAACCAGACCAGAAAAACGATACAACAAGCAACCACAACGAGAGAGAGCACGGAAATACTTGCCGTGTACAGTAGCCCTATAAGAATGATCGCGCCGATATCCGTGAATATCGCCAGGGAGGTGAGGAAGACTTTGATTCCCGTCGGCACCCTTTTTCCTAATAACGATAAGATTGCCAGCGAAAAGGGCAGGCTGGTCACAGCAGGCACCGCCCATCCCTTCATGGCTACGGGGTCGGCAGCATTAAAAAAGGTGTAAATCAGAGCCGGAACAACCATGCCCCCGACGGCCCCGAGAGCGGGCAGAATAATATTGCGTTTGTTCGAGAGCTCACCTTGTAGAATTTCTCTTTTGAGTTCAAGGGTGATGAAAAAAAAGAACAGAGCCATAAGGCCGTCGTTGATCCAGAGCAAGAGGGGCTTTGCGATTTCAAAATCGCCGATCCTAATTTCTACGGGGATATCAATAAACAGCGCATAGTAGGATTGGAGCGGGGTATTTGCACAAACAAAGGCAAGCACAGCGGCAAATAGCAGGACTATGCCGCCGGAGGATTCCAGCTTGAAAAAAGTATGTATGAATGATTCTTGATTGTTGTTCATTTTTTTCGTTATGCGACGGTGGAACTCAGTCCTCGCCTGCTAGCGGAGAGCTTTCTCCGCAGGGGCTTTTTCATGACCAAGTCAAAGCTGTTGAGTTTTCGTTGTATATTGAGTCTTTGTAGCGTGTTGCGCGATTTATGACAGAAGCGTAAGACTAAATAAAGATACACCGAATTGCTTTCAATGGGAAGCAGGTAGCTTGATCTCTTGCAGTCTTTGAACCGGCGCCCCCGACGGGAAACAGGGCGATTCGCCGCTATCCCCCCCGTGATACCGGGATGATTATTTCCCCAAAAGAGTTATGAAAAAATAATCTCAATAGCTGCGCCCTGTTTCAACGTGTTATTTCTTCCTATATTCACTGATCCGTCAAGTTGTCCAGTCAAACGTGAAATCAGTTGCATACCCATAGATGAGGTCTTACTTATATCGAAATTATCCGAAAATCCAACCCCGTCATCACTGATAATCAGTTTAAAGTGACCATCTTCAGCTCTATGAAAATAAACATCTACAGTTCCGTGCGTTCTCCCTGAAAAAGCATGCTTAAAAGAATTGGATATAAGCTCGTTGATAATCAGGCCGCATGGAACCGCTTTATTGAGGTCAAGCATACCGTCTTCTGCGTCCACAACGACAACGACCTCACATGAGGAAGCATAAGATATTTTGGTCGTTTCAGCTATATCATGAATAAATCTGTTAAAATCAATCCTTGTAAAATCTTCCGTATCGTACAGTCGCTCATGGACAAGAGCCATTGTATAGATACGATTTTGCGCCTCAATGAAGCGTTTGCGATCATTCTCATTTTCGATTTCCAATGCCTGAAGCTGCAACAGCGAGCAGACCATAGCCATGTTGTTTTTTACTCTATGGTGAACTTCTTTCAGTAGGACGTTTTTTTCTTCAAGCGAGCTGGCAAGTTGTTCCTGAGCTTCTGTTCGCTCCGTGACCTCCTGGCGCAGTTGCACGTTTTTCCGTATTAAATCTTTTAATATTGGATCACTGATCCAAAAAAACAGTAAGGACCCGATCCCGACAAGAAGTATAATAATACCCGCTGCCAGTTTTCCGGTTTTAAGAAAAGGCTTCCTGATTTCCGAAAGATCAATTTTGGCTACAATTCCATATTGCAATTCTTCCACCGTCTCGTACGCTGCTAAGACGGTTTGTCCTCGATAGTCTTTCGCAACGACTGTGCCGGTCTTTTTTAATAAAGCTCTTCGCATGGGTTCTGCCAAATCAGAGTCGAGCGGTACAGAATTGAGATCATCAACGTCGTCGTGACGATGGGAAAGGAGAAAGACTATATTTTTCCCTTTAAGCCTGGCCAGGACAAACTCCCCGGTCTCCCCAAAGCCTTTATAGTGCTGATGCGCATCGACAAGTTGGTTTAATGTTGCCTCTGCGTTTTTGTTAAACC
>CBFDDU010000067.1:0-17966 GCA_965603655.1 uncultured Candidatus Electrothrix sp. | reverse complement strand
TAAGTAATCGGCAGCATCAAATGCTTTCGCTAAGGATCCTCCACGATTATGTCCAAATGAATACTTTGCTAAATCCCGTAACGAATTGTAATCCTTTACAGGATGTGACTTCAGTGCTATGACGTACACCTTATGCACTACATATGGTGCACCGTACCAATACCACTGTAATCTTTCATTGTTAAAATATATTTCGGTAATCGCATCACACTCTTTTCCCTCTTTAGCGAAGCTTTGAGCACGCTGCCAAGGCAAAAATAACTTATTGATTGTGTAGCCCTGCGGTTCAAATATTCCCCTTATTATATCCGCCGTGTATCCGCCATTTTTCAATTTGGTTCCATGGTGCGGTGGCCATTCGAAACTACAGATTGTTATTGTTTTGTCTTCCGCATAAGATACTGAAGTCATATTTATGAAAAACAATATGAGTAATATAATTTTCATTTGAGAATCTCTTTGAATTCCTCTTGACGTCGTCAACCGGAATAATTATCTCTGCTCACATATTGTGATTATTTTAGAAACGATTATTACAACAGCTTCTGTCAATCATTATCTTACTCTTCAATTTCGTGTTTTTTTCCTAGTCCCTGAAAACATAACTCCTGAGCTTAGGTGTTTTATCATAGCTTTCCCATTCACTCAACAATCCGAAGTAAAATTTTCGTTCGTACCTCATGTAAGCAGTTCCAGGAGTTCACCAAAGCGGAACTCATGCACCAGCACCTGCAACCTGCCAGCGACCTCCGGGTGTTCATTGCGGATCTCTTTGATCGTCTCTTCGGTCGCTGCAATATCCAGTTTCTGAGCAGCCACCCTCAATGCCTGTTTCTGTTCATCAGGCAGTTTCGCTATCATTGCCACCGTCACGGTACTTGTCGATTTTCCTGTTACATTTTCACATTCCTCTTTGTAGACATAATGCACACTAAGATATTTTTTCATGACCGAGAAAAGTTCTCCAGTGCGAAAGGGTTTATGCAGCACCGCATCACAGCCCGCCGCCAGAATTTTTCCATACTGCTCCTTAAAGGCACTGGCAGTGAGGGCGACGATCTTCACTTGCTTCCCTCCGGGCAGGGAACGGATCTGGCTGGCCGCCTCATAGCCGTCCATGACCGGCATGCGCATGTCCAGCCAGATGAAATCTGGCTGCCACTTTTTAAATATCGCCACGGCCTGTTCGCCGTTTTCCGCCTCTTGAACTAAAAAACCCGTCTGGGTCAGCAGAGTCTTCACCAGCAACCGGCTTTCGAAATTATCCTCGACCACCAGAATACTCCGCTGCTGTTGATTGGGTGCAAGGCCGATGATCCGGCGAGTCTTATCAACAACGGCTTCAGCTACTGTATATGTCTCAGCCTGCCCCACCCGGACGGAAAAACTAAATACCGACCCCCGACCCGGTTCACTCTGCACGGAGACAGCCCCCTGCATTGTTTGGACAAACTTCTTGGTAATGGTCAGCCCCAGTCCGGTTCCGTTCTGGGTATCGGATACGCTCGTCTGTTGAAAGGGCATGAAGATGCGCTCCATATCTTGCGGGGAGATACCAGGACCGCTGTCCCGTACCTCCCCGTGCAGGACAAAGGTATCCGGCTCACCGTTGTCAGCATAAAGATGCACAGTGATCTCTCCTGTTTCGGTGAATTTAACCGCATTGCCCACCAGATTGATCAGGATCTGACGGAGCTTCGGACCGTCGCCATGTATGAAGCGGGGAAAGGAAGAGTCCTGGGCCAAGACAAGAGAAAGTCCTTTTCCTTCCGCCCGCAGGCGCATCATATCGATAACGTCCCGAACCAGCTCGCCCAAATCAAGGTCCTGGAGATCCAGCTGCATACGCCCGGCTTCGATCTTGGACATATCAAGCACATCGTTGATCAGCTGCAACAGGTGGTGTCCGGAACGGTTGATGATATTAAGATTCTCAAGCTGCTTCTTCGTAGCCTGCGAATCTGTCCGCATGAGTTGGGAAAAACCCAGGATGGCATTGAGCGGGGTACGCAGTTCATGGCTCATATTTGCCAGAAAGATGGACTTGGCCTGAGAACCGGCTTCAGCCCGTGCTCTGGCGTCTTTTAAGTCCTCCATCATATTTAGCATAGCCCGGCGCATCCCGATCAATTCCTCGGCCCGTTTCTGTGCAGATGCTTCGGACCGCTGCAGCTCATGCATCTTGCTCCGCAGTTCCTTGGTACGCTTTTCGACCATCGACTCCAGGAACTTTCTGTGTCCGGCCAATTCTTCTTCCGTCTTCTTCCGCTTGGTGATATCCCTGCTGATTGACCGGACAGAGACAAGCTTATCATCCTCGAACTGAGGAACGGAACTGATCTCCACCGCCACCTTGGCACCTGTTTTGGTCATCAGGGAGGTCTCATAATTCCGGATGGTCTTTCCGGCCAACACCTGTCTGAAAATAGCGGTCGACGTTTTGCTGTCATCTGGATGCAGAGCATCAAAAAATGATCTGCCCGTATACTCTTCTCGGGAATACCCCATGACCTCCAGTTCAATAGGATTGGCAGCAACGATGCGGCCCCGGGCATCAATAATGTGAATCATGTACAGGGCGTCATTGAATATCCCCCTGAATTTTTCTTCACTTTCGCTTAAGGACTCTTCCATCTGTTTTCGCTGCACGGAAAGCGCGAAGAGAGCGGCCAGACGTTCAATAACAGTCAAATCCTGATCTGTGTACCCTCCCTGTTTATTTGCAAGCGCAATCTGGCCGACAGGCACATTCTCTATCACAGCCGGAACATTCAGGTAATTTTCCAGCACCACATGCCCGGACGGAATTCCGATTGATTGCTCATGGGAATCCGGATCGTTTGTATAAAATCCCTGCCGGGTATTCAGGGCATGCCCCCATAACCCCCGATACCTGCCGTCTTCGCTGATAGGCAGAACAATGGTTCGGTCCTGCATAGTACAATCCTCTCCCATCATGGCTGTCGTATGTCCCACCAGATTACGAGAGGATGGATCAACAGAGCCGACAAGAGCGTGACGGCTGCCGGTCAGCTCCCTGGCGGCCCTGAGCACCAGTTCCGCTGTTTCCCGGATGGAAAATGAAGGGACGAGCAGGGTGTCGGCGACTTCGGCCAGGGCTTTGTTGACTGAAAGCTCCTGTCGCAGTTGTCGGGTGGTCTGCATAAGTTCGGTGGTTCTTTCCTGCACTTTCAGCTCAAGGTTCTCCTGGGCCTGCCGTAGCTCCGTCGTTCTTATGCCCACCTGCCTCCTCAGGAGAAAGACCCATAAAACTGTGAAGCAGATCACCAGCAACGCAATGATACCGAGGAGCCTGAGCTGTCCTACCCGTTCTTCAGTGAAGAAAACGATCTTCTTTCCCGACCAGCTGTCGATTATCCTCTGTATCGTTCCTTCCCGGCGTAACTTTCTGACACCTTGATTTATCTCATCCAGCAGGGCGGTATTGCCTTTTTTGACAGCCACAGAGGAAAGAGCTTTGGTAAAGGGCTGCTCAACAATCTTTATGTTGTCACCCAATTTTTCTTTCTGGAGCGTATACGCTCCCACCCAGAGGTCGGCGGCCACAGCAGCCACTTCGCCTGCAAGCAACAGCCTGAACCCTTCCGAGTAATTTTCAACGATCCGCAGCGCTATCTTTTTATTGGACGCCAGGATATTTTTCGGATACCCGCCCTTGGTCACGGCAACGATCTTGCCTTCAACGTCCTTGACCGTACTGATCATCACGTCTTCCCTCTTCACAAAAAAAGAAAACTCGAACTCAAGCATGGGCTCGGAAAAGTCATACAACGCAGCCCGTTCTTCCGAATAGCTCATTGCTGTCAGGGCATCGGCCTCTTCGCTAAGAAGCATCTGCTGTGCATCGGCCCATTTCATCAGCCGTATCTCGACATTCTTGTCCATGGCTTGTGCAAGGGCCTTGAGCAAATCGACATTCAACCCGACCGCTTTTCCGTCTTTGAGCGACTCAAGGGGAGGATAGCTCCGGTCTCCGGCAAAGATGAGCACCTTTTCGGCAGCAGCAGAACAGGCCGGGTACAGGGCAGATAATGTCAGGGACAGAATCAAGCCCAGCAGCCACATTGCTATGATTCCCGATTTTATAACCACCTGTCTGTTTTTCACATCAATCCTTTTCAGTAGCATCCCAGACTTTTTCCGAAAAATTATCAACCAGACAAACCAGATCTTTTACCGGACAATATGATATTTTTTCTCCCCTCCCCGCTCCAGGGTCAGCCTGTTGACCTCCTTCTTCAGTCTGATCATCTGCTCCTCCCGGTCAACTGCCAACTTGCTGAAATGCTTCAGGTCTTCCATATTTTCGCGAAGCTCCATCTCTATTTTTTTGCGTTTACTGATCTCTTTTTCCAATCGTCGCTCGAACTGCTTCCGCTCCACAATACCGCCTATGAGTTTTGCTGCTGTCTCCAGGCGCCGCTTGGCAACATCAATAATAAATTTCGGCCTGGGAAGATAAGCACTTGCCTCTTTTTGCAGCACCTTGACTGGAAGATTGAATTTATCGGCCAGGTCGGCAAGCGTATCAGGATCGGTGGGCGGGGTGCCGTATCCTACATTCATAGCCCCTATCACCTCATCACCGGCCCAGATCGGCACCGAATACAGATGAAGACCGCCTGCACATTGAATATCTGTCGGTTCGCGACGCTGTAGAGAAGGCTTTGAGGCTTCATGCCAGCAAGATTCATGACAAAACCATTGACCGCAGTCAAGGGCCTCCTGGATATCGTCGGTTCCGCATAATTTCCAACCGGCGGTATCTAACAATTTACACCAACCTGAAACAAACAGACCGAATGCATAATCTCCGTTTTTTTCGTAGATAGCGCTGGATGTATCAAGGAGGTCTATACAGTCCTGAATTAAGGCCCTCAAGGTCTCCTGGGGAACCGACTCCTTGATAATACCGCAGGTGTTTAAAGCGGTAATATTACCATATTCAGGGTTGTAGGAACTGATTTGATCACGCTCGGCACCGACACTTTTCGTCAAAAGCCATTCTATCTTGCGCAGTTCTCCCTCTCCCTGATCTTCTGCTGGATTTTTTATTCTGTTTTTTTCTGACGCCCTTGCTGAATCCATGGTTTACTCCTTTACTTGTTCTTTTTCGCTCTTGAGTAGTTCCAGAATCCGGCTGAAACGAAACTCACGGACCAGCACCTGTAATCTGCTGGCGATCTCAGGGTGTTCATTGCGCATCTCTTTGAGCACCTCTTCGGTTGCTGCAATATCCAGTTTCTGAGCAGCCCCCCTCAATGTCTTTTTCTGTTCATCAGGCAGTTTTGCCATCATTTTCGCCGTGAGGATGACGGGCGAAGGTGCTTGTTCCGCATCCTCCGCGCCTTCATAGATATAGCGCACCACGAGATGCTTTTTCATCGCATCAAAGATGTTATAGGCACTAAACGGTTTATGCAGCACCTCGTCGCAGCCTGCCGCCAAAATCTCCCGGTGCTGCTCTTTGAAGGCTCCGGCAGTAAGGGCCACAATTTTCACCCTGTCTCCGCCAGGCAGAGCACGGATGCGACGGGTCGCTTTATAACCGTCCATTACCGGCATATGCAGATCCATCCAGATAAGGTGAGGTTGCCACTCTTCAAACTGGACAACGGCCTGCTCGCCGTTTGCAGCCTCACGGGTCTGAAAGCCCGCCTGCAAAAGCAGATTGTTCAGCAATAAACGGTTCTCGGAAACATCATCCACGACCAGAATTCGCCATATGTCCTGCCCGGATTCCAGTACCGGCAGCTCCCCTCCGGTTTCCTCAATATATTCCGTTGTTACATTTTCGTCAGCAAGGGATGCCGGGAAATCTATACGGAACAGTACGTCTTCTCCAGGAGCACTGCTCTGGCTGATTTTCCCCCCCATAAGTTCAATAAAGGATTTACTGACCATCATTTTCGGCCCGGTATCCTTGTAGCTGATCTCTTCCGACTGATCCGGGAAAAATGCTTCAAAGAGGTGTTCTGGCCGGTCCGCTGATGTGCCTGTGTCGTTGTTTTTCACCTCCATTTGTACTGTAACCGCAGCGGAATCATCGGGGGCAGGCAGGCTGCGGACGCGCAAAAAACAGCCTTTGCCTGTGATGTTCAAAGCATTGCTCAGCAGGTTCATGAGAATGTGACGCAACTTGTCTCGGTCCATCCTGATGCAGCAGGGTAAGTCCGGATCAAGTTCCATTATAAAGCGTTGTCGGGCAGTTCCGGCATGCGTTTTCAACCGTTCTTCTGTTTCCCGCAGCAACTCCGGCAAATCAAAGACCTCCGGCTTCAGTTCCACCCGACCCGCATCAATCCTGGCAAGCTCCAGGATATCATCAATCATATTTAGCAGATTTACGGCACTGCGATTGATAATGCCCAGCTTTTCCTGCTGCGCGGAATCAATGGCATGGTCCCGCCGCATCATTTCCGAGAAACCGAGAATGGCATTAAGCGGCGTATGCAGATCATGGGACATATTGGCAAGAAAGATTGATTTGGCCCGGTTGGCCGCCTTTGCGGCATCTTCCGCCTGTTTTCGCTGTCTTACCTCCTTTGAAAGTTTTCTGTTCCAAGAGGAGAAGAGTGCCAGGACAGCGGTCACTGCGGCCAGGATCTTCCAGAGCAGGGTGTAGTCGGTGCCGTGTTCATAGCGGATGGACATCCAGCGGTTAAAGAAAGCCTCTCTTTCCGGCTGCTCAATGCTGTCCAGAGCCTTTTGCAGGATACCGACAAAAGTCGGCCAGTCATCACGCACCGCTACGGACAGATCATAGGTGTAAGAGGTCTCGCCGGCGATGCGCACGTTGTTCAGACGTAACTTACCAAGGTAGTAACTGCCGGTAACCACATTGCCGATAAAGGCGTCCACCTTACCGGCGGCGACCATTTTTAAACCGTCATCGGTTGCCTGAACAGCCACTTGAGTGATATCCGGGTAATCCCGTGTGAGCCATTCGGCAACAGCGGTGCTCTCTAAAACAGCAGCTCGTCTGTTTGTCAGGTTGGAGAGGTTGCCGATATAGGAGATATCATTGCGGGCGAAAATATTGACGGGCATGGAGAGATACGGCTCGGTGAACACGGCGAACGCCTGCCTTTCCCTGGTTTTTGATATGGTTGTGATCATATCCAGCTCTTTATTACGCATCTTTTCTATTCCCTCGGCCCAGGAAGTTTTTTTCGCCGCCTCCAGACGAATACCAAGCACTTTCTCAAAATGTTTCAGGTACTCGACAGCGATTCCCTGATAACGTCCCTCGTTATCGCGGAATTCCACAGGTGCCCAATGAGCATCAAGGTAAACCCGAACAACAGGATGCTCGGCCAGCCATGCACGTTCTTCCGGGCTTAACTCCACAGAGTCAGCTCTCTGTTCAGGTATCCAGCTCCACTTGGAAAGAATTTTCGCCTGCTCTTCATATGAAATCGAATTCATAGCTTTTTGCAGTATATCGGCCAGCAGGGGCATGTTCGGCTGAACGGCTACAGCGGACTCATCGGAAAGCTCCTGAAAGGCATAGACAGGCTCAATCTCAAGAATGGAATTTTTGATCAGGAGATAGGCGTCCAGGTTGAATCCCACAGCTACATCCGCCTTATTCCAAAGAAGCAGGGTAAAGGCGTCGAGCGGCGTATCCGCGCTGATCGCCTCTATCTGCTCTTTCCGTTCATCAAAGTATCGTTGCAGAAAGACAATGTCTTTGAAATAGGCGACCCGCAGTCCCGCCAGATCCTCATCCTTTGTGAACTTGAGTCGGCTGTTTTTTTTTGCAAACACCGTCGGTAACGTGCCGTAACAGGCATTAACGGTCAACAGGCCCATCTCTTGAGCAAGTTGTCTGTTCATCAGGGAGACAACATCAATTTCCCCTTCGGATGCACGCCTGATGATCCCCGACCATGCATCATCAATGATTTTGAAACGGATACCCAGGCGTTTTTCCAGTAAGCGGTAAAATTCCGGGACAATGCCGGCAAACGAACCGTCCGCCCGTTTGATAAGCTGCGGCTCGAATTCACTGGACTCACCGACTCGAATTACCGGATGATCAGCCAGCCAGGCCTGTTCCTCTTCTGTCAGGCCGATCAACCCGGATACCTGCTCGGCAACTCCGAGGTCGGGAGCACCTTGGGTATGCCGGTTTTCAGCATAACAAGGGGAAATGCAGCTGCACAGGATAAGGGCGGTTATCCGGCGGAAAACGCGGGACAATGAATGTCCGAGAAAATCCTTTAACATGAAAGGGGAGGGGCTTGCAGCGGAGGATCTATGAAGAGATATCGGAACATGTTCATTTCTTTCATGAAGTCTTTTTTTTATCGTCGAGCAGATCCAGAATCCGACCGAAGCGAAATTCCCGGGCCAGCACCTGTAATCTGCTGGCAGTCTCCGGGTGTTCATTGCGGATCTCTTTGAGCACCTCTTCGGTTGCTGAAATATCCAGTTTCTGAGCAGCCAGCCTCAATGCTTTTTTTTGTTCATCAGGCAGTTTCGCCACCATTGTCACCGTCACGGTACTTGTCGATTTTCCTGTTACATTTTCACATTCTTCTTCGTAGACATAATGCACACTAAGATATTTTTCCATGACTGAGAAAAGTTCTCCGGTGCGAAAGGGTTTATGCAGCACCGCATCGCAGCCCGCCGCCAGAATTTTTCCATGCTGCTCTTTGAAGGCACTGGCAGTGAGGGCGACTATCTTCACTTGCTCCCCTCCGGGTAGGGAACGGATCTGTCTGGCCGCCTCATAGCCATCCATGACCGGCATGCGCATGTCCAGCCAGATAAAGTGCGGCTGCCACTGCTTGAAGAGTGCAACGCCCTCTTCTCCGTTCTCCGCCTCGCGGATCTCGAAGCCGACCTGCAGCAGCAGGCTGGAGAGCAGCAGCCGGTTTTCAGCGTTATCCTCCACCACCAGGATGCGCCACTGCTTTTGGCCCGGCTCCAGACCAAGCACCTCGGGGATGGGCGCCTCAATGTCAACAGCCTCTACTTCCTCAGCCAGGGCCACTGGCAGGTTTACACGGAACAGTGAGCCCACGCCACGCGTACTTTCCACGCTGACCTCACCCCCCATCATTTCAATAAATGACCTGCTGATGGCCAGCCCCAGCCCGGTACCTTTGCCATCGGTTTTTAATTGTTCCGCCTGAACAAAGGGTTCGAAGATACGTTCAAGTTGCTCTGGCGGAATGCCGGGGCCAGTGTCTTCCACTTCCAGTTCCAGCCACAGCCTTTCCTCTTTATCGCGGGTCTGGGCACGCAGAGCCACGCTGCCCTCTTGGGTGAATTTCACCGCGTTGCCCAACAGGTTGATGAGAATCTGGCGTAGCTTACCGGCATCGGCGCTGACGAAAGACACCATGTCCGGCATCACTTCCAGAGTAAACAGCAAATCCTTGCCCCCGGCGCGGGAGCGTATCATCTCTCCGATTTCCTCTAATAAACGCGGCAGTTCGAAGGGTTCCGATTTTAACTCGATCTTGCCCGCTTCGATTTTAGAGAGATCAAGGATGTCGTTGATCATCGCCAGCAAGTACGCGCCGCTGCGGTTGATGATGGTGAGCTTTTCCTGTTGCTCAGTGGTGGCCTGGCGGTCACGGGCGAGCATTTGGGAAAAGCCGAGGATGGCGTTGAGCGGGGTACGCAGCTCGTGGGACATGTTGGCCAGGAAGATCGATTTGGCGCAGTTGGCGGCTTCTGCGACCTCTTTGGCCTCCCTAAGCTCCTCCTCGGCCAGTTTGCGGGCGGTGATATCCTCCACGATGGCGATGTGGAAATCTGCTGGCTCTCCCAGGCTCCACATGGGTGAGACGGTCAGGTTGACCCAAACCAGGGAACCGTCCTTGCGGAAATAGCGTTTCTCCATATTGAATCCATCGATCTCGCTGGCGATAAGCTGCTGCATATTGGCTAGGTCAATCTCAAGATCATCGGGGTGGGTGATCTCATGGAAAGTTGTTACCGTCATTTCCTCAGTCGAATAGCCGAGCAGATCGCAATAACGCTGATTGATGCGGATGAACCTCCCGGTTGGCGTCTCGATCATCGCGACCCCTACCCCGGCCTGTTCGAAGATCGTCCGGAATCGGGCCTCGCTCTCCCGTAAGGCCTTTTCTTGCTGTTTAAGCGGGGTGATATCGATATTGGTGCCTATCATTTTCAGGGGCTTGCCGGAGTCATCCCGTAAAATGTAGGCGTTGGCTTTGATATGCCTGATCTCACCCTTGGGTGTGATGATGCGGAATGTCGTATCGAACGCTTTCTTCCCGGTGATCGCCGCCTTCACCGCTTCGTTGGCCCTTTCCAGATCGTCGGGATGTAGGCCCGCCTGCCAGGCCTCATAGGCTCCAGCAAAATCTTTTTTCCCGATCCCATAGAGTTCATACATACGATCATCCCAGACCAGCTTATTGTGAACCAGATCCAGATCCCATATGCCGATTTGAGCTGATTCGGCGGCCAGTGACATACGTTGATTGGCGGTCTCAATGGCCTCTTCTGCCCGTTTTAGCTCGGTGAGGTCGCGTCCATTGACCACAAAACCTGCGATCTTGCCGTCTGCTTCAAGGTAGGGAGAATAGGCGATGTTCATATGCCGCTTTCCGCTGCCCGGAAAGTCGACCCATGTCTGGAATCGTACCTTCTCGCCGGAGAGGCTGCGATCCGCATGAGGTTTGATAACCGCATGGAAAAATGCCTCGCCGAAGACTTCCGACACTGAATGTCCCAACATTTCGTCTTCTGTTTTCCCGAACGCCTGCAGATAGGCCGGATTGGTGGCAAGGTAGACATAGTCCCTGTTTAATAAGGCGACCATGTCGGTGGAGCCAGCTATAATCCGCTCGAAGCGGCGCAATTTCTCTTCGTATTGCTTACGCTGGGTGATGTCCCTTGAAATCCCGGTCACGATTATGTGTCCACTCTCTTTATCAATGGCACTGAAGGTAACCGCCTCAGTAGAGATAATCGAACCGTCCTTGCATGGTTGATCAAAATGGTCGATATAGTTGTCACCCGCAGTTTTTCCATTTCTGATTATGTTCAAGCGCTCAGGCAACACGCCGCTCAGGTACTGAAGCGATTCCTGTGTTAGTGCTTGATTCATCGTCTGACGCATGACTTCTTCAGGGCTGTAACCGCGCATTTTTTCAACCGACGGACTGACATAAAGGAACCTCCCTGTGTCCGCATCCAGCAGCCAGATAACATCGGTAGTGGATTCGGCCAATAATCTGTATCGGCTTTCGCTTTCCCGTAGCCTTGACTCGCTCTGGATCAGGGCCAGCTTCTGCCGACGGATGACGTAGTTCCACGCCAGTACTGCGGCAAGAATGAGCAGGAAGCCAAAAGCGACCTTCCAAAGGAGGCTGTAGTCGAACTCGCGTTCGAAGGTGACGGCGAACCACTTGTTGGTGATGCGACTGCGATCCTCCTGGTCGATCGAGCCGATCGCCTTGTTGAGGATAGCGAGCAGCAGCGGCTCATTCCGGTTCACCAGCATACTGACAGGCTCTTCGCCTGGAACCACCCCGCCAATCTTCACATTGGTCAGTTTTTGTTTCTGAATGGAGTAACTGATTGTGGTCTGGGATGCCGCGAAGATATCGAGCTGGCCGGTGGCCACCATCCGAACCCCCTGGTCGATGTTATCCACCAGCACCAGTTCGGCGTCGGGATAGAGGCGCTTGATCTTGCCCTGTGTCGGGTAACTCCTGACGGCGCCTATGCGTCGACCAGCCAGCGTCTGATGCTCGTGGATATAGGGCATATCCTGATGTACAGCCAGCATGTCCGAAAGGGTCAGGTACGGGGTGGTAAAGAGGTCATCGAGCTTGCTCCCCTCCTGCGGAGACCATGAAGAGAGCATCGTACAATCTTCCGCTCCAAATCTTGATATGGACTCGTCGAAGGTTCGAGTTGGAAGGAGTCGATAGGAGATACCGATGCGATCGAATATCAGAGACATGTAATCGGCGACCATGCCATTATATTTACCCTTCGGATCAAGTTGCTCGAAGGGCATCCAGTTCGGGTCGACGCACAGGGGGATGATCGGGTGGGCATCAAGCCAGGCCTTCTCCTCTTTGCTCAATTGGTCACGTATTGAGGAAACTTCTGTCGCTTCCAGTTCCGAAAGCCCCCACTTCTCCTGAAGTGCCAGCCGTTCCTGGAACGGAATCGCGGCCATCGCCGTGTTCAGGATGGAGACGAGTTCCGGCCAATCCTTGCGCACACCAAAGGCATGGGTGTGGAAACCGAAGGGTGTGTTCCCTGAGACCTTCAGGTTCACCAGACCCAGATTAACGATGTGATAGTCCGCGACGGGCTGGTTGCCGATGTAGGCGTCGGCATTGCCCTGGGAGAGGATACGCAGTGCCTCCGGCGTAACCCCATCCATTTCTTCCAGCAAATGGATGCCGGGATAGGCCTGGCGGATTATATTCACCAGGGCGAAGTCCTTTTCAATGACTACGGTTTTACCGATCAGATCCTCAATTTTTTTGATAGCGTCATTATCGGTGCGGGTGAAGATCTTGAACGGTAGTTCCAGGTAATCCTTGCTGAAGGCCATGAACTCCCGGCGCTCCGCCGTATTCATGGCGGTGAGCAGCAGGTCCACCTTTCCATCCCGATTTTTAACGTGTTCCAGACCTTCCGGCCAGGGGATGTCCCAGACGTAGCGGACGTCAAACCCCGCCTCGGCCGCAATCCTGTTCAGCAGATCGATAGAGTATCCGACCGGTTTTTCCTGTTCCATTAAGTGGTAAGGAGGAAAGTTAGCCACCCTCGCCACTACGGTAGGCCGGGTATCAAGCCATTGCTTCTGTTCACGACTCAGTAGATCCCTGAGCGAAGCCGCCTTGACCGAAGTGGCATCGGATGCCCCCCACTTCGCCAGGATCGTCAGACGTTCGCCCAGCGGGATGGCGGCGAGCGCCTTGTTGATGATGCTTTTTAATTTCGGCCAGTCCTTGCGGGTGGAGTAACGCAATTTCAACTCGCTGTCCGGCGCAATGAACGCCATCCTGATACCGGAGAGCATGCGCTGGCTATAGAAGAGCTGGAAGGTGATACCGCTGATGGCCGCATCCACCTCTCCACGCAACAGCAGGCCCGCCAGTTCTTCCTGGCTGTCGGCGGGGATGAGTGTGATGCCAGCCTGCCTTTTCAGCAGTTTCTCCTCGAACAGGTTGCTACGCTGGTAGGCGACCCGCTTGCCGGAGAGTTCGGCCATGCTCCCTGGGGTGAAAGCCCCCCTTTTCGAGTAGATGTACTTGTAGCTGCTATAGGGGCTGTCGCTGAAGAGGAAGTCTCTTTCCCGTTCTTTCTGCGCGGTGGAAAGCAGCAGCCCGTCGATCTCCCGCGCCCAGGCCCGCTCCTGGACCTCCGCCCATTTCCCCAACTCGATCTGCAGGTTGAGGCCGGTTAATTCGTTGATCCGCCGGAGCAGGTCCGCCTCGACCCCGCTGACGCTACCATCCTTGTTCAGTATCACATAGGGTTGCCAGTCGCTATCCGCGCCCAATACGACCTTGGGATGGGCCTTGATCCAGGTTCGTTCATCCGGAGTCAGGCTGATGGTAGATTCAGGAACCTGCTGTTCGAGCGGCTCCGCATCTGCGATTCCGCTATACAGGAACAACGATGCTGAAAAAAACAGCATCATTCTGACAAGAAAATGGTTCAACCATTCAGGCATCACTTTTCTCTCCGTTGTCCAGTAGCGCCAGAATCTGACCGAAGCGAAATTCCCGTGCCAGTGCGGCCAGTCCGTCGGCAAGTACAGGATCGCGTTCACGGACCGGGATCAGCGCGGTTTCCACGTCCTGTTCACTCAACGTGAGCGCGGCCGCCCTCAACTTCTCCCGCTGCTCCTTTGGCAGAGCAGCAACAGCCTTGGCACACAGTTCAACCTCAGTGCCTGTCGGCTCCATTACCGCCTCTTCATAGGTATAGCGCACCCCCAGCTGGTCCGCCATGGCATCAAATATTTCATGGCTTTTAAAAGGCTTATCTAATACATCATCACAGCCTGCTTCCAAAATGGTCTTGCGCTGTTCTTTAAATGCATTGGCTGTGATGGCGAGGATCTTCACCTCACCCCCACCGGGCAGGGAACGAATCTTGGCTGTGGCTTCATAGCCGTCCATTATCGGCATCTGTATATCCATCCAGATGAAGTGAGGTTGCCATTCCTGAAACACAGCGAGAGCCTCAACACCATTGGTTGCTTCATGCACTGAAAAACCAACCGGCTTTAACAGGTTTTGAAGAAGAAGCCGATTATCTCTATTATCTTCAACAATCAGTACTCGTTGCTCTCCCTGTCCCGGTGCCAGCTGTACAACTCCCCTCCCGCTAGCCTCGGCCTTAACCGCGTTCGTTTCGTCCCCTCTCTGCACTGGCAGGGATACGCGAAAAATCGATCCCCTGTCCGTTTTACTCTCCAGACAGATTTCGCCTCCCATCAGTTCTGCATACTGTCTGGTGATGGTGAGTCCCAGTCCGGTTCCGGCCTGCTCACCGGGAGCCTCTCCCTGCACAAACGGATGAAAAATGCGCTGCTGCTCATCCGGTGCAATTCCTGCACCGCTGTCCTCCACCTCAAAGAACAACTTCAATGCTGTCCCCTTACCATCGGATTTTCCGTTCACCCGCAGGATTACGCCGCCCTCCGCAGTATAGTTGACCGCATTGCCCAGCAGGTTCAGCAGGATCTGGCGCAGCTTGCCGGCATCGGCATGGATATAACGGGGAAGGTCGGAGCAATATTCCGCAAGCAGGTACAATCCTTTTTCTTCGGCCCGTCGCTGCATCATATTTATCAGGTCGTCCACCAGTTCACGCAGGTCGAAAGAGACCGGTTCCAACTCCACCTGCCCCGACTCGATTTTGGACATATCCAGTACAGCATTGATCAAGGACAACAGGTGATGACCACTGCGGTTGATAATTTGCAGATGCTCCTGCTCTGTCTGCGGAATATCGGAATTGGTCTGCATAAGTTGGGAAAATCCCAGCACCGCATTCAGCGGAGTACGTAACTCATGGCTCATATTGGCCAGAAAGATACTTTTCGCCCGATTGGCGGCTTCGGCCTTCCGGGCAGTTTCCCGCAGCACCGCCTCCTGCTCGCGTAACAGTTTCTCCTGTTCTTTTTTAACAAGTATTTCCTGCTGCAGCTGCTGACTGAGCTGTTCCGCCTTAAGGCGTTGCAGCTCCGTGTCTTCCATAATACTGATCGCCGCCAACCGTGACTTGGTCAGATCTTCCGTGCGCTCTTTGACCTTCTGCTCCAGTCCGTCCTGATACTCATGCAGTTTTTTTTCTGTCTGCTGCCGCTCTCTGACCTCCCGGTCAAGCAGATCGCGATTGGCCGTTGTTTCACGAAGTACCAGTAGCATCTGATTAAAAGCCCCGGCAAATTCCCCCAGCTCATCCCTGGGTTCCAAACACACCGGGTGGTCCAGGTCACCTCTGCCGACACGGCTGATACCGTCATGCAGAGCGGCAATAGAGAAAAAAATACTGCGGCCAGCCAGAAAAGACGATAACACAAAGAGAAGAATAATCAGCACCGCCGCAATCAGAGAGAGCTGCTGCGCCCGCTGTAACCTCCGCTCCTGCTTCTCCCTGCAATACTCCCTGATCCGCGCGGAAACGGAGACAATATTCTGTGCGTTAATGGTAATAGCCGTAACAAGTTGACCTCGTTTTTTTTGGGAGAAGTCTTCGGAATACCCTGCCGACTGCTTGGATTCCAGCAAGGCCGACAGCTGATCATATAATTTTCCCAGCCGGACATGTTCGTATTGCAAACTTTTTAGCTGGATATCCGGTACGTCGTATATTCGTGGCATATCCCTCATGCATTGATCAAGGCGGGAATATATTATCCGCCACTGTTCCCTGGCCCTTTTCTCCTTTGGATTGCCCAACATTTCATAAGACAGCAGGGTCAGCTGCAGAGCATCATGCTTAATACGGTATAATTGTCTCTCCACAACAAGGGCCGTGCGAAGAATATTCTGGGAATGATACAGCACCAGGAAGAAGAGCAGTCCAAAGAACACCGCAATAGCAGTATGTAGCTGTAATTTTCTCTTTATCTTCAAATCAGCGCCGAAATACCGCTTAACGGGTAATATCCACAGCCGGACTCTTCTGGTTCAGCAGGGCATCTTGATAAACAAAGTTCAAAAAGTTCGGAATACTGTCGTTCTCCGTCATTCCGGAATCAACTGCCCAGCGGGCAATCTGTTCCAGCAGCAGTATTGAGGACTTGTCCAGAGAAACCAGCAGCCCTGTCTCCGGCCATATCGCTGCAACAGCAGCAGCGTCCACCCCGAGTTTCCGGGCAATAATGGCATGAGCCTGTTGCGGCTCTCTGCGAACAAATTCTTCCGCCCGGAGAACTGCTTCAAGATAACGGTTCAACACCTTCGGTTGCTGTCGTACCAGCCTGTCACTGGCCACCAGCGCCTCGAACTGTCGGTATACTCCTGGAGCAGAGAAAATAATATGGTTATTACCAAGCAGTTCTCTAGCTCGGCTGATATAAGGTTCACGCATAGAAAAGGCATCAATTCGCCCTTCCGCCAGAGCTTTCGGCAGCTCTTCAGCCTTCATATACAAAGTTTGAAAGGCCTGCGCTTCGATATTCTTGGCGAGCATAAACTGGGAAAGAAAAAAATGGACAGCTGATGCATATTGGGTGGCTACCCGTTTATTGATCAGATCCTCCGGTCGACTGATTCCGGCGTCACGACGGGCAATGATTCGGTTGACATTATCCGCGTAAAAAACAGTGGAAAAAATTTTAAAACGGCTTCCCTTCAGCGCAGCGTCAACCAGCGGAACATCCGCACACACGGCGATATCTGTCCGACCGCTCAACAATCCCTCATTGAGTGCCCGTTTACCGCTGGGATATTCGATCAGCTTGATATTTAACCCTGCCTGTTCAAAGAATCCCTTCTCAAGGGCAACAAAGATCAATCCGCTGGAAGGCTGTGATGCCAAGGCCAGACGCACCTCGATTTTCTCGGAGACTGGGCCCTCATTATTACCGCAGGCGGCAGGCAGAAAAAACAGGAGTGCCGCAACCAGAGTGGAGCGCAGAAAAACGCGCTGCTGATCAGCTGCCGGTTTGCGGTCTGCATTCAATATACGCGTCATCTTGGTTCATCCGATCCAATTGAAGAGTGAATACAGAAAGACAGATCAGTTGCCAGTTCCGACCCTGTAAACAGGATCCCGGCCCAACTCCCGACACAGGGAATTCATCTCCTGTTTCACCTCGACAATGCGCATCTCACGGTTGACCAGAGCTTCATTAAAATGTTCAAGTTTCCTGTTGGTTTCATCCAGCTCATCCAGAGTTCGGGAATTGCGTAAAGCAATAGCGGCGACCTCGCCAAAGGCCTCGGCCATGGTGGCATCGAATTCGGTAAAATCGCCATCCTTATTGGCCAGCCCGATAATGCCCACTGTCCTGCCGCTGATATTGAGCGGTGCAAACATCACGTTTCTCATGTCCACATGGCCAGCAGGAAGATAGGTAGTCCATTGAGAATGCATAAAATCATTGTCATAAACCGCCTTGCCGCTGTGGTAGGATTCAGCACGCAGACCGCGGATCGGCATGGGCAGGTCAGGGTCCACCGTGCAGGGCAACCCGCCGGCCTCCAGAAAAAGCACCTCGTTCTCTTCGCCGGTATCACTCAGCAGAGCAATATAACCAGAAGTGGCTCCGGTCATCTTACAGGCCTCGTCAAAAATGATACGGGCGGAAACCTTAAATTTGCGATGCATTAAGACGGCATGGGCGGCATTCATCAGGGAGTGAAATTCCTTGGGGGTAAAGTTGGTCAGTTCCGACTCTGCCAGTTTACGTTGTTCGGTTTCCAGACGTAATGCATGCTGCTGCTGTAGAATCAGCAGATCCT
>CBFDDU010000066.1:0-18117 GCA_965603655.1 uncultured Candidatus Electrothrix sp. | reverse complement strand
ATTGGGATAGTGTGGCGAAGGCTGCATAAAAAACCGCACTTTTAATCACACCCCCCTGAAGGGCAAAGGGAACCTGCGCTTTGTCAACGGCAACCATGATATGCTGGCCGAACTCCAGGAGATCAATGCCTGGTTTGCCCAACACACCGATCACGCTGTTCTTCCGGGCATCGGCAACAACCCTGAAACACCTTGCCATGAAAATAGCTGTTATCAAAGTAGTAAAAAAAAAATCTATGCCGAGCACGGTCACCTCTACGATCTCTTTAACAAACCTGCCCAGATGTCGGCTAATCCCTATATTCCTCTCCCGGTGGGACATTTTATCACCCGCACTGTGGGGGACTCTGTGCTCAAACAGCTCGGCACAGGTCAACCCAACAGCGCCTACCTGAAGGACTCCGGTGATCCAGACTATTCGCACATCGGAGTGGATATCAAGGTGATTATCCAGACGATCAAGGACCTGATTGAACGAGGGGAGTTTCCTAATATTGCAGAGACTGTTTTAGATGCTGTTCTCTCCTTCGATAAGAGCAACAAGCTGGAATACAACATGGAATGGTACCGAGGTGGTCATCCCTCTTCTGATGCGGTGGATGATTATTATCCCGGCCTCCTCTCATTGAAGGATTTTTTTGAAGATCTGGAAGAAATCAAAGTCAACTTCCACGGATTGGATTATTTTGCCAAGCGCCATTGCTCAAAGAACCCTGAAACACGGGTGGTGGTCATGGGCCATACCCATGACTATAGGCTGGTTTGGAATGGACGCGAGACCTCGCCAGTGTATATAAACTCAGGCTATTACTGCCCCTCAATTCCTGATATGAAGAGCGGAGCGAAGCTGCCAACCTTTGTAGAGATTCTTGAAAACGATCAGGTCAGCTTGACGGTCAACGAAAAGAAGATAACTGACTACCAGACAGGATCAGTAGCGACTGGACAGACGGCAACCATAGATTGGGAGGTATCCTGATCGGATGACAGCCTTTCGGCGTGCAAATCGTGCAAATCGGGGACACGTTTTCCGCTTTTAGTATGGATCCCTGATCAGACCATTCGGGCAAAGAACCGTCCGCTTTCGTTGCACTCAAGCGGACCTACCAGATTACCCAACCACAGAAGCAACCTTACAAATATCCCCAAAAGCCACCACCCCTACCCGCAAGCAGCAAAGCCGCTGCCCTTGATCGCAACCAACCAAAGTCGAGCCAGCACCACCAGGAGTAGTGCCACCGTCCAAAATCAAATCAATTTCAGAGCCCAAGCTCTCTTGAATCTCAGCAGCAGTTGTTGCAGGGGGAGCACCGGAGCGATTGGCACTGGTGGCGGTAATCGGACCGCCAAAGGCATGAAGGAGTTGGGAGGCAAAGGGATGAGGAGATTGGCGGATACCGATATTGCCGGTACCGCCAGTGAGGAGGGGTGGCAGGGTTGACCGGCCTGGAAAAACCAAGGTGAGTGGACCGGGCCAGAAGGCGGCCATAAGCCTACGCAAAACCGCAGGCACCTCTGCAACCAGCTCGGTTATCTGGGCCTGCTCAGCAACCAAAACCAGAACTGCTTTGTCCGGCTGCCGCTGTTTTACCGCAAATAAACGCTGAAGAGCCTCGGCATTGAAGGGATCAACGCCGAGGCCGTAAGAAGTCTCTGTGGGAAAGGCGATCAGGCCGCCTTGACGAAGCAGTCGAGCTGCCTCACTCAGTGCAGCCGGATCAAAAGCAGAACAGAGCACCGAAGATCGTGCCCTTATCCCTCGACAAGGGCTTTATTTTTAGCCTCTACCTGGACAGCCATATCCCGACTGTGTTGTTCAAGGGCCGCAACCAGGTCCGGGTCGCTTGTCGCAAGAATCCGGGCCGCAAAAATCGCAGCATTCTTTGCACCGGCCTTGCCGATGCCCATGGTTCCCACCGGGATACCCGGCGGCATCTGCACTGTGGACAACAGCGCATCCAGCCCGTTCAGCGAAGAGGCATCAATGGGTACCCCGATCACCGGTAGGGTGGTATGAGCAGCCAGCACTCCAGCCAGATGGGCCGCCATTCCAGCTCCGGCAATGATGATCTTCAGGCCGCGCTGGGCAGCGGTCCGAGCATATTCCGCAGCCTGTTCCGGTGTGCGGTGGGCTGAAGAAATCCTGATCTCATTCTTAATGCCCACCGAGTCAAGAAAATCCGTGGCCGCCCGCATAACAGGCAGATCCGAATCCGAGCCCATGACCACGCCCACCAAGGGGCCGCAATTTTTCTTCAGATGAGAAACGGCACGATGCCCGATATCCCGACGATAATAACAGCCCTTCCACCGGATCTTATCCACCGCCTTATAAGCCCGCTCAATGGCCTTACTCACCGTAGTGTCCATTGCAGTGACGCCGAACACCCTGCCGCCAGCAGTCACGGTTCTCCGGTTTTCAATGGCGGTACCGGCATGAAAGATCATGACATCTCTCAGCTTTGCAGCGTTGATAAGGCCAGTGATGGGTTTACCGGTGATGTAATTACCCGGATAGCCTTCCGAAGCCATGACAACACAGACAGCGGGTCGGGGATCAATCTCCAGCTCAACCTCATTGAGCTTACCGTCAATGGCCTTTTCAACAATCTCCACCAGATCGGTTTGCAAACGCATGAGTAGGGGCTGGCATTCCGGATCTCCGAAACGACAGTTAAACTCCAGCACATTGATCCGGTCACCGTCAATCATCATGCCTGCGTACAGCATGCCTTTAAAAGGACGGCCATCTTCCGCCATCCCCCGTACGGTGGGCAGCATGACCTCGTTCATCACCCGCATGCTCATCCCTTCGTCCATGATCGGGGCCGGGGAATAGGCTCCCATGCCACCGGTATTGGGTCCACGGTCGCCTTCAAAAACTGCCTTATGATCCTGGGACGAAGGCAGGGGTAACACGGTTTCGCCGTCAACAAAGGCGATAAAGGAGGCCTCCTCACCAACGAGAAACTCTTCAACAACCACAGTGCTGCCTGCATCGCCGAAGGCGTTTTCCTTCAGCATCTGGTCAACCGTCTCTTTGGCTTCCTCTTCGGTCTGACAGATAATAACCCCTTTACCGGCAGCCAGCCCGGCAGCCTTGACCACACAGGGCGCGCCTATCTTTTCAATGTATTTTTTGGCGGCGCCGGGCTTATCAAAGGACTTATATGCGGCAGTGGGAATATTATATTTTTCGAGAAAATCTTTACAGAATACCTTACTGCTTTCCAACTCAGCAGCAGCCGTACTCGGCCCAAAAATACGCAGGCCTTCTTCTTCAAAGCGATCAACAATACCAGCGGCCAGAGCATCTTCCGGCCCCACTATGGTCAGATCAACATTCTCTTTTTTGGCAAACTCAAGCAGACCCTCAATATCATCCGAGCTGATCTTGACACAGGATGCCATTTTTTTTATTCCGGCATTTCCGGGTGCACAGCAAATGGATCGTACCTTTTCCGACTGACTCAACTTCCAAACCAAGGCATGTTCCCTGCCACCGGAACCAATGACCAGAACCTTCATACATCCTCCTCACACGATCTCTTTGAAAAAATTATCCGCCGAGTAGAACAGGCGAACAACAACTACAAGGTATTATCTACGCCGCACCCTAACAAAAAGCGCAATCTTCCTCAACTGCGGAACATCTTTTCAGAGAAAAAAGCGTTCTTTTTTGCTCAAAATCAACAAAAAACCGAACCAAGGCAATCGAATTCGCATACATCAGGTGCTTCTTTCTCCCTCATTTGTTCTTTCCCGTCGCCTTTTCCTCCTGCTTGATCTGCTCCCACTGCTCCCGAAGCTGTTCTTCGGATAAAGATCGCCCTGATTGCCCTTCTGTGCGGACAAAAACGTGGGGGTGGCGACGCACCATCTTAGCACAGATTTTCTGGACAGGATCTGTTGCCGGAACACCATCCTGCTCCTCATACATAAGAGCGAGCAGGGCCAAGATAAAATACATATCCCCTATCTCTTCCCGGATATGCTCCTGATTACTGCTGTCAATGGCCTCGGCCAACTCGGCAGCCTCTTCCAGGAGATATTTTTTCAAGCTCGGCCCAGTCTGCTTTTGATCCCAAGGGCAGCCACCCGGCGAACGCAGCTTCCTGACAATCTGATCAAGTTGCTGAAACGGATTGACATCGCTTCCCGGTTCCGGTTTACTATGCATAATCTTTTCCTTCCCTGCTGCGGGATAGCCCCTCATTATTCCAGCAGCAACTCAATCAAGGCGATCTAGGAGAACACGATGAGTGAAAAAGTCCTTTTCTTCAAACGATACCCCTTTGCTCCGGGCCAAAAAATACATATTGAGGACGGCCCACGCAAGGGTGACTGGCTGGTCATAGGAGCTGATGAGAAAAAGGTCGCTCTCCGCTGCCCGGTTTCCGGCACCGAGGTTTCCTGGGACCACTTCTGTTATTTTACCGAAGAACGGCAAGCCGAGTTCCCGGCCCAGGACGAATAGCGAAGAACAAGGAGCCAGCAAACGCTGTCTCAGCAGGATCAAGAATTGATTGTGATCAGCGCGACCTCATAGACAATGGGTCGCCCGGCCAGCGGATGATTATAATCCACTGTAATACTATCCTCATGTACCTCAGTGACCATAGCCGGTACCTTATGCTGCTCGCCGTCTCTATCCACAGCCAAGGAAAGAATCATTCCCTGTTTTGGATCAAGCTTTCCTTTAAAATGCGCCAAGGGAATCTGCTGGACCAACTCCTTTTCATGCAGCCCGTAAGCATCCTCGGGATCCACCCGGATCACCCTTCTCTGTCCCGGCTCCATGCCGAACAGACAGGCCTCAACAGCCCGGCATATAACTCCGCTGCCGATGGACACAGTGGCCGGATTGGTTTCATCTCTTTTTTCAATCAATTCTCCGGTTTCCAGAGAAGCCGTATAGGTGACAGTAACGGTGTCGGTCAAGGCGACAGGGCACATATTTTTTCCTCAAATGAGCACCCGCTCAAGCGCGGGGAACAAAGTTAACGTAATTTTAATTTTATCACCCCCTATATAATATAAATCATGCTGATTTGACAAGCCCGCAAAACATGCAGGTCATAGCAAGCAGACGAAAGAGCCTTGACAAAGGCGGCTCAGCGGCATAAATGTACTGTTTTTCGCGCTGAGTTTTTTTGAACATATCCGGTTACGGAGAAAAACCATGGAACTTGAGTGCGTCAAATACGGAGAAAAAATGGATGCCGAACAGGCGGCATGTCGGCATCCAGGAGATTACTGCCAGCACAGAACATCCTGCATGATTCAATTTATTGAGCGGGAGCAGAGAGGTAAAAAAACAAAAGATGCAACAGAGCCGGAAAAAAAAGCTTGATGCGTTTACCTGTTCAACAGTCAACGCATCCGGTGCACTGCTCAACTTTCCCGCTGGCGAAACAAACAAAAATGATACGCACAAGCAGTACGCGATGTGTCCATCTGGGCAGGACAGGGCAAAGACGTTCGCCATGGCCTGCCAACATATACTTCTCTCAAGGAGGCGATATCCCATGGGGATCCTGAACAAAAATACGCTACACTCCCTTGTTTTCCTATTTTCCTGTATACTCTGCTTTTCCGCTGTCGAGGTTTCGGCAAAGAATAGCGAACGGCTTGTTTCTGACGCAGCCTGTGATATTCAATACGCAAGCCAGAAAATCGCTAAATCTTATTTTTATAAGGAACTGGATATTCGATATGAGACAGCTGTTCAGCACTTGCAGGAAGGTCTGACTGAATTTGATAAAAATATACCAATACTGCAACAAGGCCTCCAGGGCAAGGAGCAGGAGAACATTATGAAGTTTCTCCTTTCCTCCTATGATAACCTCAAGGCAATTCTGCCTAAAACCTACAGTGACAAACACGGCGCAATGGTCATAGATGCCAGCGAGTCCCTGTTTGAAGCAGCGGAGTTTCTTGCCGAAGCACATCTGCCGAAAAACAGAGATTCCGAAGAAACAATACTGGATGGAATTAAACGCCAGTTGCGCCTCCTGGAGAGGATCAACAAATATTACATTGCCCATCATGCCGGGATCGAAAACGGAGATAACGTGATTCAGCTCAAGCAGTCGGTCACGACTTTTGAAACAGGACTGAAGAAAATCGCCGAACACGAAGCCCATTCTGAAGCATTGCAAAAAAGCATTAACAGCATCAACAAACTCTGGCCCATCGCCAAAGATTTCTACTTGGGTATCCAGAAAAGAGCACAGCCCGTTATTGTTCTGGCAGCCACGGATAAGCTGATTGAAGATTTAGTTGTGCTGGAAAAATATCATAAGGAACTGGTCTCGAAGAACGAGAAAAAATAGCCGGAGGTATGGAGCCCTATCCAAATCATCCCGGAATCGCTCGACATCATTACCCTCTTGAACCAACCAAAGAACATGCCTGAACTCAATTTCACAAAATCAAAAGACGGTCTCCTGCCCGCCATTGCGCAGGACGCAGCCAGCGGCGACGTACTCATGCTGGCCTATATCAACGAAGCATCCTGGCAGAAGACCCTGGAAACTGGCAAGGCCCATTACTGGAGCCGCTCCCGCAATAAACTCTGGCTCAAGGGCGAGTCCTCCGGTCATGTCCAGCTGGTCAAAGAGATCCTGGTGGACTGCGACCAGGACACCGTGGTCTTCAAGGTGGAGCAGCTGGGCGGCGCAGCCTGCCATAAGGGCTATGCCAGCTGTTTCTTCCGCCGGGTGAAGGGCGATGAACTGGAGATCACCGCCGAGCCGATTTTTGATCCAGCCAAGGTGTACGGCTGATCTATGCAGGGCAGGCACGGGGCCGACCCCTACGGCGAATCGCTTTAACCGGCGTTTTGTAGGGGTAGACCCCTGTGTCTACCCGAATATGCAACGCCGCTGGTAGCGGCAACAAGGGCGGACATACAGGTCAACCCCTACCCCGTTATTATTAATCCCGTCCGAAGCCTTGGCTTACGGACTCGTCAAATATTGAGGATATTATGAGTGTATTAAAGGTAGGCATACCCAAAGGCAGCCTGGAAAAGGCAACCATTGCCCTGTTTGAAAAATCCGGTTGGCAGATCAAGATGGCGGCCAGGAACTATTTCCCTGAAGTGGATGACCCGGAACTGTCCGTCTATATCTGTCGCCCCCAGGAGATGTCTCGTTATATTGAAGACGGACTCCTAGATGCCGGAATCACCGGCAAGGACTGGACTCTGGAAAACGAATCGGACGTGGTTGTGATTGAGGATCTGGTGTATTCCAAGGTCAGCAAGAAACCGACCCGCTGGGTCATTGCCGTGCCTGGTGATTCCCCAATCACCTCGGTGGAGCAGCTGGACGGCAAGCGCATCTCCACGGAGCTGGTCAATGTCACCCGGAGTTTCTTTAAAGAGCGCAACATGAACGTGGACATCTCCTTTTCCTGGGGAGCCACTGAAGCCAAGGCCGTGTCCGGGCTGGCAGACGCCATTGTCGAGGTCACCGAGACCGAGGCCACCATTCGCGCTCATGGGTTACGGGTTATCCACGAGCTGATGCAGTCCAACACCCAGCTGATCGCCAGCCATCAGGCCTTGAAAGATTCTTGGAAAAAAGACAAAATTGACGATATTGCCATGCTCCTGCAAGGAGCGCTGCGAGCAGATAAAATCGTCGCCCTGAAAATGAACGTACCCGAAGAACGCTTCGAAGATATCCTAGAGATCCTGCCCAGCGTCACCGCGCCCACGGTGGCCCGCCTCTATAAGCAGCCTTGGTTCTCAGTAGAGACAGTTATCTCCGAGCATCAGGTCCGCGATCTGATCCCGCAGCTGAAAAAGATCGGGGCCGAGGGCATTATTGAGTATTCCCTGAACAAAGTCATCTAAAAAAGGTCAGCTGCCCCTGATGAACGCAACAGCGAAAACAATTTCGCGCACCCGCACCCCACGGCCCTGAGGAGCCGCAAAGCAATGATGAACTTCAACGAGGTGTCCTTTATGGACTCGGTCTTCAGCCTGAAACGGCTGCCCGACCCTCTTTACCCGGAAATCGCCTTTGCCGGTCGCTCCAATGTGGGCAAATCCAGCCTGATCAACAAGTTGATCAATCGTAAGAGTCTGGTCAAAACCAGCTCCAAACCGGGCAAGACCCAGAGCCTGAATTTCTTCGAGGTCAAGGAGCGGATGTATCTGGTGGATCTGCCCGGCTACGGCTTTGCCCGAGTGGGCCGCAAAATGCGCTCAGGATGGGAGGAGTTGATCGGCGGCTATTTGCTGGAACGGGAAACCCTGGCCTGCGTGGTGGTTATCATTGACCTTCGCCACGAACTCAAGGCTACGGATCGGGAGATGCTGGACTGGTTGCAATATAACAACATCCCGGCCCTGCCGATCTACACCAAGGCGGATAAGCTCTCCAAAAACCAGCAGAGCAAGCAGGCAGCGGCCCTAGATGCGGCCCTGAACATAGGCCCGGCAGACCGCATCCTTTTTTCCATCAAGACCGACCTGGGGTGTGAGGAATTACGGCGCAGATTAGCGGCCTATGGTGAAACTGAAACGAACGAAGGTGAACCGAGCAAAACTGATGAAGAAGAGTGAATAATCATGGAATCCTTTGATGAACTTTTAGATATCTCGACAAAAATCCACGGCCATATCTGTGCCGGTCAGGTCATCGGGGTGCGCATGTCCATACTGGGCCTTGAGCGCATCAATATAGCTGACCCCAAGGGTGCGGATCGAAAAAAACTGTATGTGCTGGTGGAAATTGACCGTTGCGCTACCGATGCCATTCAATCAGTCACCGGGTGTAGCCTGGGCAAGCGTTCTATGCGCTGGATGGATTTCGGGATCATGGCGGCCACCTTTGTGAACCTGGAGACCGGCAAGGCGGTCCGGGTGACGGCACGGGAGGAATCCCGTGAGCTTTCAAAAAAATACTGCCCGGAAGTTAGCGAGAAATACCAACGGCAGTTGGCTGCTTATAAGGTCATGCCGGAAGAGGAACTCTTTACCGTGCAGGAGGTAAAGGCCACCATCCCGGCCTGCGATATGCCGGGCCGTCCCCAACGCCGAGTGCAATGCGAGCAATGCGGCGATCATGTCCAGGACAGCCGGGACGTGGAGCAGGAGGGGCAGATCCTCTGCCGGGCCTGCGCTGGCCAGCGGTATTATCAGGTGGTTTGAGGGCAACCTTCAAGCAACACCTTATGCTGGCTGCTGTAGGGGCGAACCTATGTGTTCGCCCTGTTATGCCGGGCAGACACGCAGGTCTGCCCCTACCAATCCCGCACCGATAGGGATCTTATTTTTTGAAGAATTCCCAAGAGGAAAGGAACCTTGGCAAGGCATCTGCGTTAAAACCGGTCTTCCCTCAGCCCACAACCTTGGGCACCACAAAGGACTCACCGTTCTCTTTAGCCGTATTAGCTAAGGCCTTCTCACGCGGCAGGGACTCCCGCACCTCATCCTCCCGAAAGGCGTTGGTCACACTCTGGGTATGGGTGGTCACCGGCACGCCCTCGGTGTCCAGTTCATCCAGCTTAGCCACATAGCTGAGGATGTGATCCAATTGCGGGGTCAGCTTCTCGATTTCATCTTCGGTCAATTCAAGGCGGGCCAGCGCGGCCACCCGTTCTACTTCTTGTTTGGTTATTTTCATGGTCTTTTCCTTAATTCCGATCCGCCGTTACAACGACGACCGCTGTTTTATTACACTTATCCAGGACGTACTGTACACCCGCAACCAGCCCGGAGATTTATCTCCAGGCCAGAAAGCCTCTGAAAAGAGGATACTTCATCAGCTTTAAAACCTTTCTAGGTACTCTGTCAAGAAATTGAGATATTTTTTTTTACGATGTAGGAGAAAAAGGCACAGCAACGGAGGTTGCTTGCCAAGCAGGAGATGAGTGTTGCCCGACCGGAAAGATCTGTGATCAAAAACACCGTAAGGAAGGAAAAAGAGATATGGAGAGGCGGTTTGCAAACCGCCTCTTGCAACGCAGGAACAAAATTTCGAGCTTCCCCTACCCCTGCTTAACAGCACCCAGCAACATATCGACTGAATACTCCTGCTGCCATTCCTGCCGGTCCTGCACATAATTCCCGGAACCTGGGTCCACCTGCTGGAGATAGCGAATCAGTTCAATCGCGCTGATATTTTTACTCCCTGCTTCAATCCCTGCCCATTGCACCTTGCCGTCTGTTATCTTCATGCTTTACCCTCCTTCATAAGCCAAAGGACCGGATTATGGACCGGTATCCTTAAATCTTCAATGCCCAATGCCTGCTGCAGCAGATTGTCATCCACTGTTAAAAAGACATCTGCACCGTCTTCCGCACAGGCTAAATGCAGCGCATCAAAGGCCTGTATCCCTTTTTCTTCAAACTCTCTTGCCCTTGCGGAGACAGTCTTGTCTATCGTGACGACATCCTCCGTCTGCCCGCTAAGCAGTTGCAGCTTCTTTCTCCTGTCCTCATCGGGAATCTGATCAATCTCAAACTGGGCAATATTATGCCAGCGCCGCTGCTCACAAAGCGACAAAATCACCTTAACAGCCTCGGATTCAAATCGGATACGACGATCGGATTGATCATCAAAGGGCCTGTTCATACAACAATTATCCAAGTATACATTCATAGCAAACGCTCTTTTGTGTCTTTTTTTCAGCCGCAAAACGGCTGCACAGACGGATCCTATCGTCAGAATTTTCGTCCTGAACCAAATGACCAACCCGGGGGTTTTCGAGAAAACTTCTCTAAAAAATTACCGAACCCTTCGGGTGTCAACACGAACAGGAACAACTCTGCCCTGTTGCAAAGGAAAAAAGAGAACAGATATCGGCCGGGAAGACCTCCGATCGAATCTATATTGCGGAGAAAAACAAATTGTCAACTTGGATTGAAAAGGTGTAAAAAGGCGTATCGACCAATCATAAATCATGCCGATATAAGGGGAGAGCATACGTGGAGTTTTCATAACAACCTCCTGGTAAAGAGTAAAAAGTAGGCGACCCGGCTATCTCCCCTTTGGAGACCCGTGGCTTTCCGACACCATCTCACGACGGCTGTGGCTTTATTCAACTTTCCGGCACCAACCAGAAAGCAGAGGCAATCGCTCAAGAAATAATGAAACGTTCGTTGCCTCTTTATTATGACAAAATAGACGATAGACTGAACTGCGCCCGATGAAAAATTTCCTTGTCGCAGACGGTTATTCTTAGCTTTCGCCTTGATGTATAAGATGTACACAGTTTTATTTATTCGGTCAAGAAAAACTTTCACACCAGGAGGGCAAGTAAAAGGAGTTATCATTATCATAATTGTCCTGCATAGTTCCCTTACAAATTGACGACAAGATAAGACCATACCTCAATGCCTACTGGCAGTACGGCGGCGGGCTGTCGCTGATGCCGCTGTTCACTGGTGATTTTTACGGCGCGAAAAATCTAGGCCTCAACTACGGGCTGATTTTTATTGGTTGGGGCCTGGGCTTTTTCATGGCCAAGTTGGGAGGGGTCATCAAGGATATGACCGGTAGTCTGGACTATGCCTTTTATACCTCAGCGGCTCTGCTGATTGTCGGGGCGATAATGGCGCAGTTTGTTAAAAGACCGACCTGGGTCGAAGAAAAAGCGGTGGCATAAAAGGAGTAGGGGCAGGTCCCTGTGCCTGCCCGGTAAGGGTAATTCATGAATTGCCCCTACAGAATTTGGTATCACCGCAACGGGATGATAACCGTCACAGCCCTTTCCAATACTGCCTAGCAAAATCAAGTGTATAATCCAGGGCCGGACAGGGAGCTGTAGAGGTTGCGAACTGGGCCGCCTTCTCAGCAGACAGGTTAATCGGATACCCACAGTCAAGCTTTTCCCCGCAGAGCTCAGCCAACACAGCAAGGCTGCCGTCCCGCATGGCGGCCAGATCATACCCACCTTCCAGGGTGACCAGCACCTTGCCACGACAGACCTCCTCTGCCACGGCAATCAGCTGACGGGTCATCCAGGCAAAGCCTGCCGGGCTCACCCGCATAGTTCCGAGGGGATCGCCGTCAGAGACATCAAAACCGCAGGAAATTAAAATCAGCTCGGGTTGGTAGGCTCGGGTAATGGGCACAACCAGCTCATTCACGATCCGAGCAAACTCCATATCCCCTTCACCGCCGGGCAGGGGAATATTGAGAGTAAACCCCTCGCCATTTCCCTTACCCATCTCGGGGAAGGCCCCGGTTCCGGGGTAATAAGGGTAGAGATGGCTGGACACATAGAGCACCTTATCGGTATCGTAAAAACTATGCTGGGTGCCGTTGCCGTGGTGCAGGTCCCAGTCAAAGATCAAAATACGTTGCATGCCCAGCTCTCGCATGGCCCAGCGGGCGGCAATGGCGACGTTGTTGAACAGGCAGAACCCTGCTGATCCCCCCTGTTCCGCATGATGCCCTGGCGGGCGAACCAGGCAAAAGGCGTTATCCAACTCTCCGCTATCAATACGGACAATACCATCCACCAAGGCACCGGCAGCCAGACAGGCCGCCTCATAAGAACGGGCCGAGGTCTGGGTATCGGCATCCAGATAATCATGTCCCTTTCCCTGGGTTGATGCCACTCGATCAACCATGACCGGTGCATGATTGAGCTGGAGCAGCTCCTGCGAGACCGGATCAAAGCCGGGAAAGACAAAATGCTCTGCTATTTTTCCCTTGTCCAGGGCCTCATAGATCACCCGTAAGCGCTCCGGTGATTCCGGGTGACCGAAGCCGGGTTGATGCTCCAAAAAAAGATCATCTCTGTACACACCTGTTTTCCGCATCACACCTCCTCCCGCAGTTTTTTGCATGCATATGCCTGCTGCTCAGTAATAATCATATCCATATATTGATCATGGGCTTCCATCGGTACCTGCTCAACCATCTGCACGGCATAGGCCAGCCCGATCCGCCGGGCCTGCGGCGCATCCTGGGTTAAAAAACGATCATAATAGCCACCACCGTAGCCGAGCCTTCCTCCCTGGGGATCAAAGACCGAACCCGGTACAAGGACCGCATCAATTTCTGTTGGATCAATGATTGCTCGGGCAATCTGCTCTTCCGTCGGTTCTGGAATTCCGAAACAGCCCGGTTCCAGCTGCGTCGCAGGATCAGTAATCTGCACGGCCAACAGCCGGGACTCCTGGCGCAGGGTCACAGGAACCGAGACAGTTTTTCCTTTGGCAAGGCAATGCGCAATCAAAGCAAGGGTTTCGACCTCAGTGCGGAAATGAACATAGATAAACAGGTGCTTTGCATCACGTATAATCTGCTGTTCAAGTAGCCGAGTTTGTATCTGCTTGCTTTTGCTCCGACGCAGGGCGGCATCCAACAGACCTCGCTCAGCAAGTCGTTCTTTTCGTAATTGGTTTCTCTCCATATCCCTGTCTGCTATATACCGTCTGCACCGGAAAGGGCAATCCCGAGACCGTCCACCACATCGGCATAATCGAATACATTTTTATTTGTAAAAATCCAGTATAGATAATAAACTAACGGGATGAAAGTTCAACTTAAATTTCCACCATTGGACTGATGTTGTGGGAGAGCGGGGCATGGTGACAAAAAGCAAGGACGCAAGCAAGATCTTCTCCCTCTGGCTCGGCCTCTTGATATCCCTATTTCCGATTACAGGAAGAGCCGAGTCGATTGAGGAGCCGCATCCTGTTGACCTGACCCATACCCTGATCACCGGAGGCTTGCTGACCTCGGCCCGCTGGCTGGATTCCTTTTTTGGCGATGAGGATTATCTTGATGAGGAGGAACGTACCCGTATCCGCATCAGGGTGAAATCCTCTGCCGAGGATGGCAAATCAGTGAAGCTCAAAACCTATTTCAGAATGCGTTTATCCATGCCGAAGTTGAACGAGCGGATCAATTTTTTTCTTGATACGAACTCGAGCGATGAACTCACCGATGAACCTAGCGATGAAGAATCATCTCCGCACCAGTTTTATGACCCGGTGTCGGACAAGGAAGAGCGCAGCCTCTCCGCTGATTTACGCTATTACGCAGCTCATATGGATGACCTCAACCTCAGGTTTTCCACTGGTCTCTCTTTTCATAACCTCTTACCTCATGGTTATCTTGGCCTGCGCTATCGGCAAATTTGGACCCCCGATAGATATCGGGCCACATTTACCCAAAATCTTCGCTGGTATGATAATCGCGGCTGGGAATCCAAGACCAGTTTCGACCTTGAACGCGAGATCTTTGCCGACAAACTCCTCCGTTTGACCCTGGATGGAAACTGGAACGAGCATACCCTGGGCTATCCTCACACGTTCACCTTCTCTCTTTTTCAACCTCTGAACCAAGATCAGGTCCTCGAATATTCCATAAGTAACTATTTCCTTTCCCGTCCCTCTCATGATCTCTCGGAAACTCTTTGCCAGGTTCGTTACCGCTATCGATTCTGGCGCGACTGGCTGGTGTTTGAAGTGGCTCCCCGAGTTACCTGGCGCAAGGAGGATGATCATAGCTGGAATCCAGGAATTATTGTTCTTTTTGAGGTTGATTTCGGCGATAGTCCTGCATTGAGATGATGGTGCTGGCTGCTTGATATGTTGTCTCAAAAACAACAATCAGGAGCGTTTGATGATCTGCCGTCGACCGATTTCTGTTGCCCCCCTTTTGGCCGGTATAGCCCGAGCCGCACAAATTTTTGATGAGGGAAAAATAATAAGACGACCTCCGATTGATGGAGATGTTTCATGTAAAAACAAAAAATCGCAATACCCTCGAAAGGATATTGCGATCTTAAAGCACGCTGTTTAGTCAGCGAAACATCACATTGGAACGATCAGCTTATTGCTGTCCTCATTCCAGGTAACAATGATGTACCACAACGCCATGCTCAGGGCGATCAGCCCCAGAGTCCAGCCGTAGCCCATTACATCGGGCATGTAGATATATTTACCCAAGTAGCCAGCTTTCTCAATACCTACGACGGTGATGGTATCGGCCGCATCAATAGCATCCTGAATCTCATCAACATCAGCATCCAGCAGACCGTATTTTGCCTGGGTCAACAGATCATGCAATTTTGCTCCGCCGATCTCGAATTCCATCCCTTTGAACCACAGACTCATCAAGGCGTTGGCAATACCGAAAAAAGGAACCACGATCCAGAGTTTGATCTGCCCCTCTCCCACGCGCCAAAGGGTACCGGAACCGCAACCACCAGCCAGCATACCGCCCAGCCCGAAAAGAAAACCACCGGCAACACCAACCCAACCAAAGGTACCGCGCACATAGTTGATCGGGGCCAGAACAGCTACGCCCTCATTACTGATGGGCACAGCGAATTTGACCACAGCACCGCCGATAGCCAAGATAAAAATGGACAGGGCCACGGATTTGGCCAAGGTACAGTCACCGGTCATATGCGGCTCACGGAACCCCTGAATCATGCACCAGCGTCCGCGATGCATTGCGTAACCCAGCCCGGCAGCAAGCAGCAGAATACCAGAAAGAGAGGCAATATAGTCCACATTGCCCTCACCGTCATAGCCGCTGTACTGATACGCACCCCAAATCAAAGCAGCAAGAGCGCCGAGACCGCAGAGGGTCTGAACAACACGGGGAACCTGGACGGTCCAGGCTCCATTTGAACCCCAGGTGATATACTCCATTTCTTTATAGAGCAACCATAAGCCAAGCAATACACCGATAACGATGCCCAACCACATAGAGAACCCGTTGGCAGCCAGATTGCCCAAGGCATTATACATACCGCCGACATTACAGCCACCAGCCAAAGCAGAACCAACCCCCATCAGGATACCGGCCAAGATCCCCTTCACGACCTCACGGTACGGGGGAAAACGGAAGGCAAATTGTCCACCCAGGCAGGCGGAAAGGAAGGAACCGCCAAGAAATCCGATCCCGATCACGGAACCAGAGCTAATCAACGCGGATTTTGGGGCATCCATATTCCCGAAGGTCATACCGTACAGGATCCAATCGCCCCAGTTACGGATGGCACCAACCGCGCCCCAGGGACGCCACCAGACCATAATCAAAATACTTAACACCGCGATAATCACGCCGGTAATATTGGCGTTCCACTCGGTTTCGCAGAGCTCTTTATACAAGGCTCTTGTTTTTCCTAACAAACTGGACTCATTCATAAATTTTCCTCCTCTCTTCTGGTTCAGTTACTGAACAAAAATTAATACTGCTTTACCCTCTATAACTCTGGCCAACGGCCTATATTTTGAAGAAAAAATCATTCCACCTGTATCATTTATATGGCAAACAGACCTTTTATCAGGCCTTTCTTTACCTTTACAGACTATTTTTGTCAAGACTGTTCAGAGCCTCCATAGAGGCAAAATCGGTCAGCGTTCAAAATATTAAACAACCTTTCACGGAGTTAACAGGATAATACACCAGAAACACATCTGCATTAATCCCTTGACAGAAGAAGTGCTATTCGTTATATGAAACAGTTATTTTTCAATAAGTAAAAACTGAAACGCTGAAGTATTATGGCATTTCAGATCAGATTTAACCAGGCAGTACTGAGAAATTTTATTTTTTATTTCAACCAGGTAGGAGAATCAAATGAGTGATGTAAAAACTGCACCTGAAGGACTGGATATCGTATCTGTGCTTGACGCAAAAGGCCTGAGCTGCCCCATGCCCCTCTTGCGTACCAAAAAAGAAATCGGCAAAATCGACGGCGGTCAGATTCTGCAGATTGATGGAACCGATCCAGGTTCACGCAACGATATCCCCGGATGGTGTACCCGTGCCGGTCACGAGTACCTTGGCGAGAAAGAAGAATCAGGATATATTAGCTTTTTCGTTCAGAAAGGTTGATTGCTGATTAATTTGATTTAAGCACGTACGTTGACAACGTCACAGAAGGAGGATAAAGCCGATGGCTGCTGATCCGAATAAACTTGCTGTTTTTGTAACATCACCACAGAACATGGCCCATGTTGTAGGCATAGCTGAGGCCACTGTGAAGGCGGGCAAGAAGCCCATGATTTTCTTCACCTACAAATCCATCCACCTGACCAAGGATGCTCGCTTCAAAGCTCTTGCAGAGCTGTGCGGAGAGGAAGATATCGCCATTTGCGCTGATAGCTACACCTGCGAAGGATATGACTCGGCCAAGGACATTCCTGCCGGACTTACTGAAAAACAAATGAGAACTCAGGCATTCCACGGCGCCCTGCTGGACGAATGCGGTAAGTACATCGTTTTATAAGGAGCGTGCTGATATGGAATCATTAAAAGTATACATCCTGATAGCCAATCGTACGTATAACGACGGCATACGTTCGGCTCTCGGACTTGCTGTGGAAAACCACTACGGTTATCCGGTTATCATGAACGGGGAATTCCCGAAAATGTCTGAGTACATGGCGGAAAATATTGCCTGGATCGCGGACATGGAAGGCGAAGTGCTCAGCTGCGGTGCTGATGCCCCCACCGACCTGCCCGAAGGTGTTGAGATGACCAATATCGATCTGGAGGCATTGGGCGAGAGAATGCGTGATGCTAATCATATCATCCCCTACGGCCTGCCTAAGCTGACCAATGAGCCGCCGCCTGCGTGCGCAGAATAAGATAAGGAGAAACACGCAATGAAAATATTACAGGTCTATCGTTCTGAGCCGAATGATGATATCAAGACACTGGTTGGAATTCTTAACCGTGATCGTGATGCTGATGAGTTCAACCTTCACGGTGAAAATCCGGATTATGACGAGCTCGTTAAAAAGATTTTTGACGCCGACAAGACGGTCTGCTGGTGGTAAATCACCGCTGGCCTGCATCGGCTAAATAATTTCTTTATAACGGCCTGTGATCGTAATGATCACAGGCCGTTTTTCTTTTTCACCTTCCTTCAGGCAGGTGTCATCTGGGTGCAGGACCTTCACGTTGGTGTATCCCGTCAGAACAACGCCTCATCCCCTAAAAACACTTGAGTTTTCCCCTCTCCCTCTTTATGCTATGCCCTCGTTCATCGCAGCAGGGCACGCCTGATCGGCCTTTTCTGTTGTCTGTCTGTATGCACTTGATGTGATATGAAAAAAGGAGGATAAATGGATGTAAAAGAACGGGGCACCGTCTTTATAAGTCACGGCTGGCAATTCGA